>MQVI01000058.1 GCA_002002485.1 Pasteurellaceae bacterium 15-036681
GTAAACTTTTAACCATTATGAATGCGTTAGTTAAGCGCAATGAAAAATGGGATGCGACACGCCACTTATCCACAGAAACTGTGGGTTAAAATTGAATAACTTTTTTGTGTAGGAACACAGTTGCTACATTATAAATGCTATCGTTTATAAATATCCTCACCATCACGGCGAGTTTTTAATAAACGTAAGATCCACACATATTGCTCTGGATTTTTTGTGACAAAATACTCTATCACACGATTCATCTCGCGAGCAGATTGTTCGGGAGTATCATCAAATTCAATTTGTGGCAGAATTTCAATCTGATAAACACCTTTTTCTGCGTTATAGATTGGGAACATAGGTATCACCACAGCATTCACCACTTTAGCCATTTTCTTTAAGCCTGGTAAGGTTGCTTTTTCTGTAGCAAAGAATTTTGCATAAACACTGCCCTTTTCCCCAAAATCTTCATCAGGTAAAAAATAGCCTAATTGCCCTTTTTTCACATCATTCAAAAATGGTTTGATCCCATTATTACGAGTATGCATTTTTCCACCAAAACGTTGGCGCACCTCATTCCATAACCAATCGACTAATGGATTTTTATGAGGGTGATACATTGACGTCATTGGCATCCCGTAAGTGTGTAAAACAATACCAGAAGCATCTATTGACCAAGTATGCGGTACTAATAAAATAACATTTTTACCACTTGCTCGTGCTTCCTTAATAATATCCATCCCTGAATATTCACTACGTTTTTGAATATGCTCCACTGAACGTAGAGCAATCTCACCAATCCCCAATATCGTTTGAGCTACGGTAATAAACATTTTTTCGATCACTTCATCACGCTGTTGCTCACTCCATTCAGGAAAACAGTAACGTAAGTTCGTATCAGCTCGGTTATATTGTTTTTTACCTTTTAGATGTTTTGCCACAATTTTTCCAATACCTGCCGCAAGCTTATCACGCAAGCGGAATGGTACATAAGCTAAAACAACCAAAGCAAAAACGCCCAACCAGACGTGCCAATATTTAGGGTACAAAAATTGCTTTAAAAATTTATGTCTATAACCCTTTTCATAGGTATAATCATGATGCATCTTTGTTCTCTCTATTTTTTATTGCGGCTATCAATCAAATTCTTCACCGCTAAAATAACACCCAAGCCAATAAATGCACCTGGTGGCAGAATTGCCAATAACAAACCAGAATCTAAATGTAAGACATCCATTCTAAGGGATTTAGCCCAGTCACCGAGTAGTAAATCTAAACCATCAAATAAAGTGCCGTTGCCGATCAGCTCACGAATTGCACCTAATACCACTAAACTTAGTGCCATTCCAAGCCCCATAGCAAAGCCATCAAAGGCTGAATGAGCCAGATTGTTTTTTGAAGCAAAGGCTTCTGCGCGTCCAATCACGATACAGTTAGTTACAATCAACGGAATAAAGATCCCAAGAGATTGATAAACGGGATAGGCATAGGCATTCATTAACAGCTGCACTGCAGTTACAGCTGTTGCAATAATCATCACATAAATTGGGATACGAATATCGTGTGGTGTCACTTTGCGGAATAATGACACAACACTGTTAGTAATGACTAACACCAGCAAAGTAGCTAAGCCAAGACCTAACGCATTGGTCACATTATTTGATACCGCCAGTAAAGGACATAAGCCAAGTAACTGTACCAAAGCACCGTTATTTGACCATACCCCTTGGGTAAATAGAGTTTTCCACATTGACGGTTCTGCAACCGTTGGTTGCTCATCAATTTGTTGGATTGGGATTTGGGACATTTTTATCTCTCTAAATTGTAGGTCGGGCATTTATGCCCGACATATTAAATGATTAATTTTATTCGTCGGGCATTTATGCCCGACCTACATTCTAGGGGGGATTTTCAAACAATTTTAAATCCCCCTAAATCCCCCTTTTTCAAAGGGGGACTTCTATTAGTTGCATTCTTTAAATGAACTTATTAATTCTGGCTTTTGACTTAACTCACTAATCACCCATTTCGCACTTTGGCGAACATTATTTACCACTGCTCTTGGCGTGATTGTCGCACCAGTGAATTGATCAAACTGACCACCGTCTTTTTTCACTGCCCACTGGCTTTCATTTTCCAAACTAAACTGTTTACCTGTAAATGAATAGATCCAATCTGAAATACGAGTTTCAATTTTATCGCCTAATCCGGGGGTTTCTTTATGTGCCAATGTACGAACACCTAGCACTGTGCCATCAGGCTGAATCCCCATAAGTAAGCTAATATTACCCGAATAGCCATCTGGCGCTGTAGCTTGAATGGCGTAAGCGGTCAGATTATCCGATTTTTTTGCAAAATAAATTCGATTTAAAAATGGTTTATCTACTAAAACTATCATTTTACAAGTCGCAAGTAGATCATTGTCGAATTGCTCTTGTGGTACCACTTCCAATAGTAGCTGACGCTGTTGCTTAGCTGTCACTTCATCAATGCGATCTTTCGTCAGCAAATAAATTGCGGTAGAGATTGCTGTACAAAATAGCGCAATAGCCCCAAGAATTAAGGCATAACGTACGGTAATTTTTGATGTATTCATCACGTTTCCTTATTTTCTCTTTGTTCCATATAAATGCGGTTGAGTGTAGTGGTCAATTAATGGCACACAAATATTAGCAAGCAATACCGCAAAAGCAACGCCATCAGGATAGTTACCGTAATAACGGATAACATAAACCAATAAACCGACTAAACCGCCAAAAATTAACTTACCACGAGGGGTAATTGAGGCAGTAACTGGATCGGTTGCAATAAAGAATGCCCCAAACATCATCGCACCACTTAACATTTGGCTAAAGACAGATAAGTGAGTTTGCCCTAATGCTAAATCTGTTAAGCCTGCACATAATGCAAAAACAGCTAACATTGATACAGGAATTTGCCAATGGATAATCTTTTTATAAATCAAAAAGAGACCACCAAGTAAAAAGGCGATATTTGCTTGCCACCAACCTGTTGCGAAAATACCGCTAAAAATCGATGAACTTAAAATGCCATCCAATCCCAATTTTGCTAAGTTCGTTTTCGCACTATCTAATGGTGTCGCCTGTGAAATACCATCAACACTATCCAATAACTGATGGATCGTAAAGCCATCACTCGTTACACCACTAAAAATTAACGTAAAACTATCTGCTAATGTTGGCGGTTCATTCAGTAAATCAATTGGCGGTAACCAAGCGGTCATCTGCACAGGGAAAGAGACTAACAATAATGCATAACCAATCATCGCAGGATTAAATAAATTCTGCCCTAAACCACCATAAACGTGTTTTGCAAGCAACAAAGACACCACAACACCTATAATGATTATCCAGTAAGGCGCATAAGGCGGAATCGCGGCCGCTAAAATAAATGCTGTTAAAATCCCTGTAAAATCCGAAAGATAGAAAGCGGTCGGTTTGCCTCGAAGTTTTGCAACCGCAAGCTCAATCGCAATCGCAATCACAATTGCCAAAGTAGATTGAATCAAAACACCATAGCCAAAGAAATACAGCAATACCACTAAGGCAGGCAACATTGCTAACATCACCCACAACATAAAATTTGCGGTCTGATTTTTTGAATGGGAATGAGGTGAACTCACCATTTTAAACATGAAAGGGTTCCTATTTTATTTAATCTTTTAAATACGTTATTTGAACGAATCGCCTCGCTCTACAATTTATACTTTCGGTAAATGCATATTAAATCGCATAGTTAGTATACGCGTTGTAATGACAGTAAATACGGTTACCACGTCAACCCAGTTACTATCAATTCCCATATTACGGCAAAGGATAAAGATAGAACCACCAACTAAACTGGCCGTCACATACACTTCTTTTTGTAAAATGATTGGCACTTCATTACGTAAAATGTCACGAATTAAGCCACCAAAACAGCCCGTTACCGCACCAAGAGCCACTGAAATCATGGGATGTAATCCAAAATCAATTCCTTTTTGAACCCCAATCACAGTGAAAACCCCTAGCCCGATCGCATCAAAAACTAGCAAGCCTGTTTTCCAGTAGCTTTTATCCATGATATTTTTGAGTACCACGGTAATCGCGACGGCAAGAATAATCATCAGCACATAAATCGGCTGTTTCATCCAGAAAACAGGAGTGCTACCTATCATGACATCGCGCAATGTGCCACCGCCTACGCCGGTAACAAAAGCAAGGACAAATACCCCAAAAATATCCATTTTATGCTGACGGGCCGCCATTGCGCCTGAAATCGCAAAGACGATCGTACCAATCAGATCTTGGATAAACAAAAATGACCATGGAAATGGCGGAAATAACTCATTTAACATTGGGATATTCTTCCTTAATTATTGTTGTTTCATTGCCTCTTTTTTGGCTTTTGCTCGTGCAATTGCCGCCGCAACTGCTGCTTTACGCGGATCATCTTCAACGGTTGGCTCATTTGCAAAATTTTGCTCAGAACTTACCGCTTGTTGCGCCTCTTTCTTCGCTTTGGCTCGTGCAATTGCCGCCGCAACTGCTGCTTTACGCGGATCATCTTCAACGGTTGGCTCATTTGCAAAATTTTGCTCAGAACTTACCGCTTGTTGTGCCTCTTTCTTCGCTTTTGCTCGTGCAATCGCAGCCGCAACTGCTGCTTTACGCGGATCATCTTCAGCTTTTGGCTCATTTGCAAAATTTTGCTCAGAACTTACCGCTTGTTGCGCCTCTTTCTTCGCTTTGGCTCGTGCAATTGCCGCCGCAACTGCGGCTTTGCGCGGATCATCTTCAGCTTTTGGTTCATTTGCAAAATTTTGCTCAGAACTTACCGCTTGTTGCGCCTCTTTCTTCGCTTTTGCTCTTGCTAACGCAGCTGCTACTGCTACTTTGCGTGGATCATCTTCAGCTTTTGGTTCATTTGCAAAATTTTGCGCTGAACTTACCGCTTGTTGCGCCTCTTTTTTCGCTTTTGCTCGTGCTAGAGCAGCGGCTACTGCTGCTTTGCGCGGATCATTCTCAACGCTTGGTGAGCTTGTCGAACCATTCGTTGAGCTTTCTGCATTTGCTTCGACAGGCTCAGCAACCGATAATTTTTCCGCCTGTTGAGCTTCTTTTTTCGCTTTTGCTCTTGCTAGAGCTGCGGCTACTGCAGCTTTGCGTGGGTCTTCATTTTCCACCACAACGCTGGCGCGAGCGTCCTCGCTCGTGCCTTGTGTTTCAGCCTGTTTCGCTAATCTTCTCGCCTTGCGTTGTGCCATTAAATCACTATTATCAGGCTCACCATTGGCTTTAGCTTGAACGGCTTGTGTTGGCTGTTCTGCTACTGCACCTTCTGCTTTTTTCGCTTTTAAGCGAGCAAGAGCAGCTTTCACAGGATCTTCGCCACCGCTTGCGGAAACTTCTTCTCGACGTTTTTCAGCTGCCTGTTGAATACGAGCGGTTCGAGCCTCTTTCTCTTTATTTAAACGAGCCTCTCTCGCCTCAAAACGAATTTTCGCCTCTTCCGCTTTACGTGCTTTTTCATCGACTTCTTCAATCTTAGCTTTTTCTTGGCGGAAGTATTGAATAAGCGGAATATAGCTTGGACAAACGTAGGCACAAACCCCACATTCGATACAAGCATCTAAATGGTATTCTTTGGATTTATCGTGATCTTCTGCACGTGCAAACCAGTAAAGCTGTTGTGGCAATAAGCCCACAGGACAAGCATCAGAACAGCTTGAACAGCGGATACAGTTACGCTCTGGCTCCAGCGGTGCATATTCAAAGTGATCAGGGGCAATAATACAGTTTACGGTTTTAGTTACTGGCGACTGCATCGACGGCAAAATAAAGCCCATCATTGGCCCACCTAAAAACACAGGGAAACGCTCGTCCGCTTGGTAATCCACCTGTTCAAGTAGATGAATAATTGGTGTGCCTAATCTTGCCCACACATTACCTTTATTACGGATTTTATCACCCGTTAAAGTAACTACACGCTCGATTAATGGCTCATCGTCCATAATCGCACGTTTAACCGCATAAGCCGTACCCACATTGTGCATCACGATCCCCATTTCAATGGTTCGCTTGCCTTGTGGGATCTCAAGCCCTGTTAGCACCTGAATGAGCTGATCGTTCGCCCCAGACGGATACTTGGTTGGGATCTCTCGTACACTAATATCGTCCGAGCCTTTTAAGGCTTTTTTGATCGCCTTGATCGCTTTCGGTTTATTATCTTCAATCGCTAGCACCACTTCTTCTGGGCGTAGCACATAGCGCAAAATGCGGATCCCTTCGAGTAAATCGTAGGTATAATCCTGCATTAAGCGATCATCACAAGTGATATAAGGCTCACACTCTGCCCCGTTGATAATCAATACCTTACAGCGTTTATCGGCAAAGCTCAGTTTCGCAGAAGTTGGGAACACCGCCCCACCTAAACCTGCAATACCATATTGGTAAACTTTTTGGATAATCTGATCGCTTGTCAGCTGTAAAAAATCATCAATCGGTTGGCGTTCAATCCATTCATCTTTGCCGTCTGTTTCAATAATCACAGATAGCTCTGGTAAACCCGAAGCGTGTGTTGCCACATAAGGCTCAATCCCGATAATTTTGCCTGATGTTGGACTATGTACCGGTAGCGTACGGTAGTTATCGCCTTTGGTGAGCTGTTGCCCTTTAAGCACCGTATCGCCCACATTCACCATCAACTCACCCGCAGGACCTGCGTGTTGCACCACTGGCACATAGAAAAATTTAGGTAAATGTAATGAGCGAATAGGTTTCTTATTCGATTGCGATTTCATTTCCGCAGGGTGAATACCGCCGGGAAAATCCCAAAGTTTATTTTGGCGGATACGGCTTAGCACATCATTTGGATTGCTCATTTTTGCCCCCCACCACTAATTTTTTCTGTAATTCAGTTGTATTCACAATTGGGATCACTAAATTCTCGTCAAATTTCCAGTTCCAGTTACTTGTCGTTGGCTTGATTTTTATCATCTCAATACAGTCGGTCGGACAAGGTGCCACACACAGCTCACAGCCGGTACATAAATCTGCAATCACGGTGTGCATAGCTTTATTAGTACCGATAATCGCATCCACAGGGCAAGCCTGAATACACTTAGTACAGCCAATACACATATCTTCGTGGATAATAGCCACCATTGGTACTGGCTCTTCGCCGTCCATATCCGGCACATCAACCCCAAGTAATTCAGCAATTTTAACCACTGTTGCCTGCCCACCCGGCACGCATTTAGTAATTTCATCGCCATTTGCCACAGCTTCCGCATAAGGCTTACAACCCGGATAGCCACACTGCCCACACTGGCTTTGCGGTAATAATTCATCAATTTGATCAACAATCGGATCCGCTTCGACTTTGAGCTTAATCGACGAATAGCCCAAAATCGCCCCAAAAATCAGAGCGATAATAGCGATGACTGCAATAACGTAATATATAAGCATTAGATTTTTACAAGACCGGTAAAGCCCATAAAGGCTAAAGACATTAACCCTGCGGTGATTAGTGCAATTGACGCACCTTGAAAGGCTTTCGGCACATCCGCCGCCGCCAAACGCTCACGCAAAGCAGAAAATAGAACTAACACAAGTGAGAACCCTGCTGCTGCCCCAAAGCCATACAACACAGATTGCACAAGGTTATTAGATAAATTCACATTCAGTAACGCTACCCCTAATACCGCACAGTTGGTAGTAATTAAAGGCAGATAGATACCTAATAAGCGATATAAAGTTGGGCTGGTTTTATGTACAATCATTTCGGTTAATTGCACAATTACCGCAATCACCAAAATAAATACCAGAGTACGCAAAAACTGCGCATCTAAAGGCGCAAGAATATAGTTTTCCACCAGATAAGCAGCAAGCGAAGCAACCGTTAATACAAAGGTTGTCGCCATTCCCATACCTATCGCAGTTTCGACCTTTTTAGACACCCCCATAAACGGACAAAGCCCCAAAAACTTCACAAGCACGAAGTTATTGATTAAGGCGGTGCTGATAATTAATAAAATATACTCAACCATTGTTCCCACTATCGCTATCGGCGCATTGACACGCCACACATATTCGGCAATAAAAATGGCATATTATCCGTTTTTTCCCTTTAATGAACAACCTTATTTCGTTAATATCACACAACAAGCGGTAGTTTTTTAGCAAATTTTTACCAAAGGGGGATTTATGATCAGCAAACAATTTTTTGTCTATGGCTTAGTTCAAGGTGTTGGATTTCGTTTTTTCACTTGGCAAACCGCTACGAAAATCGGTGTAAAAGGCACCGTAAGAAACTGTAGTGACGGCAGTGTAGAAGTGATAGCACAAGGCTCTGAACAGCAAATCGCAAAATTAACCGAATGGCTACAAAACGGTCCGAGATCTGCAAGGGTTGAAAGGGTAATTGAGCTAGATTATAAAGGTGAAAGCAATTTTGACAGTTTTGAGGTAAAGCACCTTTAGTCCACAAAGCTGTACACAAAGATAACCATATAGCAAGTTTTTTTATTTTAGTTTTGTGATCTACTTCACACTTCAATCAAATAAGAATGATTCTTATTGACTTAGCAATTATCTAACCTTACACTTTGTCTCAATTTAATTTATGTCAGATCCTCTAAAAATCGGCATCTCATCTAAAATGTAAAAACTAAAGGGACCCTCATGAAAAAATTAACGACTCTCGCTCTAGCACTTTCTACCGTTCTTTCAACTTCAGCTATGGCAAAAGAGGAGGTAAATGTTTACTCTTACCGCCAAGTATACCTAATTGAACCTATGTTAAAAGAGTTTGAAAAAGATACTGGTATCAAAGTAAATACGATTTTTGCGGATAAAGGTTTAGTTGATCGTGTTAAGCAAGAAGGTGAATTAAGCCCTGCGGACGTGTTATTAACGGTAGATATCGCTCGTGTTATGGAAATCGTTAATGCGGGTTTAGCGCAAAAAGTTGAGTCTAAAACATTAGAGGCAAATATCCCTGCTCAATTCCGTGACTCAAACGGCGATTGGTTTGGTTTAACAAAACGTGCACGTGTTATCTATACCTCAAAAGATCGTGTTGGGAAATTACCTGCAGGCTTTGACTACTTAGATTTAGCAAAACCAGAATATAAAGGTAAAGTATGCGTACGCTCAGGTAAAAACTCTTATAACGTTTCGCTATTCGCTGCAATGATTGAACACTACGGTGAAGAAAAAACTAAAGCATTCTTAGAAGGTTTAAAAGCAAACCTGGCACAAAAACCACAAGGTGGCGATAGAGATCAAGTTAAAGCGATCAAAGAGGGCATTTGTGATTACGCTTTAGGTAACAGCTACTACTACGGTAAAATGCTCGAAGATGAAAAACAAAAGCCTTGGGCTGAGTCTGCTGTAATTAATTTCCCTAATGGTAAATTTGGTACCCATGTAAATATTAGTGCGGTAGCGGTAGCAAAACATTCACCAAATAAAGCAAATGCTGTGAAATTAGTGGAATACTTGAGTGGCGATAAAGCACAAAAACTTTATGCAGAACTTAACCATGAATACCCAGTTAAAGAGGGAGTATCCTCTTCTGAGTTAGTAAAAGGCTGGGGAAGTTATTCTGCTGATGCTATCAAGCTAGAAGATATTGCGAAAAACTACCAAAAAGCATTAAAACTGGTTGATGAAGTGAAATTTGATGATTTTAAATAATCATCATTTATAATTGAAATATTCTAACGGATATATTCAATACCCTTGCTTTAATGTAGGGGCGTACGCAGTACGCCCCTACATCTGTTTTACCAATTAACATAAATATGAAAAACCACTACTTAACTTGGAAGTTTTCAGCACTTTTTAGCACAATTTTGATCTTATTGCCGCTTATTGCCATTGCCTACCACGCCTTTGGGGGTGATTTCGACAATATGATCCATTTGTGGAATACCATGCTTGGTACTTATGTGATCAACTCGAGTTTGCTTGTGCTTGGCACAGTGGCTCTTTCATTAATTTTTGCTCTGCCATCTGCGTGGATAGTGGCAAATTATCGCTTTTTCGGGCAACAAACATTACAGTGGCTACTCTGCTTACCATTAGCAATGCCCGCTTACCTTATCGCTTATCTCTATACTGATTTACTCGACTATTCGGGTGCATTTCAAGAATTATTACGTAACATTTTCGGCTGGCAACGTCCGCAAGATTACTGGTTTCCACAAATCCGAACCCTGTACGGTGCTTGTTTTGTGCTTGCGCTTGTTCTCTATCCTTATATTTTTCTACTCGCTCGTGTCGCACTGTTAGAACAATCCGAGAACCTATTGCATAGTGCCAAAATGCTAGGCGCAACCCGTGGGCAAATTTTCCGCCGTATTACTGTGCCATTAATTCGCCCTGCGATTGCGGTGGGTATGGCATTAGTCGCTATGGAAACCCTTGGGGATTTTGGGACTGTTGCCTATTTTGCGGTACCGACTTTAACCACCGCCATTTACGACGCTTGGCTCGGTTTCCACGATATTGGCACCGCAAGCCAAATCTCAATTTTTATGTTGCTGATGATTTTCTTATTTCTCAGCTTTGAGCAATATAGCCGTCGCAAGCAGAAAAGTTATCAACGCGGTTATGAGAAAAAAAGTGCCTTTAAAACCTTATCAGGTTGGAAATTATGGCTTGCACATATTTGGTGTTGGGGCTTGCTGTTGCTTGCCTTTTTTATCCCCGTAGGGCGTTTGCTCTATTGGGCATTCCACTACTTTGAGCAATCTTGGAATTTAGATTTCACTAAATTTGCCTTTAATAGTTTGAAAGTTTCGGTTATCGCCTCAGTGGTTACCGTCAGCCTTGCAATGCTACTACACTTTGCGCTACGTTTATCACAAATAAGTAAATTTTGGCAAACAACGACCCGCTTGTCGTTACAGCTTTCATCACTTGGCTATGCAATTCCTGGGACTGTATTGGCTATCGGCTTACTGGCACCCTTAACCTTTGCGGATCACAAACTACACGCCATTTTAAAATCCTTAGAACTCTCGCCTGTTGGTTTGATTTTCTCAGGTTCTCTGTTTGCGTTGGTGCTGGCTTATACGATCCGTTTCTTAGCTATGGCAATTGGTAGCCTTGAAACATCACTGGCACGTATTTCGCCCTCTTTAGAAATGGCAAGTCAGACAATGGGGACTAATGGTGTCGCAATGTTTAGACGCATTCATATTCCATTGATTTATAAGGGGATTATCACCGCAGGGTTAATGGTCTTTATTGAGAGTATGAAAGAGCTAAATGCCTCGCTGTTACTGCGCCCATTTAACTTTGATACTTTAGCCACTCACGTTTTTACTTTTACTTCCGATGAACAATTAGAACGTGCAGCACTACCTGCAATTGTGTTAGTGTTGGTCGGGTTAATTCCAGTAATTTGGCTGACGAGATCATTAATCTCTCAATCGGAAAAAGAACGTTAATCACCAGATAAATAAAAATTCTTTAGAAATAATATAACGCATAATGAAACTACTTGATATTCAAAATCTTAGCTGTCAATTTGGGCAGACTATTGTGCTACAAGATCTCGCCTTAGAAGTGGCAGAGAATGAAATTATCTGCCTACTCGGTGCCAGTGGCTGTGGCAAAACAACGCTACTCAAAGCGATAGCAGGCTTGCAACCTATTTCACAAGGCACAATTACCCTTGCCGGCAATGATTTAAGCCATACCGCTGTCGAGCAACGCCATATTGGACTAATCTTCCAAGATTATGCCCTTTTTCCCCATTTAACTGTGGCGGAAAATATTCAGTTTGGATTAACCAAATTGCCTAAAGCAGAACAGCAAGCAATTACCGAACAAATGCTGTCGGTGGTGAAATTACAAGGCTTTGAGCAACGTTTTCCACATGAGCTTTCTGGTGGTCAGCAACAACGTATTGCCATTGCCCGCGCCCTCGCTAATAAACCTGAACTATTATTACTTGATGAACCCTTTTCTAATATTGATAGCCAAACACGCTATGCAATGATCCAAGAGATTAAACAGATCCTCAAAAGCCAAAAAGTCCCTGCGATTTTTGTAACACATAGCAAAGAAGAGGCTTTCGCCTTTGCGGATAAAATTGCGGTAATGGATCAAGGTAAGATTGTGCAATTTGGTACGCCGAATACTCTTTATCATCAGCCCGTAAATAGCTTTGTGGCAGATTTTCTAGGTGGAACAAACTATTTAGATTGCGAAGTGCAAAGTAATAATTGGTTAGCAAGTGCAATTGGTAGCTTTCAATTCCCTGAAATTCATTATTCAAAAGGAAAATATCAATGGCTGCTTCGCCCTGAGCAAGTGGTGATTAAAGCGGATGAAAAAGGCAAAGGGGAAATCACCGAGAAGTTATTCTTGGGACAATTCTATCGCTATCAAATTGCAATAAATGATGTAAATCTGACCGCTTACCAAAATGAAAATTTAACGATAAATTCAAGTGTTTCAGTAGGATTTCAGATTGCAGAATTGGTGTTATTTGGAAAGGATTTATAAAACAAAAATACCTATTTACTTTTAACTAATTACACATTTTTCCTCTTGAATTGTCAAACCAAGTGCAACGATTTTTTGAAGTAAACTTCATAAGGTGTTTTCCAACCTAGACATTTACGTGGTCTTAGATTGAGTTTATCAACAACCTGCTGAATATAATCATCGTTCCAC
>MQVI01000059.1 GCA_002002485.1 Pasteurellaceae bacterium 15-036681
ATAAATATGGTAATTACAAGAATTTTAAAGAAAGGTATTGAAAAATTATCTATTTTGTGAACCACTTCACAAATATATAAATTAATATTGATTTAGACTAAAAAACAACCAATCAATTATCCATTGAAAAGATTTTTTGTTTATTTATAATACATAAAAATCGTTTTAACGCTAAAAGCATGACAAATTTTACTTCAGAAATCTTCCATAAATTAGAGCAATTCACTCCATACTGTCAGCAAGAGGTACAAATTGATAGTGCCTATTTTTCTACTAAAAAAGGCTATGTTGCACAGTTTGTGACAGAAATTAAGCAAACAATTACTTTATTAACTCAGCAAACAGAAAGCTACTACAGTGAATTTTATGCACACCGTTTAGTCAATCAGTTTAACGACTTACAACAAGCGGTAAATAAACAACAAAATTTTGCAAAACAGAAAGCGATCTTTAAAAGCCCATATAAATTTGCTCGTAATATTCACCACTTACCAAAAGAAAAACGTTTAGTCGAATATAAAAAAGTATTGCGAGCACTAAATGAAAAAATTAGCTGGCTGGTAGAACAGCATTATCGTTGTGAGGATGAGAGAAAAAAACACGCTTATTTAGGACAAATTCAAGAGACGGAATATAGACGAGATAAGTGTTTAAAAGCTATTGAGGAGTTGGAATAAAAAAATATAGGTGCATATTTTGCACCTATATAATGTGAGACTACTCGCCCGAAATTTTAAGTTTATCCAACAAAATCGAGCCTGTTTGGATATTTGAACGGTGTTCAATATCATCCCCTACCGCAACAAGATTACTGAACATATCTTGCAATTTACCTGCGATAGTGATTTCTGCTACTGGATACTGAACTTCACCATTTTCTACCCAGAAGCCTGCTGCACCACGAGAATACTCTCCAGTTACACCATTAATCGCACTGCCGAGCATTTCTGTAACTAACAAACCTGTTCCCATTTCTTTTAATAAGGTATCTAAACCACCTGTGCGATTTGGTTTCACTAACCAGTTATGAATACCACCAGCATGACCTGTCGTTTGCATTCCCAGTTTTTTGGCACTGTAGTTAGTTAATAGATAAGTTTGAAGCACACCATCTTTGATAATTTGGTGATCTGTGGTTCTAACCCCCTCACTATCAAAAGGAGATGAAGCCAGTTGGCGTAATAAATGCGGTTTTTCAGCAATCTCAAACCATTCAGGTAGAATTTGCTCACCTAATTTATCCAACAAGAAACTTGATTTACGGTATAAGGCACCGCCACTAATCGCGCCTGCAAGATGACCAATTAAACCTGTTGCGATGTCGTTATAGAAAATCACTGGCACTTCACAGGTTGATAATTTTTGTGGATTTAAACGATCAACCGCCTTAATGCCTGCTTGCTGCCCGACCCACTGTGCTGAAGCAAGTTGAGAAAAATCACGTGAGATTGTGTATTCATAATCTCGTTCAAGTTGATCTTCGTAAGCAGAAATCACACTACAAGACAGTGAATAACGGCTAGAAAGGTAACTTTGTAGCATGCCATGAGTATTACCATAAACACGAATACCACTGTGTGAATTGAAAGTGGCACCATCACTATTTACGATACGCTCATCGCTATTTAGGGCATAATGCTCTGCTTCAATGGCTAATTCTACTGCCTGATCAACATCAATCTCCGCTTGGTGATATAGCTCCAAATCAGGGGCATCAAATGCCATCATCTCTTTATCCGCTAAACCTGCACACTCATCTTCTGAAGTATATTTTGCAATTGCCAGTGCAGATTCGACCGCTTGTTGAATCGATTTAGGGTTCAAATCCGAAGTTGAAGCATTACCTTTTCGATTGCCAAGATATATCGAGATCCCTAACGATCCATCATTATTGAATTCAATGTTTTCTGTTTGCTCTAAACGCGTTGAAACAGATAACCCTGCAACTTTAGTTACGCCAACTTCTGCTGTCGCACCAGCTTTTTTAGCTAACATTAATGCGGTTTCAACAGCTTCTTTTAGTGCTGTTTCTTGTTGCTGTAATTCTTGTTTGGTGATTAATGACATATTTTTCCTAATTAAACACGAGAATTCTGCTATTCTACCTTAAATTTCTGCTAAACTACGCAACTTTATTAAGATTATTAGAGAATAGGAAAAATTATGGCTCGTAAGCAACGAAATAATGAAATTGATTGGACAGATAATGAAGAAGAGATCATTTGGGTAAGTAAGAGCGAAATTAAGCGTGATGCAGAGCATCTCAAAAAATTAGGTGCTAGCCTGATGGAGCTTAATGCTGTTAATCTGGCGAAAATCCCATTAGATGACAATATCCGCGATGCAATTGAACTGGCACAAAAATTGCGCCTAGAAGCTCGTCGCCGTCAAATTCAATATATTGGTAAATTATTACGTAATGTTGATCCTGCTCCCATCCAAGAAGCACTAGATAAAGTAGAAAATCGCCACAATCAACAATTAGCGTTATTGCAGAAATTAGAAATTTTGCGCGATCAACTTGTAGAACAAGGTGACAATGCGTTAAACCCATTAATTGATGAATACCCAGCTCTTGATCGCCAACATTTACGCAATTTAATTCGTTCTGCGCAGAAAGAGAAACAGGCAAATAAACCCCCTAAGAATTACCGTGAAATTTATCAATACTTAAAATCAGTGATTGCTGAATAGTTTACTCATATAAGGAAATAATCGATGGAAACTTTATTCATATCCCACATTGCTCTCGTGTATATCAGCCTAGGACTGTTATTATTGCGTGGAGTGTTGTCTGTTAAACAAGTGGATTGGAGACAGTATAAAATTTTGAAAATCGCACCGCATATTGTGGATACATTACTGCTCGCGTCGGGGATTGGGTTGTTTGTTCTGTTAGGCTATGGCGCTCAACCATGGGTTATTGCCAAACTCTTTTTCTTGGTGATGTATGTTCTATATGCTGTAAAAGCATTTAAGAAAAATCAACCTTTTTCGATTAAGCATTTCTTGCTTGCTGTCGTAAGTTTTATGATGATCTTATTTGTCGCGACCTTCAAATAAACAGTTATACAAAATGCGGTATTATGTAGCAGTTGCACAAACTTTATTTACACCCTCTCCCTCTGGGAGAGGGAAATTATTAAATATTCCTTAAATATCAAGCTTTTTACCCTCTCTCTGCAGAAAATTGCTGAACGCAATTTTTGCGGTCTCTCTCCCAAGGGGAGAGAGTGGTGACTCCAAATATTTGGTTTGTCCAAGTGCTACATAATTTCGTCCATTTTGTTAAATATCAACAAATAACAATAATTCTAATCCTGATAGGATTTTTCTTTCTTCTTCCAGATCTGCTGACACTAGCGGATTCTGCATCAAGAAGCCTTCCTCAAATTGCAATGTCCAATTTTGATTATTTCCAGTCAATAACATCTGTTTTGGTTCAATCGTTGCTTGACGTGAACGATTAAGCAATACAGCTAAACGGAACAAACGCAATAATGTGAGAATATCGCGATGTTGGAAGCGATTTGTCCCACGAATATCGCTACGTTTAAAACCTTTCAAATGGTATCTCATCAACGTAGCCAATAAATTCTGCTGTTCTACATCAAATCCTGGTAAATCTAAGTTAGCAATAATATATGCCGAATGGCGATGCACACCATTGTGATTTATGGTTATCCCTACTTCGTGTAATAAACTTGCCCATTTAAGAATAGAGCGTAATTCACCAATTTGGCGCTTATTCTTCCAATGTTTTACCTGATCAAACAATTTTAATGCTGTATTGCATACTCGATTAGCTTGAGACTGATCTATATTAAATTGCTCCGCAAGTGCCTCTGCTGTGCGCTGACGAATATCGCCTACCTGAAAACATTTTTCCCAACCATACATCACCCCCTCACGCAGTGCACCATCTGAGTAACGCATGGATTGAATGTGAAAAGTACGAAATAGCGCTAACAAAATTGCAAGCCCTGGTACCAACACATCTGCTCGTTCTTCAATTAATCCTTTTAGTTGAATCTCCTTTAAAGAATTAAATGCTAAACAGTTACGAATCAGGCATAGTAAACGTTCTTCGGTAATCAAACCATCACGATAACCGTTTGCAGAAAGCACTTTCGCAACCGTTTTTATTGTGCCTGATGAACCTAAGACGTGTTGCCAACCCAGTTCACGATATTCCCAAGCTAAATCTTCAATCTTTTCCATAGCTGCCTGATAAGCACAATCAAAACGCTCTTGATTGAGTTCCCCTTCTGGAAAAAAGCGTAGCGCAAAACTTACGCACCCCATGTGGCGACTTTCTGCGCGCAACGGTTTAAAACCATCTCCGATAGTCATTTCCGTTGAACCACCACCAATATCAACCACAAATTTTCGGCCTTTTTCTGGCTGAGTATGGCTAACGCCCGAATAAATTAATTTTGCTTCATCTTGTCCTGTAATAATTTCAATTGGGTAAGGAAATACCTTTTTCGCTTGCTCTAAAAAGTCCGCATTATTTAATGCTCGACGTAGCGTATATGTTCCTACAACCTTTACATTTTCTACCGGAAATCCTTGTAAACGTTTGGCAAATAGACCTAAGCAAGCAACGCCACGATCGATTGCTTGTTGATTCAAAATACGCTCTTCATTCAATCCTTCCGCTAAACGTACTTTACGTTTTACACGTGATAAGATCTGAATTGATCCATTAACAATGCGCGCTACGATCATATGAAAGCTATTCGAGCCTAAATCGATAGCTGCAAATTCTCGAGGTCTTTGATCTAAATGCATAATAAGCGTCCTTGAAAGCAAAATACAAATTTGGTCGAGTGTAACATTTTTTTATTATTTTGGCTTTAATCTGCTCATAAATATCAAAAATTTTTGTTTTAAACTATTTTTTGATATAAAACCTAAAAAAAATCATAACTTCTTTATTTTATGCCTACTTTTCTAGTAGAATAACCAACGTTTTTTTGTATAAAACCCATTAAAAATCAATTTGAGGTTAATATGTCACAATTTCCATCTATTTCGGAAATCCTATCGGGCAAAGTTGCCGTAGGTCAAGAAGTATCAGTCCGTGGTTGGGTACGTACCCGTCGCGACTCTAAAGCAGGTTTATCATTCTTAGCTGTGTACGACGGCTCTTGTTTCGATCCTATCCAAGCTATCATCAACAACGATATCGCAAATTACCAAGATGAAGTGTTACGTTTAACCGCAGGTTGTTCTGTTATCGTAACAGGTACAATCGTTGAGTCTCCAGCAGAAGGCCAAGCAGTAGAATTACAAGCAAGCAAAGTTGAAGTTGTGGGTTGGGTTGAAGATCCAGATACTTACCCAATGGCAGCAAAACGCCACTCTATTGAATATCTTCGTGAAGTTGCACACTTACGTCCACGCACAAACTTAATCGGTGCCGTTGCACGCGTTCGTCACTGCTTAGCACAAGCGATTCACCGTTTCTTCCACGAACAAGGTTTCTACTGGGTAGCGACACCATTAATCACTGCATCTGATACAGAAGGCGCAGGTGAGATGTTCCGTGTTTCTACTTTAGATTTAGAAAATTTACCACGTGGTGAGAATGGTAAAGTAGATTACTCGCAAGACTTCTTTGGTAAAGAGTCTTTCTTAACGGTATCTGGTCAATTAAATGGTGAAACTTATGCGTGTGCATTAAGCAAAATTTATACGTTTGGCCCTACTTTCCGTGCTGAGAACTCAAACACAACTCGTCACTTAGCGGAATTCTGGATGGTTGAACCTGAGATTGCGTTTGCAAATTTAGCAGACAACGCTAAATTAGCGGAAGATATGCTGAAATATGTGTTCAAAGCGGTATTAGAAGAGCGTAAAGACGATATGGCATTCTTCGCGAAGCACATTGATAAAGACGTTATCAACCGTTTAGAAAGCTTTATCAACTCACCATTTGCACAAGTTGATTATACAGACGCTATCGAGATCCTATTAAAATCAGGTAAAGACTTTGAGTTCCCTGTTGAATGGGGTATCGACCTTTCATCTGAACATGAGCGTTACTTAGCAGAAGAACACTTTAAATCACCAGTCGTTGTGAAAAACTACCCGAAAGATATTAAAGCATTCTATATGCGCTTAAACGATGATGGTAAGACTGTTGCCGCAATGGACGTGTTAGCACCAGGAATCGGTGAGATCATCGGTGGTTCACAACGCGAAGAGCGCTTAGATGTATTAGATAAGCGTATGGTTGAAATGGGCTTAAACCCAGAAGATTACTGGTGGTACCGTGATTTACGTAAATACGGTACAGTACCACACGCAGGTTTTGGTTTAGGTTTCGAACGTTTAATCGTGTACGTAACTGGCTTACAAAACATCCGTGAAGTAATTCCATTCCCACGTGCACCACGTAATGCGAATTTCTAATCTGAATTAGACTACAAGCGGTCAGAAAAGGCGAAAATTTTGCAATTTTCGCCTTTTGTTTTATTAGTACTCTGCCCATCCAAAGAGCCATTCACCACTTGGCTGCTTAATTGCGGTATACCCTTCCTTACGAGTTTCTTCACTTTGTGGCGACATATAATAGACATTGAAGCTAAATGCATTAGCGGTTTTCTTCTTAATATTATTTATACGTAAAACGTGTGCACATCCCGATTTATGATGATTAAAGAAGATAAAAGGTGATACATAACCAAAACCTTTATCTGGATCAGCATATTTCTCCATTTGTCTTGAATTTGCATTACAAGCAGCATCAGCAATCATCTTTTCAATAGTTGGGCGAGCATCATTAAATAATTTTTTGGCATCGTTATTAGCAGTGGCTTTATTCGCTGCATTTACCACAGATTGCTGTGTTTGACTATCGATATAGACACGAGATGAAGAACTAGAGGAAGATGATGAGGGTGACCCAAGAACAGAATTGACGGTGCCTAATGCACTATTTACGCCAGATAAAACATCATTAACACCTTGACAACCCGTAAGGATTAGGCAAGCCAACGCTGAAACGCTGAAACGCTGAAACGCTGAAACGCTGAAACGCTGAAACGCTGAGCGAGAGTATAGTTATTTTTCATAATTTCTCCTAAATTATTTTAATAATAAGTAGGAAAATCCTATAAAAATATCAAATACCTTGCAATCATTTTTTATACAAATTGTGATTAATATCACATTTCCGAAATAAGAATAGGCAGAAATATCACTCTAGATATATAAACTCACTAGAACATTAAAATGGACGACCTCAGGTCGTCCTTATCTAGGAACTTAAAGTGAGTAATTAGCCTCATCTTTTTTAGTAAACTCAACCAAAGTGGGTTGAACAATACGTGCATAATCTTGCGTATTTAAGATAATTGAGCTTTCTAAAATCCCTGCATTAAAAGCCAGTTCAGCATAACGCTGTAATAGACTAGGATCAGCAATCAAGGTCAGATTTGGATGGAAACTAAAAGGTGGAATGGCACCAAAAACACAATCCGTTAAATCACTCACTTCCTTAGGGCTAGACAAAGACGCTTTTGTCGCACCAAAATAGCAAGCAATTTTGGATAAATCCGCCTGTTTATCCGCAGGTAAAATGGCCAAAACAGAACGTTTTACCCCATTGCCTTTTACGGTACACACTAATGCTTTTGCACCTTGACCAAGTTGAGTCCCACGGATTTTTGCAACCTCTTCTGATTTCCCTGCACTAGGATGATGAACTACTCTAAATTGAGCATTATGCTGTTCTAATAATTCAACTACCTTCTGTAACGTTTGCTCAGACATACGCTATTCCTCTAGCCATAACATAAAGTCCGCAACGGTATGGAAAGAACCGAAAACCAAGATAATATCGTCGGCGTTTGCTTGTGCAAATAGCTGAGAACTCGCTTGCGCCACATTACTATACGTAGATACATTTGCATTCGGCAGAACGGCTAATAACTTAGTTGCGACTTGTTCGCCATTCTGCCCTCGATATCCAGCCTCTAAACCTGCACAATGCCATTCATCAATCAGAGCAGATAATGGCTCCACAATACCTGATAAGTCTTTATCAACTAATGCACTAAACACTGTATAGATTTTTTGATTTGGTTGTTTTAACTCGCTCAAGCGTGTTGCTAAATAGCGTGCCGCATGTGGGTTATGTCCAACATCTACAATCACCTGTGCAAGCGGTAAGTTTTGCGAAAATTTTGCAAAATCCTTACGGCTCAGTTTTTGGAAACGCCCAACCATTTGGGTTTCTGTAATTGCCTCAGCCATAATGTCTTCACTAATATTAAAAGGTAGCTGAGTGAGTACTGCTAATGCTGTTGCGCTATTTGGAATTGGAATATGCGGCATAGGCATCACTAAGGTTTTATCTTTTGATGCCCAAAGAAGTTTATGATTGTCAATGCGATAATCCCAATCTTTACCATGATAGCTAGCGTGACAGCGCAACTCTTTTGCGTGTTCTATAATAGATTGTGGACAATCTGGTTCACCCACTACAACTGGAATATTCGGGCGGAAAATCCCTGCTTTCTCATAACCAATAACTTCACGGTTATCACCTAAAAATTCGATATGATCAATATCAATTGAAGTAATCACCGCAAAATCGGCATCAATCAGATTAGTTGCATCTAAGCGCCCACCTAAGCCCACCTCTAAAATAGCAACATCCAAATCTGCTCTACGGAATAGATCAAAAGCAGCTAATGTGCCAAACTCAAAATAAGTTAATGAAGCGATTTTATTCTGTTCGATATAATCAAAGGTTTGAATAAAATCCGCATCAGAAACATTCTCGCCTTGAATACGTACGCGCTCATTATATTTAATCAAATGCGGTGAAGAATACACACCAACACGTAAGCCAGCTTTTAATAAAGCTGTTTCAAGCAGTTTACAAGTTGATCCTTTGCCATTTGTTCCACCCACAGTGATAACATAAGGAGCCGGTTTAAGTAAATCTAGGTTCTCTGCCACAATACGAATACGCTCTAAGCCCATATCAATAGGCTTAAAGTGACTTTTTTCTAAAAAAGAAAGCCACGTATCCAAAGAATCCGTGGCTTTAGGGGAAATTAATTCTACCATATACATCACCTGATGTAGGGGCAGATAATATCTGCCCTTTTACATAGTTAGGACGGATATTATCCGCCCCGACGAAAATTATTCTTCAATAACTTCAACCAATTCAGCCTCTTTAAATGGCGTTGGTTGATGAGTCATTTTTGCAATTAAGCGAGCTAAAGTATCACGCATTTCTTTACGATGTACGATCATGTCAATAGCGCCTTTTTCCATTAAGAATTCCGAACGTTGGAAACCTTCTGGTAATTTCTCACGTACCGTTTGCTCAATAACACGTGGACCAGCAAAACCAATTAACGCTTTAGGCTCAGCAATATTAATATCGCCAAGCATCGCTAAACTTGCAGAAACACCGCCTAATGTTGGATCTGTTAATACCGAGATAAATGGCACACCTTTTTCACGCATTTTCGCAAGAATTGCACTCGTTTTTGCCATCTGCATTAATGAGAATAGCGCTTCTTGCATACGCGCACCACCAGATGCAGAGAAACAGATAAATGGAATATTTTCGCTTAATGCACGTTCTGCTGCACGCACGAATTTTGCACCTACTACAGAGCCCATTGAGCCCCCCATAAATTCAAAATTGAATGAGGCAACAACCACAGGCATATCTAATAATTTACCGTACATCACGATAAATGAGTCTTTTTCACCTGTTTGTTTTTGTGCGGCACTTAAACGATCTTTATATTTTTTGAGATCTTTAAATTTAAGTACATCTTGAGGCTCTAATTCCGCAGCCATTTCTTCAGCACTGTCTGCATCTAATAGAGACAACAAACGTGTACGCGCATCAATACGCATATGGTGATCACACTTAGGGCACACTTGCATATTACGCTTTAATTCTTCGCTATATAACACTTGCTCACAGCTAGTACATTTTGTCCAAACACCTTCAGGAATTTTTGACTTATTACCACTTGATGATGAAGATGTTTTGCCTAAGATTCTTTCAATCCAGCTCATTGTTATACCTTATTTTGTGTTGATAAAATTCTGCCTATTAAAGCATAAAATCATGAAAATTTCTATATGGAATGGTCTGTTCTGTTATGACAAATAATTAATTTGTAAAATTTTTACATAAAAAGAGCGCTTACCTCTTGCTAAAAAAACTAATTCCACGTATAAATTATACTTATTTTATAAAACTAGACTTTTAGAGGAAACACAATGTCAATGTTTAATCATATCCAAGCAGCTCCAGCTGATCCAATTTTAGGTTTAGGTGAGGCATTTAAAGCAGATACTCGCCCAGAAAAAATCAATTTAGGGATTGGTGTATATAAAGATGCCAATGGTCAAACACCTATCGTAAAAGCAGTGAAAGAAGCTGAGACTCGTTTACTTGCGAAAGAAAATACCAAGAACTATTTAACGATTGACGGTATCGCAGATTTCAATACTCAAACTCAAGCATTATTATTTGGTGATAATGCAGAAGTTATTACTTCAGGACGTGCAAAAACAGCACAAAGTCTTGGTGGTACTGGTGCATTGCGTATTGCTGCAGAATTTATTAAACGTCAAACAAGCGCACAGAATATTTGGATCTCTACACCAACATGGCCGAATCATAATGCTATTTTTAATGCTGTTGGTTTAAATATCAAAGACTACCGCTACTACAATAAAGAGACTAAAGCATTAGATTGGGACAATTTGATTGCAGATTTAAGCCAAGCAGGTAAAGGTGATGTTGTGTTATTCCATGGTTGCTGCCATAACCCTACAGGTATTGATCCAACACAAGAACAGTGGGATACCCTTGCTAAAATGTCAGCAGAAAAAGGTTGGTTACCATTGTTTGACTTCGCATATCAAGGTTTTGCAAATGGTTTAGATGAAGACGCTTATGGTTTACGCGCATTTATTAAAAATCATCGCGAAGTGCTAATTTCAAGCTCATTCTCGAAAAACTTTGGCTTATACAATGAGCGTGTAGGTGCATTTACTTTAGTTGCAGATAGTGCAGAAGTCGCTAACAACGCCTTTAGCCAAGTGAAATCAATTATCCGAGTGCTCTACTCTAACCCATCATCACACGGTGCAAGTGCTGTTGCAACCGTTCTTGCTGATCCAGCGTTAAAAGCGAGTTGGATTGCTGAATTGGCTGAAATGCGTGACCGCATTAAAGAAATGCGCGCTAAATTTGTGGAAACACTAAAAGATAAAGGAGCAACACAGAATTTCGATTTTATCATCGCACAAAATGGCATGTTCTCGTTTAGTGGCTTGAGCCCAGAACAAGTGGATAGATTAAAAGAGGAATTTGCAATTTATGCGGTACGTTCTGGCCGTATCAACGTAGCTGGTATAACCAAAGATAATATCGATGCGTTATGTAGTGCGATTGTTAAGGTGCTTTAAGTATTTAATAACCGCAGGGCGCGTGTAAACGCGCCTTTTTTATACGTATTGTTTATTGGTGCATTTAAACACACCCGACAATGTATAGAGGCATAATAGACAAAATGGTTGCTAAAAATTGCGGTAAAGCCTTATATTACAAGCTTTACCGTGATTTTTTGAAAATGAACAAAAAACTTGCCCTTTCTGCCAAAAATCTAATATTCGCAAATATGGCGTTCGAAATAATATTCAACGCTATAAATGCAATCTTTGTAATAAGACTTTTACCCTTCAAAAGAAATTAGATCCTATTAAGATCTGGAATG
>MQVI01000005.1 GCA_002002485.1 Pasteurellaceae bacterium 15-036681
TCTTAATCTGTCACGCCTCCATCCGAGCAAAACCAGTATGCGCGGTAAATTGAAATCGGCAGGTTGGTCAGATAGTTTTAGAGAAGAATTATTGTTTGGGGCTAAGTAAAAGTATGCGGTTGCCCTGTTTAGTTATTACAAATATATAACTTTTCCTTGAAATCAGCGATTTCAGCCTTATTATATACGGCTAATTTCAACATAATCCTAATAAAATTGAGTAGAAACAGAAAATGGGTAGAAAACGCAGTGCAAGTTCATCACGTTGGCTTGCAGAACATTTTAAAGATCAATTTGTGCAAAAAGCACATAAACAAAAATTACGCTCACGCGCGTATTTTAAATTAGATGAAATTCAACAGTCTGACCGCTTATTTAAACATGGCATGACAGTGGTAGATTTGGGAGCAGCACCAGGTGGTTGGTCACAATATGTGGTAACCCAAATTGGTAGTAAAGGACGTGTTATTGCGTGTGATATTTTAGATATGAACCCTATTGCAGGCGTTGATTTCTTACAAGGTGATTTCCGTGAAGAGAGTGTTCTACATGCATTGCTTGAGAGAGTTGGTGATGGCAAAGTGGATGTAGTAATGTCGGATATGGCGCCAAACTTTAGTGGAATGCCGTCGGTAGACATTCCACGTGCGATGTATCTGGTTGAATTAGCGCTAGATATGTGTCGTCAAGTGTTAGCAACAAAAGGGAGCTTTGTTGTGAAGGTATTCCAAGGAGAAGGTTTTGATGAATATTTACGTGAAATTCGAGCGATGTTTAGTGTAGTTAAAGTGAGAAAACCAGAAGCATCCCGTGATCGTTCACGTGAAGTCTATATTGTTGCAACAGGTTACAAAGGCTAATCGTAGCTGTGTACATCGATTGTGATGTTTGGGTGAGGATTTTGCCCATCAGAATAACCAATTGATATTATTGATGGGGCAATATGCCCATCTGACTAGATAATTTTACATAATTGTAGTAATCTCTCACAGATTTTATAACCAACAGGGGTGAATACCTTGAACGATATGTTTAAAAATATTTTACTTTGGGCTGTGATCGGTATCGTATTGATGTCGGCCTTCCAAGGTTTTAACTCGAGTTTTACAAATGCAAATACCGTAAGTTATTCGACTTTTATCAATGATTTAAAGCAAAATCAATTAAAAGAAGTTAATTTCAAAAATAATGATGAAACGATCACAGTAACTAAAGTGGGTGGTGGGGAATATCAGACCATCATGCCAATGTATGATCGTGATTTATTAAATGATTTATTGAATAAGAATGTAAGTGTCGTTGGTGAACCTGCAGAACGTCGCGGGCTACTATCGCAGATTCTTGTTTCTTGGTTCCCAATGCTAATGTTAATTGGTTTCTGGGTATTCTATATGCGCCAAATGCAAGGTGGCGGCGGTCGTGGTGCGATGAGCTTTGGTAAGAGCAAAGCAAAAATGCTTGCGCCAGACCAAATTAAAACGTCATTTGCAGATGTTGCTGGTTGTGATGAAGCAAAAGAAGAAGTTGCTGAAGTGGTGGATTTCTTGCGTGATCCGAGCAAATTCCAAAAACTAGGTGGCCGCATTCCTAAAGGTATCTTGATGGTTGGCCCACCGGGTACGGGTAAAACGCTATTAGCAAAAGCTATCGCAGGTGAAGCAAAGGTTCCATTCTTTACCATGGCAGGTTCAGACTTTGTTGAAATGTTTGTTGGTGTAGGGGCTTCGCGTGTACGTGATTTATTTGACCAAGCTAAGAAAAATGCACCTTGTATCATCTTTATCGATGAGATCGATGCAGTAGGTCGTAAACGTGGTGGTGCTGGCTTTAGCGGCGGTCACGATGAGCGTGAACAAACTTTAAACCAAATGCTAGTTGAAATGGATGGTTTTGAAGGCTCAGAAGGTGTAATTATTATTGCAGCAACTAACCGTTCAGATGTGTTAGATGATGCGTTAACGCGTCCAGGTCGTTTTGATCGTCAGGTAACTGTTGATTTGCCAAATGTGAAAGGACGTGAGCAGATCTTAAAAGTTCACATGAAAAAAGTACCACTTGCACCAGATGTGGATGCGATGACTGTGGCACGTGGAACACCAGGTTATTCAGGTGCACAGCTGGCAAACTTAGTAAATGAAGCAGCACTATTTGCAGCACGTAAAGATCGTCGTGTGGTAACCATGGAAGATTTTGAGCAAGCACGCGATAAAATCAATATGGGTCCAGAGCGTCGTTCTAATACGATGACTGAGAAAGAGATTATCAATACTGCGTATCACGAAGCAGGCCACGTAATCGTGGGTTACTTAATGCCTGAGCACGATCCGTTAAATAAAGTGACAATCGTACCACGTGGACAAGCGCTCGGTTTTGCACAATTTTTACCAGAAGGTGACCGTGTAAGTGAAACTTTCACTAAGTTAGAAAGCCAACTTTCAACGCTATTCGCAGGCCGAATTGCAGAAGGTCTAATCTTTGGTGAAGATAAAATTACTACAGGTGCCTCGTCAGATATTCACCGTGCAACTCAAATTGCACGTGCAATGGTAACACAATGGGGTTTCTCAAAAGAGTTAGGACCGTTGTTCTATCAAAATGAAGATGGGTTTGGTGCGATTAAGGGTGTATCAGAAGAGTCTGCAAAGTTAATCGATCAAGAAATGCGTAAAATTATTGACCGCAACTACGATCGAGCAAAACAGACATTAGTGGACAACATGGATATTTTACATGCAATGAAAGATGCATTGTTAAAATTCGAAACCTTAGATCGTAAACAGATTGATGACTTAATGAATCGCCGTCCTGTTGGTGAACCGGCAGGTTGGAATGATCGTAATGATGATAGCAATTCATCAGCACAATCTGAGTCAAGAGAAGAGGTAAAACCTGAAACTGTAACAGATGAAAATCTAGATGGTACAGTGGCAAATAATGAAGCCGATTTAAAGTAATCTTTGATAGCCTTATAAACTTATAAAATGAGAGCCTTACTTGTATAGACAAGAAAGGTTCTCATTTTTTTCGCAGATTTTTAGAGTCTCATGCTTACTGATACTTTATTCTTTGATAAGCTGTGAGAGCCAAGAGTCACATCGTGATTAATAAAAATGCTCATAGTCTATTTAAACCATGAGCATTTTTATTTTGTTATAATTTAGAGTAGTAGGTTTTATTACCAACCATTATTGCGTTTACGACGAGGTAAAATAAATGGAACTAATAACCCTAAAAGCAAGCCCACACCTAATACAGAGCCACCATAAATAAAGTATTGGATCATAATTTCACGAGATTCTGCGTTTTGAATCGCTTCCAAATCACGATTTTTATTTTTTAAAATATCTAATTCACGTTTCAATTGCGCATTTTGTGCAATTAAATCACTGCTTTGTTTATCGGCATTTTGTGTGCGACTTTGCATTTCTGCTGTACGTTGTTGCCATTCTTTATCGATATTATTTAACCGAATGGTTAATTCTTGTACTTTTTGTTGAAGTTGAGGTGTTAACTCTTTTGAACTCGGTGTTGTGGTAATTTCATTGTTTAAAATCCAAGCCTCACGATTTTTACTATCACGAATTAATGAATAACGATCTTTACGATCAATAACCGTTACTTTCTCACCAGCCTGAATGGTGCCAGAAATTTTAAATTGATCTCCAGGCCCTTTACGCAGATAAGTATTTAAATTTTCAGTGACATATTGAGTGTTTGCGACAGCGGTAATAGAAGTGCTCATTAGAAAGCAAGCGAGTAAAATAGAAAGTCGTTTTTGCATTAGTTTTGTCCTTAACATCAGAATAAAATAAAAAAGGAAAGTGTGACCGGATACCACACTTTCCTTCGTAAGACACCAAACTTAGTGGAAAATTGCACTAAGGATATAATAAATAATAATTGAAAGTACCGCACCTGCTGGTAATGTAATTACCCATGAGGCAACGATATTACGGATAACGCCTAAGTTTAATGCGGCGATACCACGAGCAAAGCCAACACCTAAAACAGCACCTACTAAAGTTTGTGTTGTAGAGATTGGTAAACCTGTACCAGAAGCTAATACTACCGTCATTGAACAAGCAAATTGCGCTGCGAAGCCACGGCTTGGAGTTAAATCAGTAATACCAGTACCAATCGTTCCCATTACTTTGTGGCCCATCACTGCAAGACCTGCTGCAATACCAATAGCACCTAAAGGCAACACCCAAGGAGCCATAATAGTTTTGCCTTCAATTATACCACCCTGATCGACTATAGATACAACGCCAGCTAATGGTCCAATAGCATTTGCTACATCGTTTGAACCATGCGCGAATGCCATAGCACAAGCTGTAATAAGCATTAATATACTAAATACTTTTTCAACACCATTAAAACCAGAGCTATCGGATAATCTAGAATTGAAGTTTTTACTGCGTAGATAGAATACACAGCCAATCCCTGATATTACAGCACATAGTAGTGCTAAAGCTGTTGTTTCTGTACCACTTAGATGTAAACCGACGTGTTTTAGACCTTTTTCTAAAGTCACAATAAAAGTGATAAATACAGTCAACGCAGTATAGTAAGGTGCATACTTACGCGCATTTAACAGAGGCTTATCTGTATCGAAAATAAGTTTTTGAGTTGAAATAAAGATTAAGTAAGCAATTACACCAGCAATAACAGGAGTGATAAACCAGCTACCAACAATACCTCCAAATTGCGACCATTGTACAGCTTCCATACCAACAGTAACACAAGCGAAACCAACGATTGCACCAATAATGGTATGTGTAGTTGACACTGGCCAACCTTTTTGTGAGGCAATTAATAGCCAAACTCCAGCTGCAAAGAGTGATGATGTCATACCTAATACTAAAATATCTGGACGACCAACAAACTCATCACCTTGAATGATACCACTTTTAATTGTTTCAGCCACTTCACCACCAGCAAGGTAAGCGCCTGCAAATTCAAAAACGAGAGCGATATATACAGCTTGTTTTGCGGTAATAGTTTTAGAGCCAACGGCTGTCCCCATTGCATTAGCAACGTCATTGGCACCGATACCAAAAGCCATAATAAAGCCAAAAACAGCAGTAATTAGGACAATGATAAAGCCATAATTATGAATTAATTCCATAATATTAAATCCTCTTATGAACGAGCTAACATCAACTCAATACGAGAACCGATACGCTGAGCTTGATCTGCAAGCACGCCCACCCATTCGATAATTTTATATAGGAACATAATATCAATCGGATTATATTGATCTTCGATTGATAACATAGATCTGCGTAATACAATTTGAAGTTGATCAGTATCATCTTCGATTTTATCTAACTCTAAAATCATATTATTTACGAAATTTAGCTCGCGGCCACGGAAGCCTGTTTCAAGCAATTCATCCATTTCATCAATTACTTTACCTGCGTGGATAGTAGAATCTAAACTACGAGCTAAGAATTGTTGGAAAACTTGTTGGATTTCAACCGGAATCACAAGTTGACGGCCAATAACTCGTCCTGAAATATCTTTTGCATAGTTTGCAAGTTTATCTTGTTGCGTCACAAGTTCTAGTAGATCAGTTCTTTCAACGGGCATAAATAGGCCACGAGGTGATTTGAGACGGATTTCTCGTTTAAGATCATCTGCTCGATTTTCTAAATCAATGATTTGACGACGAATTTTCTCTGCTTCTTGCCAGTCATTTTTAAACGTTGCTTCAAAGAAAGGGACGAGTAATCCGCAGCATTCTGTTACCTTTTTAGAATGCTTTTGTAGGGGTTTTAGTGGCGATTGTGCGAATAATCCCAAAATATTATTCATTGCCATAATATATCTCCAGTTTTATAAATTTATTCGACCTGCGGACTTGCAGATCAGGTGAATTTTACCGTATGTTTTTACATTGGTCATTAAAAAAACCTGATAAGCGGTTAATTTTCGGCTCTTTTTTACAAATTAATGTTAATTTTTTTAAAAGGTTGAGGCTTATAAAGAGATATTTGTTACAGATCAAAATATTAGAGTGAAAAAATCCTGAACTTTAAATTTACAATAAAGCTCAGAAGTATTATCATTCAAGACGTTATACCTGTTTGATAGGGTAAGTTTATTTTAACTTTTAAAATGATAGAGGATAGGAATGCAAAACCTAGATAATTTGGTTGCTCAAGCGTTAGCTGCTGTAGCACAAGCAAACGATGTGGCAAGCCTTGAAGCACTTCGCGTTGAATATTTTGGTAAGAAAGGACATTTCACTGCTTTAATGCAGGGTTTACGTGATGTTTCACCTGAAGAACGTCCAGCGGCAGGTGCAAAAATCAATGAAGCAAAACAGAAAGCACAAGATGCATTAAATGCGAAAAAAGAGCAGTTAGAAACTGAAGAACTTAACGCAAAATTAGTCGCTGAAAGTATTGATGTAAGTTTACCAGGCCGTAAAACAGATTTAGGTGGTTTACACCCGGTTTCAATTACGATTGAGCGTGTAGTTAAATTCTTCAATGAATTAGGTTTTACGGTAGAGAAAGGTCCTGAAATCGAAACAGATTATTACAACTTCGATGCGTTAAATATTCCAGGTCACCACCCTGCACGCGCAGATCACGACACGTTCTGGTTTGATGCGCAGCGTTTATTACGTACTCAAACATCTGGTGTGCAAATTCGTACAATGGAAAAAGTTCAACCTCCAATTCGTATTATGGCACCAGGTCGTGTATATCGTAACGACTACGATCAAACACATACACCAATGTTCCACCAAATCGAATTACTCTATGTGGATAAAAAAGCGAACTTTACCGAATTAAAGGGTTTATTACACGATTTCTTGCGTGCATTCTTTGAAGAAGATCTACAAGTGCGTTTCCGTCCTTCATACTTCCCATTCACAGAGCCTTCTGCTGAAGTAGATGTTATGGGTAAAAACGGTAAATGGTTAGAAGTATTAGGTTGCGGTATGGTTCACCCGAATGTGTTACGTAATGTAGGTATTGACCCGAATGAATATTCTGGTTTCGCAGTAGGTATGGGTGTTGAGCGTTTGACAATGCTTCGTTATAACGTAACTGACTTACGTTCATTCTTCGAAAACGATTTACGTTTCTTAAAGCAGTTTAAGTAGTTCCAAACAAAATAATCACCTAGCACGAGTTGTGCTAGGTTACTTATCTAAGTCGCTTTGCGACTTGCTATGAGAGCGACAAAGTCGCTCAGCTAAGTAACCCTATACGGCTCGTATGGGGCAGAAATAACAGAATATTGAAAGGATAAAGGATAAATGAAATTCAGCGAATTATGGGTGCGTGAGTGGGTAAATCCAGCGATTACCACCGAGCAACTTAGCGAACAAATTACAATGTTAGGTTTAGAAGTAGATGCGATCGATCCAGTAGCTGGCGCATTTACAGGCGTTGTTGTGGGTGAAGTTGTAGAATGTGCACAACACCCAGATGCGGATAAATTACGTGTAACTAAAGTAAATGTAGGCGGTGATCGTCTATTAGATATTGTATGTGGTGCACCAAACTGCCGTTTAGGTTTGAAAGTGGCTTGCGCAACTGAAGGTGCGGTATTACCAGGTGATTTCAAAATCAAGAAAACTAAATTACGTGGTCAGCCATCCGAAGGTATGCTTTGCTCATTCTCTGAGTTAGGCATCAAAGAAGATCACAGTGGTATTATTGAATTACCTGCAGATGCGCCAATTGGTACAGATTTTCGTGAATACTTAAAATTAGACGATAACGCGATTGAAATCAGCTTAACACCAAACCGTGCAGACTGTTTAAGTATTGCAGGTATTGCGCGTGAAGTGGGTGTAGTAAACCAATTACCAGTTGTTGAGCCAACTTTTGAGCCTGTTGCAGTGACGATCGCGGATAAACCACAAATTGACTTACAAGCACCTGAAGCGTGTCCACGTTATTTATTACGTGTAGTAAAAGGTGTGAATGTACAAGCTGAGTCACCATTATGGTTACAAGAAAAATTACGTCGTTGTGGTATTCGTTCAATCGATCCTATCGTAGACATCACTAACCTAAGCTTAATTGAATTAGGTCAGCCAATGCACGCTTTCGATATGACGAAAGTAGCTCAGCCAGTACAAGTTCGTATGGCTAAAGAAGGTGAAGAGTTAGTATTATTAGATGGTACAACTGCAAAACTTCAACCAAACACATTGTTAATCGCAGACCAAAACGGACCGCTTGCAATGGCAGGTATCTTTGGTGGTGAGGCAAGTGGTGTAACAGCTGAAACTAAAGATGTGATCTTAGAGTCTGCATTCTTCGCACCATTAGCAATTGCAAGCCGTGCACGTCAATATGGTTTACACACAGATGCGTCACATCGTTTTGAACGTGGTGTTGACTCACAATTAGCGCGTAAAGCAATGGAACGAGCTACAGCATTATTAATCGAAATTGCTGGTGGTGAAGCAGGAGAAATCGTTGAAGCAGTGAGCGAAGCGCATTTACCAAAATCAAACACAGTGACTTTACGTCGTAGCAAGTTAGATAGCTTATTAGGTCATCACATCGAGACTGAAACGGTAACAGATATCTTCAATCGTTTAGGTTTTGAGACAAACTATGCAGATGATGTATGGACAGTACAATCACCGAGCTGGCGTTTTGATATTGAGATCGAAGAAGATCTTATCGAAGAAGTAGCACGTATTTACGGTTATAACAGCATTCCAAACAATGCACCTTTAGCACACCTTCAAATGAAAGGCGTGCCAGAGAAAATTTTAGAAGCAAGCCGTATTCGCACAGCATTTGTTGACAGTGATTACCAAGAAGTCATTACTTACAGCTTTGTTGATCCAAAAGTTCAAGAGCTATTACACCCAGAACAAGAGGCATTAATTCTACCAAACCCAATTTCAAGTGAAATGTCAGCAATGCGCGTATCACTTTTAACCGGTTTATTAGAAACTATTGTTTATAACCAAAACCGTCAACAAAGCCGTGTACGCATTTTTGAAACAGGTCTACGTTTTATTCCTGATGCAAATGCAGAGAACGGAGTTCGTCAAGAGCAAGTATTTGCAGCGGCTATCGTAGGGGATAAACGTCCAGTTCACTGGGAGCAAAAAGCAGAAAGTGTTGATTTCTTTGATTTAAAAGGGGATATTGAACGTATTCTCTCTTTAACTAAAGCTGGAAATGATTTAACATTCGTAGCTAAACAGTATTCAGCGTTACACCCAGGACAATCTGCGGCAATTATGCTTGATGGTCAAGAAATCGGCTTTATCGGTACAGTTCATCCGAAAGTAGTTCAAAAACTAGGTTTAAGTGGTAAACCAGTTGTATTTGAAATTTTAGCGGATGCAATTGCTGAGCGTAATGTTCCTGCTACAAAAGAAATCTCACGTTTCCCTGCAAATAAACGTGATATCGCGGTAGTTGTAGATCAAAATACGCCAGCGGGTGCAGTTCTTGAGGCTTGCCATATCGCAGGTGGTGAAAAACTTGTTGGTGTAAACTTATTCGATGTATATCAAGGTGCAAATTTAGCAGAAGGTAAGAAAAGCTTAGCAATTAGCTTAACTATCCAAGATACTGAAAAAACCCTTGAAGAAGATGAAATTAATTCAGTAATCCAAGCAGTTCTTGCGAAGCTTGCTGAACAATTTAATGCTTATCTAAGAGATTAGACAAAAGGACGAGATTATGGCACTTACCAAACTTGAAATCGCAGAACACCTTGTTGACCAATGTGGTTTTGACAAACGTGATGCAAAACAATTTGTTGAGCTTTTTTTTGAAGAAATTCGCCAGACATTAGAGAAGGGCGAAGAAGTAAAATTATCTGGTTTTGGTAATTTTAGTGTTCGAGATAAAAAAGCACGTCCTGGTCGTAACCCAAAAACAGGTGAGGATGTTGCAGTAACAGCTCGCCGAGTTGTGGTGTTTAAGCCAGGTCAAAAAATGCGTGAACGTGTAGAAAATGCACCGGTAAAAGCCTAATCGAATTTAAAGACATTCTATGTGACATAGAATGTCTTTTTTTGAGGATATTTATGAGAATCATCAGTCGAAAAATTCTGGCTGTGGGTCTTTTTGCACTTTTTACGATGGGACTGACCGCTTGTAGTAGTACAGATTCAGGAGTGTTTAAAACAAACCGTGGCAATGGTAGTATCAATGACCCTATTTATGTCATTAGTAGTTTAGGTGAGCAGCAACGAGATTGGAAGGGAACACGATATCGTTTAGGTGGAACGACACGCAGTGGCGTAGATTGTTCAGGCTTTATGCAAGTGACTTTTCGTGATCTATTTGGAATTAATTTACCTAGAATGACCGTTGATCAAGCCAAAGTGGGTAAACATGTTTCTAAAGGCAGTTTACAAACCGGAGATCTGGTATTCTTTAAAACTGGGCGAGGCCCAAACGGTCGACATGTGGGAGTCTATGTTAAAGATGGGCAATTCTTGCATGCATCAACAAAAGGTGGCGTAATTTATTCCGATATTAATTCACCTTATTGGTCCAAGACTTATTGGCAGGCGAGAAGATTATAATCAAATGGGGCATTTAAAAATGCCCCATTTTGCGTTTTTATGGTCTTAAACCTAATGTATGACAAATTGCATAACTTAATTCTGAACGGTTTAAGGTATAGAAATGGAAATCTTTTACCCCTTCTTTAGATAAAATCTTCACCATATCCATTGCGATATTTGCACCGACTAAATTACGTGTAGTCGGGTCATTTTCTAAACCATCATAAAGTTTATGCATCCAACTTGGTACTTTTACATTAGTGATCTTTGCCATTTTCTCAAGCTGTTTAAAGTTTGAAACAGGTAAAATCCCTGGGATGATTTCTGCCTCGATACCGACTGTTGCACAGCGGTCACGGAAACGTAGATAACTATCAATATCAAAGAAGAATTGTGTAATAGCACGACTCGCACCCGCTTCGATCTTCTGTTTTAAGAATAACAGGTCTGCTTGTGCTGATTTCGCTTCAGGGTGGACTTCTGGGTAAGCAGCAACAGAAATATCAAAATCAGCCACATCTTTTAATAATGCCACTAAATCTGATGCATAGAATGGCTTTTTATCATAGCCAGCAGGTTCATCACCACGTAACGCCACAATACTACGAATACCGCTATCCCAATAATCTTTGGCAATTACTCGCAGCTCATCAGGTGTTGCATCAATTCCAGTTAAATGTGGTGCAGCGACAACGCCAGTTTCTTGCTGTACTCGTTTTACAATAGAATGAGTGCGATCTCTTTCACCTGAATTTGCGCCATAGGTGACAGAAACAAATTTCGGTTTTAATACTTTTAAACGGTGTACTGAATCCCAAAAGGTCTCTTCCATTTTTTCTGTTTTAGGAGGGAAGAATTCAAAAGAGACATTCACTTTGCCATTTAAGTCGGCAACACTTTGGTTTAATAGATCAATTTCTTTCGCGTAGCTCATAGGCGTACTCCGTTTATATTTTAATTATGTGTGTTTGTATAATGTTTAGTTTGCATACTGCACGTCTTTTTAGACGTTTAGATGGCTAAACTATAAGATCTATATAATATGATGTCAATTATATTATTTTAATTTTTTCATGAATTAAATTCATGGATGTTTTAAAAATATTAAAAATGTAAATTTTTTGTAAAATGAATGATGAAGTATTATGATAAAACTGATTATTAAATCAATAATTCACAGTTATCTCATTGGTTATTTCATCTATGAAGGGGAATTCTATGCAATATCAAGTTACACAACCAAGTACAGGCAGTGCAATTTTACTCAATTCTGATGGTTCACTAAATGTGCCAAATAACCCGATTATTCCATTTATTGAAGGTGATGGTATCGGTATTGATGTTACTCCAGCAATGCGCACAGTAATTGATGCAGCGGTGCAAAAAGCTTACGGAGATGAACGTAAGATTGAGTGGCTTGAAATTTATGCTGGACAAAAGGCAAATCAAAAATATGGTGAAAATACCTGGTTACCAGATGAAACATTAGACCTTATTAAAAAGTACCATATTGCGATTAAAGGGCCATTAATGACACCTGTTGGTGGCGGTATACGTTCATTAAATGTGGCAATGCGTCAAGGACTGGATTTGTATAACTGTTTACGCCCGATTCGCTATTATGAAGGTACACCAAGCCCAGTTAAGCATCCTGAACTGGTTGATATGGTTATCTTCCGTGAAAATTCAGAAGATATTTATGCGGGTGTTGAATGGGTTGCAGGTTCTGCAGAAGCAGATAAGGTGATTGCTTTCCTAAAAAATGAGATGGGAGTGAAAAAAATCCGTTTTAGTGAAGATTGTGGTATTGGGATCAAACCTGTGTCAAAACAGGGTACACAGCGTTTAGTACGCGCAGCATTACAGTATGTGATTGATAATGATCGTGATTCTTTAACTTTAGTGCATAAGGGTAATATTATGAAATTTACTGAGGGTGCATTTAAAGATTGGGGTTATCAAGTTGCTCAAGAATTTGGTGCACAACCGATTGATGGTGGTCCATGGCATAAACTGACCAATCCAAAAACAGGTAAACAAATTATTATCAAAGATAGTATTGCTGATGCTTTCCTTCAAGAGATTCTATTACACCCAACAGAGTACGATGTGATTGCAACACTAAATTTAAATGGTGATTACATTTCCGATGCTCTTGCTGCACAAGTTGGTGGCATTGGGATTTCTCCGGGAGCCAATATTGGTTTTGAAGCTGCAATATTTGAAGCAACACACGGTACTGCGCCGAAAATTGCAGGGCAGAATAAAGCGAATCCAGGTTCAATAATTTTAAGTGGTGAGATGATGTTACGTCATTTAGGATGGTTAGAGGCGGCTGACTTAGTTGTAAATGCTGTTTCTAAAACTATTGCTAATAAAACGGTTACATTCGATTTTGCAGAAACTTTAGAAGGTGCAATTTTGCGCTCAACTTCTGAATTTGCTCAAGATATTGTCGACAATATGTGTTAGTTTTTTGCTATTTCATGATGGCTCGTATGTAGTATGTTAGATGATACTTGCAAATCGAGCCATTACTAACAAGCGGTTAAATAAGAGGATTTTTTTACACAAACAAAGTTAATAAAATTTTGTGATATTGTTAACAAAATGTAAAAATAATTCTTGCTGTTTAAATTTGCTTTGTTATGATGAGTTCATGCTCAATTTTATTTTTGAAGTGGAGATACCTATGTCTTTTTTAACTGATTACCGCGCACACGCCGTAGAACGAGCCAATCAAGGTGTGGTTCCTTTACCATTAAATGTAGAACAAACGGCACAATTGGTGGAATTACTCAAAAATCCGCCACCAGCAGAATCCGATTTTCTCCTCGAATTATTTGAAACTCGGATTCCAGCGGGGGTAGATGAAGCCGCTTATGTTAAAGCGTCCTTCCTTTCCGCGGTGGCAATAGGTGATGTAATTTCACCATTAGTATCACCGCAACACGCCATAAAATTGCTCGGTACCATGCAAGGTGGTTACAATATCGAGCCCCTTTTAAAAGCTTTAGACAATCCTGAATTAGCTCCAATTGCGGTTGACGCACTTTCTTACACTCTCTTAATGTTTGATAATTTCCATGATGTTGCTGAAAAAGCAAAACAAGGAAATCCGTATGCACAACAAATTCTTCAATCTTGGGCTAATGCTGACTGGTTCTTATCTCGCCCTAAGCTTTCAGAAAAACTGACTTTAACAGTGTTCAAAGTGACTGGCGAAACAAATACAGATGATCTCTCACCAGCACAAGATGCTTGGTCTCGTCCTGATATTCCACTACATGCTCTTGCCATGCTAAAAAATGAACGTGATGGCATTATCCCTGATGAACCGGGTGTAATTGGTCCAATGAAACAGATTGATTCTTTAAAAGAAAAAGGTTTCCCATTAGTTTATGTCGGCGATGTCGTTGGAACAGGTTCATCACGTAAATCGGCGACTAACTCTGTGCTCTGGTTAATGGGTGATGATATTCCATATATTCCGAATAAACGTGGTGGTGGCGTTGTGCTTGGCGGTAAAATTGCACCGATCTTCTTCAATACGATGGAAGATGCAGGCTCTTTACCGATAGAAGTGGATGTTAGCAAACTCAATATGGGTGATGTGATCGATATTTACCCTTACGCAGGCAAAATTTGCAAACATAATTCAGACGAAGTGTTAGCTGAATTTAGCTTAAAAACCAATGTATTGCTTGACGAGGTTCGTGCAGGTGGGCGTATTCCATTAATTATCGGACGTGGTTTAACTTACAAAGCTCGTGTAGAGCTTGGTTTACCAGACAGCGATATTTTTGCAAAAACGCAGTCAGAATCGACCGCTTGTAAAGGTTTTACCCTCGCACAAAAAATGGTAGGTAGAGCTTGTGGGGTAGAAGGCATTCGCCCAGGTCAATATTGCGAACCTCGTATGACTAGCGTAGGTTCACAAGATACTACTGGCCCAATGACACGTGATGAATTAAAGGATTTAGCTTGTTTAGGTTTCTCAGCCGATCTTGTGATGCAATCTTTCTGTCATACAGCAGCCTATCCAAAACCAGTGGATGTTACTACGCATCATACGTTACCAGACTTTATTATGAACCGTGGCGGTATCTCTCTTCGCCCTGGTGACGGTGTTATTCACTCTTGGTTAAACCGTATGTTATTACCGGATACAGTGGGCACTGGCGGTGATTCACATACTCGTTTCCCTATTGGTATTTCTTTCCCAGCAGGCTCTGGTTTAGTCGCATTTGCAGCCGCAACAGGCGTGATGCCGTTAGACATGCCAGAATCTGTGCTTGTTCGCTTTAAAGGTGATTTACAACCAGGAATTACCTTACGTGATTTGGTTCATGCTATTCCATATTATGCGATTCAACAAGGTTTATTGACTGTTGAAAAAGCAGGCAAGAAAAATATATTCTCAGGTAGAATTTTAGAAATCGAAGGTTTAGAGCATCTTAAAGTTGAGCAAGCATTTGAGCTTTCAGATGCATCGGCAGAGCGTTCGGCAGCGGCTTGTACTATTAAGCTTGATAAAGAGCCAATTATTGAATACCTCAATTCGAATATCGTGTTATTGAAATGGATGATTGCTGAAGGCTATGGCGATGCACGTACTTTAGAGCGCCGAATTAAAGCAATGGAAACATGGTTGGCAAATCCAGAATTACTTGAAGCAGACGCGGATGCAGAATATGCAGCAGTGATCGAGATCGATCTTAATGAAATCAAGGAACCAATTTTATGTGCGCCAAATGATCCAGATGATGCTCGTAAGCTATCAGAAGTACAAGGAGATAAAGTTGATGAGGTCTTTATCGGCTCGTGTATGACGAATATTGGCCATTTCCGTGCAGCAGGTAAATTACTCAATCAAAATCAAGGTATGTTACCAACTCGCTTATGGGTTGTTCCACCGACAAGAATGGATGCTGCCTTGCTTACTGAAGAAGGCTATTACAGCATTTATGGTAAGAGCGGTGCGAGAATTGAAATCCCTGGCTGTTCGCTCTGTATGGGGAACCAAGCTCGTGTGGCGGATGGTTCAACAGTGGTTTCAACTTCAACTCGTAACTTCCCGAACCGTATGGGTAAAGGCTCGTTTGTGTATCTCGCTTCTGCAGAACTTTCGGCAGTGTGCGCATTACTTGGACGAATTCCGACTCCAGATGAGTACTTGCAGTATGTTAATAGCTTAGATGATGATAAAGGTGATACTTATCGCTATATGAATTTTAATGAAATCAATAGCTATATGAAAAAAGCGGGTAGTGTTATTTTCCAAACAGCAATTTGATCAAAATTAGGGTAGTCAGTTCTACCCTAAATCAAATACACAACATTATTAAAAATAAACAGGAGAAATCTATGCCAAAACTACATCCAACGTTAAAAGCAGAGCTTCATCTCAGTGATGGTCGTAAAATTGAGTTGCCTGTGTTTCAGAGTAATTTAGGTTACGATGCAATTGGGGTTGAAAAATTGCAAAAGGAGCATCTCTTTACATACGATCAAGGTTTAACGTCGACAGCATTATGTGAATCGAGTATCACATATATTGATGGCGAGCAAGGTATCTTACTGCATCGAGGCTATCCAATTGATGAACTTGCACTGAATAAAACGTATCTTGATGTTGCTTATTTGTTGCTTGAAGGAGAGTTACCAAATCCAGAGCAGCGTCTTGAATTCAAAAAAGAAATAACTTCACACTATATGGTAAATGAGCAATTTACTCGTTTATTCCAAGGTTTCCGTCGAGATTCTCATCCAATGGCTATCATGGCGGCAGCAAGTAGTGCATTGGCTGCATTCTATAATGATTTAGATATTGATAATCAAGCACACCGTGATAAAACTGCGATTCGCTTATTGGCGAAAATGCCAACATTGGCAGCAATGTGTTATAAATACAATATTGGTCGTCCATTCATGTATCCGCAAAATAACCTCACTTATGCAGGTAACTTCTTATACATGATGTTTGCCACTCCGTGCGAGCCATACGTTGTTAATCCCGTATTAGAACGTGCAATGGATCGCATTTTTACGTTACATGCTGATCATGAGCAAAATGCTTCAACATCTGCGGTGCGTGGCGTTGCATCTTCAGGACCAAATCCATTTGCATGTATTGCAGCTGGAATTGCATCACTTTGGGGGCCTGCGCATGGCGGTGCAAATGAAGCTTGCATTAAGATGCTAGAAGAAATTGGTACAGTTGATCGTATTCCTGAGTTTATTGAACGTGCAAAAGATAAAAATGATCCTTTCCGCTTAATGGGCTTTGGTCATCGAGTATATAAAAACTATGACCCTCGTGCGAAAGTGATGCGTGAAACATGCCATGAAGTACTGAAAGAGCTCAATGTTAGTACGCCATTATTAGAAGTAGCAAAAGAGCTTGAGCGAATCGCATTAAGTGATCCATATTTTATTGAACGTAAGCTTTACCCAAATGTGGACTTCTATTCAGGTATTATTTTACAAGCAATTGGTATTCCAACCTCTATGTTTACGGTCATTTTCGCTTTAGCACGAACAGTAGGCTGGATTGCAAACTGGAAAGAGATGAATGAAGATAGCTTGAAAATTGTTCGCCCAAGACAGGTTTATACCGGTTATACGGAAAGACATGTTGGAGAAGATAAAGAATAGTCTATGTTGAGCAAGCGGTTTTATTTCCGCCAAATTGACATAACCCCATACAAATTAGGTGATTTGTATGGGGTTACTCTTTTAAGCCGGATTATCAATATCAATAAATTCTACATCTAATTCATATTCTTTAGCGAGCCACTCACCAAGAGCTCTGACGCCATCACGTTCTGTCGCATGGTGACCACAACCAAAATAATAAATACCTTGCTCACGAGCTGAATGCGTCGTTTGTTCTGAAATCTCGCCACTAATAAAGGCATCACAACCCTTTTCAAAGGCTAAATCAATATAGCCTTGTCCACCACCAGAACAAATGCCCACCTTTTGAATGAGCTTATGTGAATAATCTTCAATAAATTCATCGCATAAAATTACAGGGTGAGATAAAACTTTTTCTAAACGCTGCTTTAGTTCTTGAGCAGAAATAGGATGCTCAAATTCAGCTACGGCAGGAATGGAATTCGGTTTATCTTCCATCCCTTGAAAATTAATTGCGCCAATATTCTTCGCTAGTTGTGCGTTATTACCTAATTCTGAATGAATGTCTAATGGCAGATGATAACCAAAAAGATTAATATCGTTAACCAACAACTGCTTGATACGCTTACCTTTCATGCCACGAATACATGGATTTTCACTTTTCCAAAAATAGCCGTGATGAACTAAAACGGCATCAGCATTCTTTTCAATCGCTTTTTCGATTAAAGGCAGAGTAGCTGTAACGCCAGTGATGATCTTGTGGATCTTTTTACGGCCTTCAACTTGTAAGCCATTTGGAGCATAATCAGAAATGGCGAGACTATTGAGTTTTTCATTTAGAATTTGTTCAAGTTGTAAATTTGTGATCATTGGGAATTCCTTGAGAAATTAGACCGCTTGCAAGCGGTCAGTTTTTTATGAAATAATCGAAATTATGTAGCACTTGCACAAATCAAATAGTTGAATTAAGCACTCTCTCCTCTTGGGAGAGAGACCGCAAAAATTGTGTTCAGCAATTTTTGCAGAGAGAGGGTAACAAGCTTGATACCTAAGGAATATTTAACAATTTCCCTCTCCCTGACCTCGGTGCTGAACGCACCTTCAGTCTGTCCCTCTCCCAGAGGGAGAGGGTGTAAATAAAGTTTGTACAACAGTTACATAATACTGGAAAAAATATTGCTAATTTATTCTTGGGCTAATGCGGTAATCGGGTTTAATTTTGATGCATTACGAGCAGGAATAAATCCGAAAATCACCCCGATCAAAGTAGAGCAGAGCACGGCTACCACAACCGATGATGTTGAAAATACCATCTTAAACCCACCGTCCATTTGATTGAATCCGAGAATAATTGCAGTGGATAATAAGATACCGATTACACCACCCAGTAAACAAATCAAAATTGCTTCAATCAGGAATTGTTGCATTATATTAAGCTGTTTGGCACCAATCGCCATACGTACGCCAATTTCTTTAGTTCGTTCTGTAACTGATACTAACATAATATTCATCACACCAATTCCGCCAACAATAAGCGATATGAGCGCAATAGAGGAGATAAGAAGCGTCATAGTATTTGTTGTGCTTTGAATCGTTTGCTTAATTGTATCAGTATTCATCACAAAAAAATCTTTTTTGCCATGGCGAGCAGTAAGTAGTTCGGTTAAGCTTTTTTCTGCAGTTTGGCTTTCAACATCACTTTTCACTTTAACTGTAATAGAATCGATTTTCTTTGCGCCTGAAATACGTTCCATCAAGGTTGTATATGGTGTCCAAAGATTCAAGTTGGTGGATTGATTATTACCACTTTGCTCAGCAATACCAATAATTTCTAGTGGCTTTTTGTCAATCATGATTACTTTACCAATAGGATCATCTAGTTTTAAGCTTTTTTGTGTATTTGGATCGATGACTACAACTTGAGCTGAGTTTTTAGTCTCCTCATTACTAAATAAGCGTCCTGATTTTAGTTTAATACCTCGTACATCAAAATATTGTTCACCAACGCCTGACAGTTGTCCTGTAACTGCTGTACTTGAGTAAACCAATGTACCACTGTAAGAGCTAGTTGGTGTAGCACTTTCTACATAACTTTGTTGGCTAAGAGAGGTTACATCACCAATATTAAGGTTTTGCATAAGGGCCGCTCGGCGATCCCCAAAGCCCGTACCGTTATAGACACTCATTGTATTTGTGCCAAGATTATTGATATTTGAGAGAATCTGCTCTTGTGATCCTTTACCTAGCGCTACAACAGAAATCACAGATGCAATCCCAATAATAATACCCAGCATTGTCAGCAAAGCGCGTAATTTATGTGCCATAATGGCGCTGATTGCCATCTTAAATGATTCATAAAGTTGATCTAGAAAACGCGGTTTTTTAGTTGTGCGTTTATTGCTCTCACTTTTAATTGGTAATGGTTGCTGACGCTCATCACGAATAATTTCGCCATCTTTTATTTCAATAATGCGTTGAGCGTGTGCGGCAATATTAGGATCATGAGTCACCAAAATTAATGTGTGTCCTTCTTGATGAAGCTCTTGCAATATTTCCATTACTGTTTCTCCACTGTGGGAGTCTAGTGCACCTGTAGGTTCATCTGCGAGAATAATGTCGCCCCCATTCATTAATGCTCGGGCAATACTAACTCGTTGTTGTTGTCCTCCAGAGAGCTGATTTGGTCTATGATAGGTTTTATCACCTAAACCAAGTTTTTCCAGTAACTCTTGTGCACGTGCAAAACGGGAGGAGGAATCCATACCTGCATAAATAGCCGGTAACGCAACATTTTCGATAGCACTTAGGCTAGACAGTAAATTATAGCGTTGGAAAATAAAACCAAACTTACGTTGGCGTAAATTAGAAAGTTGATCAGCGGTTAGCGCTTGAGTTTCTTTACCCTCTATTTTATAGGAACCATTGCTTGCTGTATCTAAACAACCAAGAATATTCATCAAGGTTGATTTTCCAGATCCTGAAGCCCCAATAATTGCAACAAAATCACCTTGCTCAATAGTGAGGTTAATATGTTTTAGAATATGGGCTGGATTTTCAGGATTTCCGACATACTTGTTTAATTCATTGATTTCAATCAGTTGCATAATATGGAGTATAAGATAAATAGATAGGTTTATTGACCAATAATTTTTACTATTGTTTCAATAAACCTAAATAAAAGGCGAGGATTGTCGTATCTATGGCGTTATTAAAGCCATAGTGGAAGCTGCATATTAACTCTTAGTCCGCCTAGAGGACTCTTTTCTGCAAACACGTTTCCTTTATGATGCTGGACTGCATTTTGCACAATTGCAAGACCCAAGCCAGTTCCCCCAGTTTGTCGAGCACGATCTTCCTCAACACGATAAAATGGACGGAATATTTCTTCATGTTGATGTTCAGGAACACCTGGACCATCATCATCTACGATAATATTCAGTTCATCTTGAGCAATAAAAATAGTCACTTTCACTTCGCTTTTAGCATATTTTTGAGCATTACGAATAAGATTCTCTAATGCGCTTGCTAAGAGGCTATTATTCCCATTTACATGATAACGTTCAGGGAAAGCGATTCGTATACTAATGAACAAATCAATATTATTTTGTTCAAGCTCGAATTTGGCATCTTCGAAAACATCATCCCAAATACAGTGTACAGGGAAAACTTCTCGTTTCAGATGTTGATCTACAGCGTTACGTGATAGAGATAGCAAGTTTTGAATCATCTCATTTAATTTGTGAATTTCATTTTCTAAACGAGTTAACTCTGCCGATTCTCCATTACGGCGTCGCATAATCGACACTGTTAATTGCATACGAGTCAACGGTGTTTTTAACTCATGTGAGATATCTGAAAGTAATCGTTGATGATAAGTTGAGAGACGTTGCAACGATAAAATCATCTGATTAAAACTTTTTCCTACTTCACGTAATTCATTAATTCCTTCTGTTTCAAGCTTAGGATTGATATCCAAATCTCCTATTGCAACAGCGTTAGCTGTTAAACGTAACTCTTTCACTGGGCGAGCAATACGCCAAGATACCCACAATAATATAGGGGTGCTGATAAGTAATAACAGTACAAATATCAACCATGGGTAATCAAAGACAATGTCGAAAACTTCCTGCTGAGGATCAACTTTATCAATAAAATATTGATAATAGACTTGTTTTTCGCCTTTAACAAAGAAAGGTCCATAAATTTCAACTCTATGGAATCGACGTTGCTGAGGATTAGATGGATCTGCTGCATCAACAATAAAAGATTGCAAATAACGCAGGTATTCGATAGGAACATCACCACGTAATACGCCCGATTGAGGCTCAATTAAGATGATATTAAAACCGGTTAATGTTGAGAGTTGAAGGTCTCGTTCAAAAATTTCGTCAAGATTATATTCTAATTCTGTATTTCGGCTTTCAGTCTGGAAAATTTGTAACTTTTTCTCTGTCATTGGGCCGATAGTTCGAGCATCAAAATTTGGCAATATAACCGCAATAGCAAGCATAAGCGAAATGATGATAAAAAAGGACGAAAATATTTGATAGGCGAGGTAGTTACGGAATAAGCTAAATTTATGATGCATTTTAGAATAACTCAAAAGAAACAAATCCCCCTAAGATAAGGGGGATAAATAAGGATAAGATTATTTTTCAGTTACTAATAAATAACCTCGGCCACGTAAGGTTTTAAACCATGGCAGATCATCATTACGTTCAGGCAATTTCTTACGTAAGTTTGATATGTGCATATCAATTGCTCGGTCATAAGGTGTTAAACGCTTACCTAAAATTTCAATGCTCAATAATTCTCTTGATAAAATTTGACCAGGACTACGCATTAAAATTTGCAATAAAGCAAATTCAGTGCCAGTAAGATCTAAATCTCGCCCCTCGAATGTAGCTTGTTGACGACCTGGATGTAGTTCAACGCCACCAAATTGAAGCGGTTTACGTTCCTCTTCAGGAGCTTCAGGGAAAATATCCAATGGAATTGGTTTAATAACAGCAGTTCTGCGTAATATGGCTTTGATACGCGCAACTAATTCACGATCATTAAATGGTTTTGGAAGATAATCATCAGCACCTAGCTCTAGGCCCAATACGCGATCGATTTCGTCATCACGAGCGCTCAGCATTAGCACAGGAATAGCGTATTTTTGGCGAATAATTTTTAATGTTTCAATACCGTTTAGAACGGGCATCATCACATCAAGAAGGATAAGATCATAATTTTGAAATTCCAATTCATCAAGGGCATCTTGGCCATTGTGTACTGTGTGGATATCAAAACCTTCTAATGAGAGTAATTCTGCAAGTAGTTCTGTAAGATCAATATCATCATCTACTAATAAGATTTTTGGCATAGCTCGATTTCCTATTCCATTGTACGTTTAGGTATATGTTATTCTTGTAATAAATACAGACAAGGATAATGCCGTACTTTACCCAATTTTGTCAATTTATTCCAGTGTTTTTATTTGTGCCCAAATAAAATCTAACTCATGTAGATTACAATCAGCTGGCTTTTTTCCTTGTTTGGCAAGGTGTTGCTCTATTTTTCGGAAACGATTTTCAAATTTTACATTCGCATTACGTAAGCCTGTTTCTGCGTCAATTTTGTAATGACGACATAAATTTACGGTTGCAAACAGCAGATCACCGAGTTCCTCGGCTAATTTTTCTTGCTGAATGGGTTGTTTAACCAGCTCTTGTTGAACTTCATCAAGTTCTTCTTGTACTTTTTCAAATACAGGTCCAGGGCTATCCCAGTCGAAGCCAACTTTAGCACAACGTTTTTGTAATTTATTGGCGCGAGTAAGTGCTGGTAACGCAAAAGGTAAATCATCCAAAATAGAATGATTAGGGTTTTTTAATCTTTTTTCTTCCGCTTTTTGCGCATCCCAGTTTTTTAACGCCTCTTCTGCATCAGCAGCCGATGTGTCACCAAAAACATGTGGATGTCTAAAAATCAGTTTGTCGTGAATGTCCGTAAGTACATCATAAAAGTCAAAAGTTCCTTCTTCTTTGGCTAATTGACTTAGAAAAACAACTTGAAGCAATAGATCGCCTAATTCTTCACGTAAAGCGGTACGATCTTTGGTATAAATTGCTTCGGCCACCTCGTAAGTTTCTTCGAGCAAATTAGGTAACATTGAATCAAAATCTTGCTTAATATCCCAAGGGCAGCCTGTTTCTTTATCGCGTAAGCGGTGAACAATATCTAAAAATGGAGCAATCGTTGTTAATTTCATATAAACCTCATTAAAAATTTAGTGCATTGTGGCGCTGTTGAGTGTATGTGTCTAGCAAAAAGTTACAAGCGGTTTTTATTTCCAAATAGTAGTTATGCTAGAATACTTCACCTTTACTTTTTGAGAACTTTTCTATGGACTTAGCTTACCTACAAAAAATGCCCCAGCCTGAATTTACAGCTCGTCGCGCTCGAGTGTTTGAACAAATGCAAGATAATTCAGCTCTTATCATATTCACCGAAACGGAAAAACGTCGTAATAACGACTGTGATTATCTATTTCGCCCCGATAGCTATTTTTGGTATTTAACTGGATTTACTGAATCAAAATCAGCGCTTTTATTGGTGAAAAGAGAAGGCGAGTGTAAATCAATAATTTTTGTGCGTAAAAAAGATCCATTAATGGAAACGTGGAATGGTCGCCGTTTAGGTGTTGAACTTGCGCCACAAACGTTGGAAATGGATGAGGCTTATGATATTGAAGAATTTCAAACCATTTTCGCAAAAAAATCTGAAAATCTAACCGCTTGTTATTATGCTCGTGGCGTGCAAGAGTGGGGGGATGATCTTGTATTTAATACTTTCGACTCTATGAAAGCAAATCGTCAGCAATCTCCAACGACACTTATTGATTGGCAGCCGATGTTATCCGAAATGCGTTTGTTTAAGTCAGAATTAGAAATCGCATTAATTCAGCAAGCTTGCCATATTTCTGCTCTTGCTCATGTTCGAGCAATGAAACAAACTCGCCCAAATCGTTATGAAATGGAGATTGAAGGAGAAATCCAGTATGAATTTTCGCGCTTTGGCTCTCGTTTCGCGTCTTATAATCAAATTGTAGCCAGCGGTGATAATGCTTGTATTCTTCACTACAACGAAAATGACCAAATTCTTAAAGACGGAGATTTATTGCTTATTGATTCTGGCGCTGAATTTGCAATGTATGCAGGTGATATTACTCGTACGCTCCCAATTAACGGCAAATTTAGCGAGCCGCAACGTGAAATTTATGAATTAGTTCTTCACGCAATGAAAGAAGCGATGAAATTGTTAGTGCCGGGTAGTTCAATTAAAATTGCGAATGATAAAGTGATTGAAATTTTTACTGAAGGATTAGTGCGCTTAGGCATTTTAAAAGGCGAAGTTACGCAGTTAATTGAAGAAAAAGCCTATAAACAATTCTATATGCACGGTTTAGGTCATTGGCTTGGTTTAGATGTACATGATGTAGGACATTATGGCACAGAACGTGACAGATCGTTAGAAATTGGAATGGTTTTAACCGTTGAGCCGGGATTATATATTTCAAAGGATGCAGATGTACCAGAACAATATAAAGGCATTGGTGTACGTATCGAAGACAATTTATTAATTACGGAATACGGCAATAAAAACCTAACAAGTGGTGCGCCAAAAGAGATTACAGATATTGAGACTATAATGGCTCACTAACCCTTTGACAGACTTTACATTTGCGCTAGAATGCGGAAATCTTATTTTTTAAACTAAGAGGCAAACACAATGACACAAGTATTCAATTTTAGTGCAGGCCCAGCAATGATCCCTGCACCAGTTCTACAAAAAGCACAAGCAGAATTACTTAATTGGCAAGGCCTAGGTACTTCAGTAATGGAAGTAAGCCACCGTGGTAAGCCATTTATGGATATGATCACCGAATGTGAAGCGGATTTCCGTAAGCTCTACAATATTCCACAAAACTATAAAATCTTATTTTTACAAGGTGGTGCTCGCGGTCAATTTGCAGCAATTCCAATGAACTTGATTGGAGAAAAAGGTAAAGCACTTTATTTAACAAGTGGTCACTGGTCTGCAACAGCTGCAAAAGAAGCTCGCTCATTCTGCGAAATTGACGAAATTAATATTTTAGAAGGCGATGAGTTAAAGGTGGGTAATTTAGATTTTAGTGATGTAGCTCATCAATATGATTACGTTCACTACTGTCCGAACGAAACTATCAGCGGTGTGGAAATTTTTGATGTGCCAAATGTGGGTGATGCGGTATTAGTGGCGGATATGTCATCAAATATTTTGGCTCGTCAAGTGGATATTTCTAAATTTGGCGTGATCTATGCAGGCGCACAAAAAAATCTTGGGCCAGCAGGTATTACCATTGTGCTTGTTCGTGAAGATCTTATCGGTAAGGCTCGTAAAGAAACGCCATCAATTTGGAATTATGAAACCCAAAGCAAAAATGATTCAATGATCAACACCCCACCAACATTTGCTTGGTATTTATGTTCCCTCGTATTCAAACATCTACTTGAAATTGGTGGTTTAGGCGAAGTTGCAAAACGCAATATTGCAAAAGCAGAGTTACTTTATAACTATCTAGATCAAAGCGATTTCTACCGTAATACTGTGGCAAAACAAAACCGCTCACAAATGAATGTGACTTTCACCACAGGTAACGATGAACTGAATGCAAAATTTGTGGCAGAAGCGACCGCTTGTGGTTTGCAAGCGTTGAAAGGCCATAAAGTATTGGGTGGAATGCGTGCTTCTATCTATAACGCAATGCCAATTGAAGGAGTTCAGGCCTTAATTGCTTTTATGCAGAAGTTTGAAGCTGAAAATAAATAAAATATTATCAGGGCGAATAACATTCGCCCTGTAAAAATAACAACAATAACAAGGACTATTATGCAATTTATCGACATCGCAAACGAAGGGGTTAAATCTCTTTCTCCATACCAAGCAGGCAAGCCGATTGAAGAGCTTGAACGTGAATTAGGTATTTCGAATATTATTAAGCTTGCTTCAAATGAAAATCCGTTTGGATTTCCAGAAAGTGCAAAGCAAGCGATTATCAACCAACTCAACGATTTAACCCGTTACCCTGATGCCAATGGCTTTGAATTAAAAGCGACCATTGCGAAAAAATTCGGGGTAGAACCAAATCAAATTACTTTAGGAAATGGTTCAAATGATTTACTCGAACTATTTGCTCACACTTTTGCTGGCGAAAAAGATGAAATCATCTATTCGCAATATGCATTTATTGTCTACCCACTTGTAACTAAAGCGATTAATGCTGTCGCACGTGAAATTCCAGCAAAAAATTGGGGCCATGACTTGGACGGTTTTTTACAAGCAATTAATGATAAGACCAAATTAATCTATATTGCGAATCCAAATAATCCAACGGGAAATTTTTTAACGGAAACTGAAATTGACGCTTTCCTAGCAAAAGTGCCTTCAACTATTTTGGTCGTGTTGGATGAGGCTTATACCGAATTTACCAAAGCAGACGAGCGTGTAGATTCATTTGGTTTGGCTCGTAAATACCCAAATTTAATTATTTCTCGCTCTTTATCAAAAGCCTATGGTTTAGCGGGATTACGTATTGGTTATGCAGTTTCACACCCTGAAGTGGCGGATCTGTTAAAACGTGTACGTCAGCCATTTAACTGTAACGCTCTAGCTCTATCTGCAGCGATTGCGGTGATGAATGATGATACTTTTGTTGAAAAAGTAGCGCAAAATAACCGTTTGGAAATGGCTCGTTATGAAACGTTCTGCCAAGCAAATGGTTTGGGATTCATTCCATCAAAAGGTAACTTTATTACTATCGATTTCAAACGCCCAGCAGGTACAATTTATGATGCGTTATTACGTGAAGGTGTGATTGTCCGCCCAATTGCTGGCTATGGTATGCCAAATCATCTACGTGTAAGTATTGGATTGCCAGAAGAGAATGATCGTTTCTTTAAGGCACTTTTAAAAGTCTTATAGCTGTTGTAGGGGCGTGCTGCGTACGCCCACAATAATTCATAACGGGCGTACGCAGTACGCCCCTACACTTTTAAGAACATATGGAAAAAATAACACTAAACCCTATCGCTCACATTGAAGGTGAGATTAATTTACCGGGCTCGAAAAGTTTATCAAATCGGGCATTATTACTTGCTGCTTTAGCAAAAGGCACGACCAAAGTAACTAATTTATTAGACAGTGACGATATTCGTCATATGCTAAATGCACTAAAAGCATTAGGCGTTAATTATCAGCTTTCAGAAGACAAAACTGTTTGTGAAGTTGAAGGTATTGGCGGTGCATTTCAATGGCAGAATGGTTTATCACTCTTTTTAGGCAACGCAGGCACAGCGATGCGTCCATTGGCGGCGGCTCTTTGTTTAAAAGGAACTGAAGAGGCAGAAGTTATCTTAACGGGCGAACCCCGTATGAAAGATCGTCCGATTAAACACTTAGTTGATGCACTACGTCAGGCAGGTGCTTCGGTACAATATCTTGAAAATGATGGCTATCCACCAATTGCAATCCGTAATAGTGGAATTCAAGGCGGAAAAATTCAAATCGATGGATCAATTTCATCACAATTCTTAACGGCACTATTAATGTCAGCACCGTTAAGCGAAGGCGATATGGAAATTGAAATTATCGGTGAATTAGTTTCAAAGCCTTATATCGACATTACTCTTGCGATGATGAAAGATTTTGGTGTGTCGGTAAACCACGATAATTATCAAACTTTCTTTGTAAAAGGCAACCAAAGTTATATTTCGCCACAAACATATTTGGTGGAAGGAGATGCTTCGTCCGCCTCTTATTTCTTAGCAGCAGGCGCGATCAAAGGCAAAGTTAAGGTAACAGGAATTGGTAAAAATTCAATTCAAGGTGACCGCTTGTTTGCTGAGGTGTTAGAAAAAATGGGGGCGAACATCACTTGGGGCGAGGATTTTATCCAAGCAGAGCAAGGTGAATTAAAAGGCATTGATATGGATATGAACCACATTCCTGATGCGGCGATGACGATTGCAACGACGGCATTATTTGCGGAAGGTGAAACGATTATTCGTAATATCTATAACTGGCGAGTAAAAGAAACGGATCGTTTAAGTGCAATGGCGACGGAATTGCGTAAAGTTGGAGCGGAAGTTGAAGAGGGTGAGGATTTTATCCGCGTTCAACCATTAGAATTAGACCAATTCCAACACGCTGAGATTGAAACTTATAATGACCACCGCATGGCGATGTGTTTTGCATTAGTTGCATTGTCAAATACGCCAGTGACTATTTTAGATCCGAAATGTACTGCAAAAACATTTCCAACTTTCTTTGCTGAATTTGAAAAAATCAGTCAGATGTAACAGGGAATAATCCTAAAGGCATTATCTCAAGATTATGCCTTTATTTTTTGTAATATAATTTTTAAAAATATTTTCAAAATTGAGAACTACTTCAAAGTTTAAAATAAAAGACTATGTTAGTATGCTTCCAAGTTAAAAATGATTCACTCAACAACAAGGAGTTTATTATGTACAAACATATTTTAGTTGCAGTTGATCTTTCAGAAGAAAGCCTAATTTTACTTCGTAAAGGTGCAAACATTGCAGCGCATAATGATGCGAAATTATCACTTATTCACGTTGATGTGAATTTCTCGGATCTCTACACTGGATTAATTGATATTAATATGTCTTCAGTTCAAGATTCAGTTTCAGAAGAAACGGTTAAAGCATTGGATGATTTAGCGAGCAAAATTAATTATCCTGTTACAGAACGTTTAAACGGTAGCGGCGATTTTAGTCAAGTACTAGAAGAAGCGGTAGAAAAATATAATGTGGATCTTTTAATTACAGGCCACCACCAAGACTTTTGGAGCAAGTTTATGTCTTCGACTCGTCAGGTGATGAATAATGTCTCTGTGGATATGCTTGTTGTTCCACTTACTAGTGAGTAGTAGGTAATAAGCTCTTATCAAAATCAAAAAGTGAGATAGTTCAGCTAAACCGCTTGTACCACTTGTATCGAGAGTTGCCCGTGTATAAGCGGTTTATTTTTGAGATAAATTACAATTTATTTAGGATAGACTAACAAAGTTTATAAAAAAATGTGTAAAATAGTAAGGTTAGCTGTTAGGACGATTTTAACAGTCAATTTTTACAATTTTTATGTATTTAGAGTAATTTAAATGAAAACGACTTCAGATATTCGTCAGTCCTTTTTGGAATTCTTCCAAAGTAAAGGACACACCATTGTGCCAAGTAGTTCGCTTGTGCCAGAAAATGATCCTACCTTGCTATTTACTAATGCAGGGATGAACCAATTTAAAGATGTGTTTTTAGGTTTAGAAAAGCGCCCTTATACACGAGCAACAACGGCACAGCGTTGTGTTCGTGCTGGTGGTAAACACAATGACCTTGAAAACGTAGGTTATACGGCTCGTCACCATACATTCTTTGAGATGATGGGTAACTTCAGTTTTGGTGACTATTTCAAACAAGACGCAATCAAATTTGGTTGGGAGTTTTTAACCTCACCACAATGGTTAGGATTACCAAAAGAAAAGTTATATGTCACTGTTTATGAAACAGATGATGAAGCTTATGATATTTGGAATAAAGAAGTTGGCGTACCAGCAGAACACATTATTCGTATTGGTGATAACAAAGGTGCGCCTTATGCTTCAGATAATTTCTGGGCAATGGGTGATACAGGCCCTTGTGGTCCTTGTACAGAGATCTTCTACGATCACGGCGAACAACATTGGGGTGGCTTACCGGGTACTCCAGAAGAAGATGGCGACCGTTATATCGAAGTTTGGAATATCGTATTTATGCAATTCAACCGTCAAGCAGACGGTACAATGGAAAAATTACCAAAACCATCTGTAGATACGGGTATGGGTTTAGAGCGTATGACTGCAGTAATGCAACATGTTAACTCTAACTATGAAACTGATATTTTCCAAACATTAATTAAAGCTGTAGCAGAATTATTAACTGTAACGGATTTAGATAATAAATCATTGCGTGTAATTGCAGATCATATTCGTGCTTGCTCATATTTAATTGCAGATGGTGTAGTACCTTCAAATGAAGGCCGAGGTTATGTTTTACGTCGTATTATTCGTCGTGCAGTACGCCACGGAAATATTTTAGGTGCAAAATCATCATTCTTTTACAAGCTTGTGCCTGTATTAGCTACGGCAATGGGGGGCGAGGCTGGTGCTCTAATTACTCAAAAACAAGCTCATATTGAAAAAACGTTAAAAGCAGAGGAAGAACAATTTGCTCGTACTCTTGAGCGTGGTTTAGCGTTATTAGAAGATGCTTTAACGAAAGTAGAAAATAACGAGTTATCAGGCGAAGTTGCATTTAAGCTCTACGATACTTATGGTTTCCCATTAGATTTAACAGCAGATGTGTGCCGTGAACGTAATATGACTATTGATTCTGATGGTTTTGAGCGTGAAATGCAAGCACAACGAGCTCGTGCTCAAGCAAGTAGTAATTTTGGTACTGATTACAACAATGTAATCAAAGTAGAAGGCTCAACGAATTTCAAAGGCTACGAAGCAACAGAAACTGAGGCGACTGTTATTGCATTATTTAGTAATGGCAAAGCGGTTGATATCATCCAATCTGGTGAAAATGCAGTTGTGGTTTTAGACACCACAGCATTTTACGGTGAGTCGGGTGGTCAAGTTGGCGATAGCGGTCAAATTTCATCAGAAATTTGCAATTTTGAAGTAAATGATACACAAAAGTATGGTCAGATTTGGGGACATATTGGTCAATTGACTTCAGGTTCATTAACTGTTGGAGATAAAGTTAAAGCAGCTGTTAATGTAGAACGTCGTCATTCAATCACATTAAACCACAGTGCAACGCACTTATTGCATTCTGCGCTTCGTCAAGTTTTAGGTGACCATGTTGCTCAAAAAGGCTCGTTGGTGTCAGAAAATACACTAAGATTTGATTTTTCTCAACCAGAAGCTATTTCTAAGAGTGATTTAGAAGAAATTGAGCGTATTATAAACAGTAAGATTCGTGAAAATACAGTTGTCACGACTGAAATCATGGATATTGAAGCCGCAAAACAGAAAGGTGCTATGGCTCTTTTCGGTGAAAAATATGGTGATAAGGTTCGTGTTGTTGATATGGGTGAATTCTCTATCGAGCTTTGCGGTGGTATCCATGTTAAACAAACAGGTGATATTGGTTTATTCAAATTCATCTCTGAAGGTGCCGTTGCAGCAGGTGTTCGCCGAGTTGAAGCAGTAACAGGCGAAAATGCAATTGCTTTCTTACATCAACAACAGCAAGTAATTAACCAAAGTGCTGAGTTGCTTAAAGCTGATGCTGCAAGTCTTGTTGAAAAGATCCAACAGCTACAAGATAAAGCGAAGAAAGCTGAAAAAGAGTTACAGCAACTCAAAGAAAAATTAGCAGCACAAGCTGGCGGTGAATTGGCTAAAAGTGCGCAACAAATTAATGGCGTCAATGTTGTTGTACAACGCTTAGAAAATGTTGATGCTAAAGCTTTAAGAACGATGGTTGATGACTTGAAAAATCAATTAGGTTCTGCAGTAGTTGCTTTTGCTGTTCAATCAGACGAAAAAGTTAATCTGATTGTCGGTGTAACAAAAGATTTAACGACTAAAGTTAATGCTGGTGAACTTGTTGGGCTTATGGCTCAAGAAGTTGGTGGTAAAGGTGGCGGTCGTGCTGATATGGCTATGGCTGGGGGGGCTCAACCAGAACATATTACAAAAGCTCTTGATATTGCAATGAATTGGATTCAAGCAAAACTTTAATATTATAAAAAGTAAGGTGAAATGGAGTAGTTGTATTCACCTTGCTTAATAAAATCTAAAAGGAGATGGTGATGCTTATTCTTACGCGTAAAATTGGTGAAAGCCTACTGATCGGAGATGATGTTGAGATCACTGTGTTAAGTATTCGTGGTAGCCAAGTGAAGTTAGGTGTCAAAGCACCGAAGGAAATTTCGGTCCATCGTGAAGAAATCTATCAAAGAATTCGCGCGCTTGCAGAGGAAGCAAAATCAGAGTAAAAGGAATTCAATCAATAGACTGGAATTTGACATATTTTGCAAACATCGGTGATGTATGAAAACAATGTTGTCGATTGTTTTGCATAATTAGTTTAAAATTAGACCGCTTACCTATTCTAATGGTGTAAGCGGTTTTCCGTATCATATATTTATAAGGATTTTCAATGAAAGTAATTATTCCTGTTGCGGGACTCGGAACTCGCATGTTGCCGGCAACTAAAGCAATTCCAAAAGAAATGTTGACGATTGCAGACAAACCATTAATTCAATATATTGTGAATGAGTGTGTAGCGGCTGGTATAAAGGATATTGTGTTAGTCACACATTCTTCTAAAAATGCTATTGAAAACCATTTTGACACCTCTTTTGAATTAGAAACGATGTTAGAAAAGCGTGTTAAGCGTCAGCTTTTAGAAGAAGTACGTTCGATTGTGCCAAAAGATGTAACGATTATGCACGTTCGTCAAGGTCAAGCTAAAGGTTTAGGACACGCAGTATTATGTGGTAAAGCATTAGTGGGTAATGAGCCATTTGCAGTAGTGTTGCCAGATGTATTGTTAGCTGATTTTACCGCAGATCAAAAAACAGAAAACTTAGCCGCAATGATTGCGCGTTTTAAAGAAACTGGCAATAGCCAAATTATGGTTGCACCCGTTGCAAAAGAAGATGTAAGTAGCTATGGTGTTGTGGATTGTCAAGGTGCTGAATTAGCGCTGGCAGCGACAGCTAAAATTGTGAATATTGTTGAAAAACCAGCTGTAGAAGATGCACCATCGAATTTTGCTGTGGTAGGACGTTATGTGTTTTCCGCAGAGATCTGGGATCTTTTAGCAAAAACACCAGTGGGTGTAGGCGATGAGATTCAATTGACAGATGCAATTGATATGTTAATTGAGCAGCAAGATGTTGAAGCATTCCACATGACAGGTAAAACATTCGATTGTGGTGATAAATTAGGCTATATGGAAGCATTTGTTGAATATAGTTTAAATCACGATAAGTTTGGAGATAGTTTCAAGACTTACTTGAAAAAACTTGCTAAAACCCTTTAGGAGGTGTTGCTGAGTTGAACGATACATAAGTATTTGTCTCAGATTTAAAAATGGCTTGTAGGGTGGGTAGAAATGCCCACCATCATTAATTTTGACACCGTACAGGAATAAGGATGAATTTAAAAAAAATAGTACAAGCAGTTGGAGTTGGATTGTTTTGTGCAATTCTCATACTGTATGTGGCACCGGTCATTAATAGTGGAAGCAAAACTTTTTTGGAGCGTGATGGGATTGTCAGTTATCATGAAGCAGTAAAGGTTGCTTCACCGGCTGTGGTTAATGTGTATAATCAGGCTTTTGAAAGTCATAGCCGTAACACTGGAAGTGATAGCCTGACAGTAAATAATTTAGGGTCTGGTGTGATAATGACTCATGAAGGATATATTTTAACAAATCGCCATGTTATTCAAAATGCAGACAAAATTGTCGTTGCACTCCAATCAGGTATTATTGCTAATGCGATTTTAGTTGGTTCAGACAGTGTTACAGATCTTGCTGTGTTAAAAATCCAAGCAAATAACCTACCTGTTATCCCTCAAAATAGTAAGCGTGCTGTTCAAGTGGGAGATGTTGTTCTTGCCATTGGTAATCCTTTGAACTTAGGACAAAGTATTACACAAGGGATTGTCAGTGCGACAGGGCGAAATGCTCTTTCTGAAACAGGGAGACAGAATTTTATCCAGACAGATGCATCTATTAATAAGGGTAATTCTGGAGGCGCTCTAGTAAATTCAAAGGGTGAGCTGATTGGAATTAGCACATTAACACTCGGTAAAAATAGTGATGAATTTGCGGAAGGCTTGAATTTTGCTATCCCCATTGATCTTGCTAATAAAGTAATGAAGAAAATTATTAAAGATGGGCGAGTTATTCGAGGATATTTTGGCGTAAATAGTGATTTATTTTATTCTGCTAAACAACTTGGTGTTGGGGATAAAGGCGTTTTGATTACAGGCGTTGCTGAGAATGGACCTGCAGATCAAGCAGGTATTCAACCCGGTGATTTAGTTTTAAAAGTCGGTAACGTTGATGCGGAAATGCCAAGTCAAATGATGGAAGCTATCGCTGAAATGAAGCCTAGTAGTAAAGTTAGAGTAACAATTTCTCGTCAGGGACAAGAATTAGAATTAGAAGTGGTTATTGGGGAATTTCCTGATAATACGAGAGAGTAATAAATGAATATTGTAATTACTGTAGATGGACCAAGTGGTGCAGGAAAGGGCACATTATGTCATGCATTAGCTGAAAAGTTGGGCTATGAGTTTCTTGACTCAGGCGCTATTTATCGCATTCTGGCTTTAGCAGCCATTAAAAAAGGCATTTCATTAGAAGATGAAACTGCTCTTGCTGAATTAGGCCGTAAGTTAGATGTAAAATTCGAACCAGAAAATGGAGAAATCAACGTTATTCTTGATAATGAAAATGTTGGTGATCAAATTAGAACTGCGGAGGCTGGTCAGAATGCCTCTAAAATTGCGGTTTACCCAAAAGTTCGTGAAGCATTATTACAACGTCAACGCGATTTTAGCTCTGAGCGAGGTTTAATTGCGGATGGTCGTGATATGGGAACAATTGTTTTTCCAAATGCACGAGTTAAGCTATTTTTAGATGCAAGTGCAGAAGAAAGAACAAAAAGACGTGTAAAACAGTTGCAAGAAAAAGGATTTAGTGCTAACTTTGACGAGATTTTAGCCGAGATTAAAGAGCGTGATTTTCGAGATAGAAATCGAGCAGTTGCGCCCTTGGTACCGGCTAAAGATGCATTGATTTTAGACTCAACGCATTTATCTATTGAGGATGTGATTCAACAAGCGTTAGATCATATTGCTCAGCAGATCAAAATTTAATTTTTAGTTACTGAACACAGGATTTGTTCGGTGTTTATTACCAACCCTATTTGACAGGATGTTAAGTAGATGTTTATTTTTATAGAAGATTAATTATGTCAGAATTATCGTTTGCTCAACTACTTGAAGAATCATTTTCAGCTACACCTCGTTTAGGTGATGTTGTTAAAGGTACTGTTGTTGCTATCCAAAAAGGTCATGTTATTGTTGATACAGGTTTAAAATCTGAATCTGCAATTCCTACAGAAGAATTCACAAACGCACAAGGCGAATTAGAAGTTCAAATTGGTGATGTTGTTGAAGTTGTTCTTAAATCTGTTGAAGATGGCTTCGGTGAAACAGTAGTTTCTCGTGGTGACGCTAAACGTAACGAAGCTTGGATTGCTTTAGAAAAAGCATTCGAAGAGCAAGCAACCGTTGTTGGTTTAGTAAATGGTAAAGTTAAAGGCGGTTTCACTGTTGAATTAAACGGTGTTCGTGCATTCTTACCAGGTTCATTAGTTGATACACGTCCAGTACGTGATTCTTTAAACCTTGAAGGTCAAACTTTAGAGTTCAAAGTAATCAAATTAGACCAAAAACGTAACAACGTTGTTGTTTCACGTCGTGCAGTAATCGAATCAAGCAGCTCACAAGATCGCGAAGAAGTATTAGCGAACTTAGAGGAAGGTGCAGAAGTTAAAGGTACTGTTAAAAACTTAACAGACTATGGTGCATTCGTTGATTTAGGTGGTGTTGATGGTTTATTACACATCACTGACATGGCTTGGAAACGTGTTAAACACCCAAGCGAAGTGGTTAACGTAGGTGACGAAGTTACTGTTAAAGTATTAAAATTCGATCGCGAGAAAACACGTGTATCTTTAGGCTTAAAACAATTAGGTCAAGATCCATGGGCAGCAATCGCACAAAATCACCCAGTTGGCAGCAAATTATCAGGTAAAGTAACTAACTTAACAGACTACGGTTGTTTCGTTGAGATCTTAGATGGTGTTGAAGGTTTAGTTCACGTTTCAGAAATGGACTGGACAAACAAAAACATCCACCCATCTAAAGTGGTTAACGTTGGTGACGTTGTTGAAGTTATGGTACTTGAAGTTGATGAAGAACGTCGTCGTATCTCATTAGGTTTAAAACAATGTAAAGCAAACCCATGGGAACACTTCGCGGAAACTCACAACAAAAACGATAAAGTAAGCGGTAAAATCAAATCAATCACTGATTTCGGTATCTTCATCGGTTTAGAAGGTGGTATTGACGGTTTAGTTCACTTATCTGACATTTCTTGGAATGTTGCAGGTGAAGAAGCAGTTCGTAACTACAAAAAAGGCGACGAAGTAGAAGCAGTTGTATTACAAGTTGACGCAGTTAAAGAACGTATCTCTTTAGGTATCAAGCAATTAGATTCTGATCCATTTACAAACTTCGTAGAAAGCACTAAAAAAGGTGCTATCGTGAAAGGTAAAGCGGTAGAAGTTGATGCTAAAGGCGTTAAAGTTGAGTTAGAAGGTGGCGTAGAAGCGTTCATCCGTGCTAACGAAGCGACAGTTGATCGTGTAGAAGACATCACAGCAGTTATTTCTGCAGGCGATGAAATCGAAGCGAAATATACAGGTGTTGACCGTAAAGCTCGTATCGTAAACTTATCTGTTCGTGCGAAAAATGAAGCTGAAGAATCAGCTGCAATCGCACAAGTGAACAAACAAGAAGTTGAAATGCCAAACGCAATGGCAGCGGCTTTCCAAGCAGCTAAAGGTGAGTAATTAACTCCTTTTAACCAAAGCGGGTATGTATCAAGCATATCCGCTTCACTCATATATTAAGGAAAACATATGACTAAATCAGAATTAATTGAGAATTTAGCATTAAAGAATCCTTCATTACAACTTAAATCTGTTGAAGAGGGCGTGAAAGCAGTTCTTGAGCAGATGCTTCTTTCCTTGGAGCAAGGTGAAAGAATAGAAGTAAGAGGGTTTGGTAGTTTTTCTCTCCACTATCGTCAACCTCGAGTTGGACGTAATCCAAAATCGGGTGAAAGCGTAGCACTATCCGCCAAATATGTACCACATTTTAAAGCTGGTAAAGATCTCAAAGAACGAGTGAATATTGGCTAGCCTTAATAATCTATTAAAGATTGTTGAGACTGATAATGTAATAATTGGAGGAATTACTATGAAATATATTTTTGGACTTATCATCACTCTTGCGATTGTTATTGTTGCGGTAACTATTGGCGCAAATAATGATCAGTCTATTACATTTAACTACCTTGTTGCTAAAGGTGAATTTCGTCTATCGACATTAGTTGCTATTTTGTTTGGATTTGGCTTGATTCTAGGCTGGTTTATTACTGGATTCTTTTATCTGAAAGTCAAAGTACAGAATATCGCATTGAATCGTAAAGTAAAACAACAAGCTAAGCAAATTAGTGAATTATCATTACCAAAGGTTGAGTAATGCTTGAATTATTGTTCCTTTTATTACCTATTGCCGCCCTGTATGGATGGTATATGGGGCAGCGTAGTGCAAAGAAGGATCAAGAAAACATCAGTAATAAGTTTTCCCGTGAGTATGTCACGGGATTAAATTTCCTTTTATCTAATCAGCAGGAAAAAGCTGTTGATCTCTTTCTTTCTATGCTGCAAAAGCAAGCAGCAGAAAATCAAATCACTAGTACATCTCAATTTGAAGCTGAGTTGACCCTCGGTAATTTATTTCGATCACGTGGTGAGGTCGATCGTGCATTACGCATTCATCAGGCATTAGAGAATAGCCCAGATTATTCTTTTGAACAGAAATTGTTGGCAAAGCAGCAACTAGCTAAAGATTTTATGGCGGCAGGTTTCTATGATCGTGCAGAAAATTACTATATCACATTGCTGGATGAACCTGAATTTGCCACCCACTCGTTAACACAATTATCGGTAATTTATCAAAAAACCAGAGAGTGGAAGAAAGCAATTAATGTTGCAGAAAAATTATTAAAGCTTAACTCCGCTGGAGATAAAACAGCATTATCTCACTATTATTGTGAATATGCGCAACAGGTAAAGACAGATGATGAGCAGGCATTTGTAAATTACCTGAATAAATCGTTAGAAACCTTACCAAGCAGTGCTCGTGCATCAATATTATTTGGTGATTATTTTTTAGAAAAGCGGCAATATGAACAAGCCTTGATATATTTTGAATCCGTCTTGTCTCAAGATCCTGACTATATCAGCGAGGTACTAGATAAAATTCGAATTTGTTACACTGAGCTTGGGCAATTAGTCAATTTTGAACTATTTTTAGTAAAAGCAAATCAGATTAAACATAATAGTAGCGTTGATATTGCTTTGACAGAATGTATTGAACAAAAAGATGGATTAGAGGCAGCTCAATTTCGTCTTTATCAACAAGTAAGACAATATCCTAGTATGATAACTTTTCATCGTTTTATTTATTATCAAATTAATGAAGCGGAGGAGGGGAGAGCTAAGGAGAGTTTAATATTGCTACATAAAATGGTGGGAGATCGAATTCAAAAGGGATTTCAATATCGTTGTTTAAATTGTGGCTATCAAAGCTATCGAATGACATGGTATTGCCCATCTTGCCGTCAGTGGGAAAGCATCAAACCTATACAGAGTATAACAAACACAATTTAATACAGAGGAGTTCCAAAATGGATAATAAAGTTATTGTTGCATTAGATTATGAAACAGAGCATGAAGCATTAAATTTTGTCGATCAAGTTGATCCTTCTCTTTGTCGTCTAAAAGTAGGCAAAGAGATGTTTACCACTTTAGGAACGAACTTTGTTAAACAGCTCCACGACCGTCAATTTGATGTGTTTTTAGATTTAAAATATCACGATATTCCAAATACAGTTGCGCGAGCAGTTCGTTCAGCAGCAGATTTGGGGGTATGGATGGTTGATCTACATGCATCAGGTGGTTTACGTATGATGGAAACCGCTAAGCAAATTTTGGAACCTTATGGTAAAGATGCGCCATTATTGATTGGTGTAACGGTACTCACAAGCATGGAAGATCTTGATTTGTTGCAAATTGGCATTAATGCTTCGCCAATGGAACAAGTTATTCGCCTTGCTCATCTTTGCCAACGAGCAGGTTTAGATGGGGTTGTTTGTTCACCGCAAGAAGTGGAAGTATTGCGTACTCATTGTGGCAAAGATTTCAAATTAGTTACTCCAGGTATTAGACCAGAGGGCAGTGATGTTGGTGATCAACGTCGAGTAATGACACCTCGTCAAGCAATTGATACAGGTGCAGATTATTTAGTTATTGGTCGTCCAATTACGCAATCACAAGATCCTCTTACAGTTTTAAAATCAATTAATCAATCTATCGCTTAACAAGCGCCTAGATTCCAAGGAAGTTTTACAAATGACATTAGTTTATTCCACAGAAGTTGGACGAATTACACAAGAAGTAGCAAAGCCAGAGCGCCCAAAAGGGGATGGCATTGTGCGTATTCAACGACAAACTAGCGGACGCAAAGGTAAAGGCGTTTGTGTGATTACAGGTGTTGATCTAGATGATAGAGGCTTAGTTGCTTTAGCTTCAGAATTAAAGCGTAAAAGCGGTTGCGGTGGTTCGGTTAAAGATGGAGTGATAGAAATCCAAGGCGATAATCGAGATCAGCTAAAACAGATGCTGGAACAGAAAGGTTTTACAGTGAAATTATCTGGTGGTTAATAGGAATACAAAAGGGTTGGTTATTACCAACCCTTTTAACTAACTATATAATTATTAATGGCGGAAATGTCTCATTCCAGTTAAGACCATTGCCATACCGTGTTCATTAGCTGCATCAATCACTTCTTGATCTCGCATTGAACCACCTGGGTGGATAACACAACTAATGCCAACTTTCGCCGCTGCATCAATACCATCACGGAATGGGAAGAATGCATCTGATGCCATTACGCAACCTGCCACTTCTAAGCCCTCATCTTCCGCTTTTATCCCCGCGATCTTCGCTGAGTAAACACGGCTCATTTGACCTGCACCAATACCGATAGTCTGTTTGTTCTTCGCATAGACAATCGCATTTGATTTCACATATTTTGCCACTTTCCAACAGAAGAGTAAGTCTTCTAGCTCTTGCTGAGTTGGTTTACGTTCAGATACAATTTGCAAATCTTCTGCTGTAACTGACCCCTTATCAGCATCTTGCACTAATAAACCACCATTGATACGTTTGAAGTCTAAACGAGCTTGTCCTTTGCTAAATTCACCGCATTCAAGCACACGCACATTTTTCTTCTTAGCTAGAGCCTCTTTTGCTTCAGCAGAAACAGTCGGAGCGATAATTACTTCCACAAATTGGCGTTCTGCGATCGTTTGTGCGGTTACGCCGTCTAGCTCACGGTTAAAGGCAATAATGCCACCGAAAGCGGATGTTGGATCTGTTTGATATGCTCGGTTATAAGCTTCTAAAATATCAGCACCTAATGCCACCCCACATGGATTTGCGTGTTTCACAATCACACAAGCAGGCTCTGCGAACTCTTTCACACATTCAAGTGCCGCATCGGTATCTGCAATATTATTGTAAGAAAGTGCTTTACCTTGCAATTGAACTGCGGTTGCGACACTGGCTTCTTTTAACTCATTTTCCACATAGAATGCCGCATTTTGGTGGCTATTTTCACCATAACGCATCGTTTGTTTACGAGTAAAATTAAGATTCAAAGTACGTGGGAATTGACCACAAGCTTGGCTTAAATCTTCTTCCTCAGCACCTTGATATGGCGGGACTTTTTGCCCGAAGTAGTTTGCGATCATTGAGTCGTATTGAGCGGTATGCTCGAAAGCTTTAATCGCAAGGTTGAAACGTGTTTCTAAGGTTAATGAATTTTGGTTTGCGTCCATTTCAGCAAGAATGGCATTGAAATCGTTATTATTTACTACAATTGCCACATCTTTATGATTTTTCGCTGCAGAACGCACCATTGTTGGACCACCGATATCGATATTTTCAACGGCATCTTCAAGCGTACAATTTGGCTTTGCAACAGTCGCAGCGAAAGGGTAGAGATTCACCACAACCATATCGATACGTTCGATGTTATGTTGTGACATAACTTCATCATCGGTTCCACGGCGACCTAAAATTCCACCGTGAACTTTTGGGTGTAGCGTTTTTACGCGTCCGTCCATCATTTCTGGAAAGCCTGTGTAGTCAGACACCTCTGTGACAGGTAAGCCACTATCGGCTAATAATTTCGCAGTTCCACCTGTTGAGAGAAGTTTTACCCCACGATTTACTAATCCCTGAGCAAATTCCACAATGCCAGTTTTATCAGACATACTTAATAATGCTTGTTGAATAGGACGATACGTCATTAGATTTCCTTTTTATTTGGTTAGAAAAGAAGTTAGTTAGAACGAGGAATATTATAACGCAAACGTTTGCTTTTTGGTATAGATGACAAAAGTTTTTAAATAGTAGATTTGAATAGATGTATTATATATGATGCCACTCTATCTTTTGAGCAAACATCAATTTATTATCCGTATGTTTTATATAATCCAAACGGATTTCCCACACATCACTTGGGATAAATTTTCCCATAGGGTGCTTTTCACAATAAAAATCACAAGCGGTCTGTTTTTGCTCAGAATTTACTAATTGGGTCGCTGTGGCTCTAAATTGAATACCTTCTATTTCTCTGATATCCGTAGGTTGCCCTGCAATAGTGCCAACTACTTGCGGATTTTTTGACATTAAATTTCCGTGTTGAGTAGTGCTTTTGGTTAGAATAATCAAACGCTGATTAGCTAAGTCAAACGCATAAAAACAGCTTGCAATCCAATGTTCACCATTATGAGTACAAGCAAGGCTTACCACATGATTGGCTTGAATAAATTCAACAATAGCTTGTGGGATTTTATTCATTAACGCTCGCCTTTAATGCCCGCCCAACGAGGCATATCCATATCCAAATCAAACAGATCTAATGCTTTTGCGACACTATGGGTCACAATTTCATCTACCGTTTGTGGTTTGTTATAAAAGGCTGGCACCGGTGGAAAAATAATTCCGCCCATTTCGGTCACTTTACGCATATTATCAATATGAGCCAAGTTTAATGGACTTTCGCGTACCATTAATACCAATTTACGACGTTCTTTTAGTACAACATCAGCGGCACGGGTTAGTAGATTATCACTAAATCCGTGAGCAATCGCCGCAAGAGAACGCATTGAACAAGGCGCAATTATCATTCCAACTGTTTTAAAAGAGCCGCTCGCAATGGTTGCGCCAATATTATTGATTGAATGAATTTCATCGGCGAGGGCTAATAGTTGCTCGCGTGAATAATCCGTTTCACAGGCACGAGTGAGCTCTGCGCCTTTTGAAATCACTAAATGGCGTTCAATGTGGGGAAACTGTTGGTTAAGCAGTTCAAGGGCTTTGTAGCCATATTGAAAGCCACTTGCGCCACTGATGCCGATAATAATGCGTTGAGTTTTCATTTGATGATTTAAAATCCGTGAAAAACTTGAAAAAAATAGTGAAAAGGGTAGTATGTGCCGTTTTCTATTTATTTACAAAATTACAAAGATAAGGCGACTAAATAGCCTTATAGAAAGGTACATTATGAACCAAGATTTAGTTCAAGACACGCAAAAAGAGAAAAAAATTGCGTATAACTTTAATAAATTACAAAAACGCTTACGTCGCAATGTCGGTAATGCAATTGCAGATTTCAATATGATTGAAGATGGCGATAAAGTGATGGTCTGTTTATCAGGCGGGAAAGACAGCTATACCTTATTAGATATTTTACTCAATTTAAAAATGAGTGCACCGATCCACTTTGATATAGTGGCGGTGAATTTAGACCAAAAACAACCTGGCTTTCCAGAACATATTTTGCCTGAATATCTTGAGCGTATTGGGGTTGAATACAAAATTGTTGAAGAAAATACTTATGGAATCGTAAAAGAGAAAATTCCTGAAGGTAAAACGACGTGCTCACTTTGCTCTCGTTTACGCCGTGGTATTTTATATCGCACTGCAACCGAGCTAGGTGCAACCAAAATTGCCTTAGGTCATCACCGAGATGATATGCTTGAAACGCTCTTCTTAAATATGTTCTATGGCGGCAAAATGAAGAGTATGCCACCGAAGTTAATTAGCGATGATGGCAAACAGATTGTGATTCGTCCGTTAGCTTATTGCAAAGAAAAAGATATTGAAAAATATTCAGTGGCAAAAGAGTTCCCAATTATTCCGTGTAATCTATGTGGTTCGCAGCCAAATTTACAACGCCAAGTAGTAAAAGAGATGTTACAAACGTGGGATCGCCAATACCCAGGCCGCATTGAAACCATGTTTAGCGCATTACAAAATATGGTACCAAGCCATTTATGTGATCCAAATCTATTTGATTTCAAAGGGATTAAACGTGGCGAAATTCTTGAGGGGGTAGAGGGAGATATTGCTTTTGATAAAGCAGATATTCCTGCTGTGCCAGTTGTGCAAGATGAAGATGATGCGCCAGATTATACTGGGAATGGTATGATTAATTTTAAAGCGGTCGAATAATTGTAAAATTTTGCAAAAAATCGTTTGCAATTCGATTTTTTCTAAGCTATATTTTCAAACATTCAATTTTGGAGCTAATTATGAACTTTATCTCAAAAAACCACCATCATCACCATTTACCTGAATAATCTTTCGGGCATTTGGCTTGTTCGGAAGACACTTCCGAGCGTGGCACATTGAGAGTAGCATCCAAAACCATATTCTCCCCCTCGGAAGAGCGCTTTCGAGGGGGTTTCTTTTATCTCTTGGAATTGAATTTGGTTTATTTTTCATTTATTAAAAGAGGACAAACACAATGTTATTTACAAACGAAGTGGTTATCTCAATTATTGTGTTACTTGCGCTGAGTCTTATGCGTATTAACGTGGTAATTGCGCTGATTATTGCAGCATTAACTTGCGGTATTCTAGGGCACACAGGTGTTAATGGTGCAACGATGGGCGATGCATTAACAACTACAGTGAAGACTTTCACCGACGGTTTAGGTGGTGGTGCATCAACAGCGATGAATTATGCAATCTTAGGTGCATTTGCGGTGGCATTATCAAAATCAGGTGTAACAGATTTACTGGCTTATAAAGTGATTCATTCTTTTGGCAAGCGCCCTTCTGGTCGTTCCGTATTCTGGTTCAAATATATGGTGCTATTTACCTTAGTCGCATTTTCAATGTCATCACAAAACTTAATTCCGGTTCACATTGCGTTTATTCCAATTGTGGTTCCGCCATTATTAAGTGTGATGAACCAGCTTAAAATCGACCGCCGTGCAGTAGCTTGTGCATTAACTTTCGGTTTAACGGCAACTTATATGTTGATTCCAGCTGGTTTTGGTCAAATTTTTATCGAAAGTATTTTGGTTAAAAATATCAACAATGCAGGCGTAACCTATAACTTATCTACAAATGTTGCAGAAGTGACAGCAGCAATGGCAATTCCTGTATCAGGTATGATTTTAGGCTTATTATTTGCACTATTCGTTTCTTACCGTAAGCCACGTTCTTATATTGAAGATCGTCCAGAGCCAACCGCTGATGATGTAGATGCACGTGTAGCCAGCATCAAACCATTGCACATTTGGGTGAGTATTGCCGCAATCTTAGCAACTTGCTTCGTACAGCTTTCGACAAATTCAACGGTATTAGGTGGTTTAGTTGGTTTAGTGATCTTCGCATTAGGTGGTGTATTCAAACTTAAACAAACTAACGACATCTTCCAAGATGGTCTACGCTTAATGGCAATGATCGGTTTCGTAATGATTGCTGCGTCTGGTTTTGCAAGCGTAGTAAACTCAACAGGCGGTGTGCCAGCGTTAGTTGATAGCTTAAATAGCTCAATTGGTGCAGATAACAAAGGATTAGCCGCAATGTTAATGTTATTAGTGGGCTTATTCATTACAATGGGTATCGGTTCATCATTCTCGACAGTACCAATTATTGCATCAATTTATGTGCCATTATGTATCTCATTTGGTTTCTCACCATTGGCAACTGTTGCGATCGTTGGTGTGGCAGCAGCGTTAGGTGATGCAGGATCTCCAGCGTCAGACTCGACATTAGGTCCAACATCGGGCTTAAATGCAGATGGTAAACACGACCACATTTGGGACTCTGTTGTACCAACCTTCTTACACTATAATATTCCGTTATTAGTATTTGGTTGGATTGCAGCAATGGCTTTATAATGCAAAGGTTTTGACCACGGAACGGTAGGGGCGGATAATATCCGCCCAATGGGGCAGATATCATCTGCCCCTACGTGTTTTCGTGGTTTCGTTTTTCTATAAGGATTGCAAAAATGAAATTTATCTCTTTTAATATTAATGGCTTACGCGCTCGTCCTCACCAGCTTGAAGCATTAATTGAAAAACATCAACCTGATGTTATTGGTTTACAAGAAATCAAAGTTTCTGATGAAGATTTTCCACACGATCTTGTAAGTCATTTAGGCTATCACGTATTTCATCATGGCCAAAAAGGGCATTATGGCGTGGCTTTATTAACTAAGCAAAAACCGCTTGCAGTGCGTAAAGGTTTCCCAACAGATGATGCAGATGCGCAAAAACGTATGATCATGGCAGATTTAGAAACCCCATTTGGTATTTTAACGGTGTTAAATGGCTATTTCCCTCAGGGTGAAAATCGTAGTCATGAAACAAAATTCCCCGCAAAAGAGAAGTTCTATGCAGATCTTCAAAACTATTTAGAAACAGAATTAAAACCTGAAAATCCAATTGTGATTATGGGCGATATGAATATCAGCCCAACGGATTTAGATATCGGTATTGGCGAGCCAAACCGTAAACGTTGGTTACGTGATGGTAAATGTTCATTCTTACCAGAAGAAAGAGAGTGGTTAGATCGTTTATATGATTACGGTTTATCAGATACTTTCCGCCGAATGAATCCAGAGGCTGCGGATAAATTCTCGTGGTTTGACTACCGTTCAAAAGGTTTTGATGATAACCGTGGTCTGCGTATTGACTTAGTATTAGCAACAAAAGTACTTGCTGAACGTTGTGTAGAAACTGGGATTGATTTAGAAATCCGCGCAATGGAAAAACCATCCGATCACGCACCTGTTTGGGCCGTGTTTGAGTAAGAAAATGAAAGGTGCGTAAAGACGCACCTTATTTTTATATTTGTTTAAGTGACCACAATTTTCTTGGCTAAATCCCTAATTAATTTAGGTCCTTGATATACCATGGCTGAATACACCTGCAATAAACTTGCGCCAGCATCAATTTTTTCCTGCCCACTTTCAACAGAATGAACACCTCCGCTACCAATAATCGGTATCTGTCCTTTTAATTCTCCTGATAATTGGCGGATCAATTGGGTACTTAATTGATTTAACGGCTTACCACTTAATCCTCCTTGTTGCTCTGAATGAATTAACCCCGCAACCGGCTCTCTCGAAAGAGTTGTATTGCCAGCAATAACTCCATCAACATTATGGCGAATTAAGCTATCTGCAACGGAGGCAATTTCTGCATGGCTCAAATCGGGTGCAATTTTTAATACAAGCGGTCGGTAATGGCCAAATTTTTGCGAGAGCTGTGTTTGTTCAGCTTTCAATGCTTTTAGTAATTCATCAAGTGCTTCGCCGTATTGGAGTGAGCGCAAATTTTTGGTATTGGGAGAGGAGATATTGACGGTAATATAACTTGCATATTGATAGACTTTTCGCAGACAAATAAGATAGTCATCAAGGCTATTTTCAATGGGCGTTATAGCATTTTTGCCAATATTGATCCCCAATACGCCATCGTATTTAGCATGCTTAACATTCTCAACCAACACATCAACCCCGAGATTATTAAAACCATTACGGTTGATAATGCCTTCAGCTTCTAATAGCCGAAATTGACGAGGACGAGGATTACCATCTTGTGCAACTGGTGTAACAGTCCCTACTTCAATAAATCCAAAACCAAGTTTTGCAAAGCCGTCAATTGCTTCCCCATTTTTATCTGCGCCAGCCGCAAGGCCAATCGGGTTTTGGAATTTTAATCCCATTACTTCAACAGGATTATAAATTTGACCAAGGGAAAGGGGAGTGTATCCTAAATATTTTAGGGCGTTGATTGAGAATTCGTGAGCTTGTTCAGCATCAAGTGAAAAGAGGAATTTACGGATGAGTGAATACATATCTTTTAAACAATGTACGGTGCGTTTACACGCACCAGATCTTAGCGGTATTATGTAGTAGTTGCACAAACTTTATTTACACCCTCTCCCTCTGGGAGAGGGACAGACTGAAGGTGCGTTCAGCACCGTAGGTCAGGGAGAGGGTAATGTGCAGAATATTTATAAAATATCACCGCTTGTTGCCCTCTCTCTGCCAAAATTGCTGAACGCAATTTTTGCGGTCTCTCTCCCAAAGGGAGAGAGTGATGAATTCAAATATTTGATTTGTGCAAGTGCTACATAATTTCGGATTTTAGATAACAAAAAGCCCGAATAACTCGGGCTTTTTAGCGTTGATTAGTGACTGAACATCGCAGAGATTGACTCTTCATTGCTGATACGTCGAATTGCTTCAGCTAACATACCAGAAAGGGTCAATACGCGAACTTTATTCAATGCACGAATTTCTGCTGAAAGAGGAATCGTATCTGTTACGATCACTTCATCTAACGCATCATTTGCCAAGTTCTTCGCCGCTGTACCAGAGAATACCGCGTGAGTTGCATAAGCAAATACACGACGTGCACCGCGCTCTTTTAATGCTTCCGCGGCTTTCACTAACGTACCGCCCGTATCGATCATATCATCAACTAAGATACAATCACGACCAGCTACATCACCAATGATGTGCATTACCTGTGCCACGTTCGCTTTTGGACGACGTTTATCAATAATTGCCATATCAGCATCATTTAATAATTTCGCGATTGCACGCGCACGTACAACACCACCAATATCTGGTGAAACTACGATTGGGTTTACTAAGTCAGTTTTCTTCAAGATATCATCTAATAACACTGGCGAACCAAATACGTTATCTACAGGCACATCGAAGAACCCTTGGATTTGTTCAGCGTGAAGGTCGCAAGTTAATACTCGGTCAACACCTACACTTGAAAGGAAGTCCGCTACAACTTTTGCAGTGATTGGTACACGAGCAGAACGAACACGACGATCCTGACGAGCATAACCAAAATATGGGATTACCGCGGTAATACGACCTGCAGATGCACGACGAAGTGCATCGACCATAACGATTAACTCCATTAAGTTGTCGTTAGTGGGTGCGCAAGTTGATTGCACGATAAAAATATCTCCGCCACGTACGTTTTCGTTGATTTGTACTTGAATCTCACCGTCACTGAAACGACCTACTGTTGCGTCACCAAGTGAAATATACAGACGTTCAGCAATTCGTTTTGCTAATTCCGGAGTCGCATTTCCTGCGAAGAGTTTAATATCAGGCATTGTTAGGGAACCTCTAGCTAGATTGGGAAAATAGATTGAGTTGTTGATGTAAAGGTGAAATATTCTGTCCTTGAGCGACAAAGCCCTGTACATTGTCAGGCTTCAGAGTAAATACTTTACGCGCTTCATCTTCACTATCAAATTCGGCAAATACACAAGCACCAGTGCCAGTTAACCGAGACGGTGCGTATTGTACCAACCAAGCGAGTAGATCTTCAACCTCTGAATACAATTCTCTGACAATTTTTTCGCAATCGTTTCCCCATGTGCTGTTCATTAACTCAGCAATATCTCGTTTTGGGGTATTGCGAGGTAGATTGGGATGCTGAAAAATTGATGCCGTTGAAATTGAAACGTCTGGTTTAAGAATGACATACCATTTTTCTTGTGGTTGGCAAGCTATTAATTTTTCACCTACACCTTCAGCAAATGCTGCAAAGCCTCGTACAAAAATAGGTACATCAGCCCCTAGGCTGAGTCCCATCTCAGCCAGTTGCTCTAAAGATAACCCTGTTTGCCAAAGGTGATTAAGTGCCACCAATACAGTTGCTGCATTTGATGAGCCACCTCCAACGCCACCGCCCATGGGTAAGCGTTTTGTTACTGCGATTTTTGCCCCTTGATTACAAGCGGTCTTATTCTGTAAAAGTTTTGCAGCGCGGTAAATCAGGTTCTGCTCAACTGCAACTCCTTCAATTTGATTAAGTAGCTCAATAGAGGAATTTTCTGTGATCTCAATTTCAATCTCATCACCAAAATCCAAAAATTGAAAAAGAGTTTGCAATTCGTGGTAGCCATCAGCCCGCTTGCCAGTGATGTATAAAAATAAATTCAGCTTAGCGGGGCTAGGAAAGGTTAGTTTTGCCATTTTACGCCTTATTAATAAGTCCAGTTATCAATACGAATTTTTAAAGTTTGATCGCCATTTTCAAGTACAATTAACTTCGGTAAATTTGGCTGACGATCTTCATGATATTGAACAAAACTTGCTTTCCAAACGGTGCCATTCACAGGATAATCAAATTGCGCTAATTGGCGTTTTTCATTCACAATATAGTTCGAACCTTTTTCTGGCTGACCTTTTACCCAATATGCGAATTGATCAATTGGGAAAGATACCCCAATAATCTCTTTCATCAATGCACCAACATCGGCCTCTGTACGAGAACGTCCTTCGCTGTCAGAAATTGTCATGCCGTAGGCATTACGTTGTAATTTTAATGATTTGCTCGAAAGGTTAGACGACATAGTTAAGCCAAAATTAGTCGGCGTTTTATATTGCCAATCGAAGTGAGAAGAAAAACGCTCCTCTGGTGAAATATAGCCAAATTGACCTTTTGCAGCGTAAGCGCTGATTTTTTGTAATTGCGCCAAATGTTGTTGCCATTGAGGATCATTATGTGGAATTTCAACTGCTGGCTTTTCCACTTCGCTTGGGGCGTTATAAATAGAGTTACAGCCTGTAAGTACAAGCATTGCAGTTAGGGAAAGTAATTTAATGAGTTTTTTCATAAGTAATTTAAGTATAAAAATAAGCAGAGTTAAGCCCTGCTTTTACAAAACAATCATTGGCAGTGTATAGTATATACCCTAATTATTATATGTTGGTTATTCAACATAAAACAACGATTATTTAAGAAAGGCTATATCTTACAATGTGGGCTTTTTCTCATGGTAGTATGGTTAGTCAATTTGTTAAAAGCTTTTTTGACAAACAGTATAAATAGGTTCCAGCCAAAACTAAAAGGACTGAGTCCGATGTAATATCGAAATCAGCCCTTAAATAACGATCTAACTTTAATATATTAAATGCGTTTTTCTTTTAACTATTTAACCAATTTTAAATGACTTACTTTTTTCTTAACTGATTTTTTAGGCAACTCTGATTGAGATTCCTCTGCTCTTGAAATATAAGCCTCAGCGAAGTAATATTCTTCCTCTTGGAACATCACTCCATCTCCAGTCTCTTGAGCATAAATAGCTTCTATTGCACCAAACGGAATATATATCTCTCGTGGAATCCCCTGAAAGCGGGCACCAAAACTGATAACCTCATCAGTTACTACATACTGCCCAATAGAACGTGGCGCAATATTTAGGATAATTTTACCGTCTCTTACAAATTCTATGGGGACATCTACATTGGGATATTCCGCATCGACTAAAAGATAAGGTGTATTATCGTTATCTAAAATCCAATTGTAATAGGCATGATAAAGATAGGGACGTAATGGTTTCATTAATCTTTGTCATCCATCAGATTTTTAGGTGCACTACCACCAACAGATTGAACAAAGCTATCACGTTTAAATACTCGTGTCATATAAGCTTTAACAGCTTTACTTCCTGCACCAGTAAATTCAACACCTAAATTATTTAAGCGCCATAATAAAGGTGCAACATAGCAGTCTACTAAGCTAAAATCTTCACTTAGAAAATAATCAGCATCAGCAAAAACAGGACCTAATGCTAAAATTTCTTCACGTAATTGATTTAATGCTTTCTTCGCCTCATCAGTGGTTGGATCACGATCGATTAGGTCAATTAACGTATACCAGTCTTGTTCAATACGCTGCATATTTAAACGACATTGTGCACGTAATACAGGATAAACCGGCATTAAAGGGGGGTGAGGAAAACGCTCATCAAGATACTCCATAATAATACGAGCATTCGATAGAATTAAATCTCTGTCAACCAATGTTGGAACAGTACCTCGTGGATTTACTTCCATTAAGTCCTCAGAAATAGTGCCTGGCACGATATTTTCAATCTCATAAGCAACACCTTTTTCTGCTAATACAATACGCACTTGATGGCTATAAATATCGTTTTTTTCTGAAAAAAGCGTAGGTACAGAACGTTTATTTGCACTCGTCATTTGTTTCTTTTGCTCCCAAAAGTTAAATCCTAGAAATAATCTTAGAATTTTAGCATATTTTATCCATCTTGTAGTAGATTTATTTTGATTGTAAAATTCTGATGTCAGTCTTTTCAGTTTCAAATTGATGATTTAAAACAAGAACTTTAGAAAAATTGCATAAAACTTTTGACGATTTGTTCTAAACAGTCTAGCATTCATATTATTTTTACACATAAGAGGAAATTTCAATGGAGCCAGTAAATAAACAATCATTCCAAGATATGTTGGATTATGTACATCTTTACCGTTTAAAAAATAAGTTGCTACGTGAGACAGCAGATAACGATAGAAAAATTCGCGATAACCAAAAACGTGTTTTATTACTCGATAATTTAACTCAATATATTAATGATTCAATGACAGTGCAAGAAATCAAAGCAATTATTGGTAATATGCGTGATGACTATGAGAATCGTGTAGATGATTATATGATTCGCAATGCTGATTTATCGAAAGAGCGTCGCGAGATTCGTCGCAAGATGGCCGAACACGCGCATGCAGGTAAGAAAACAGCATCTGCGAAATAACTGATGATATTAGGGCTAATTTATATCGTAAATTAGCCCTAACTATTCAATGCCCTATTAGTTTTTCATCATCCAACTACATTCGGTAAAATTCCATTCTCAATTAAAAATGGCACAATTACGATAAATACCCCTATCACTAATGCAATAAGTAATGATACTTTTCCACCTTTCACTTGATAAGGAAGATTTAAATTCTGCGAGCGTAATTTCCATACCATTGCAATCGGCAACACTATCGCATAGAAGGCAAACATCTGACCTGCATAACCTAATGCTGCAATAAAACCTTGAGGGTAGAAGAATGCAAATAGCATTGGTGGAATGAAAGTTAATAATCCTAATGAAATACGGTTTGATTTAATATTCACACGTTTTAGTAAATCTTCCAAGGTTTCAAATAAGCCTAATGCTACCCCTAAGAATGAGGTAATTAATGCTAATGCTGAAAAGATTCGAACTGTGGCACCAATAATAGAACTACCTGTAACTTGACGTACAGCTTCAGCCAATCCATTTAAAGTTGGATCCTTGTCTAAAATCTGTAAGAACTCTGTTTGGCTTAAAACCCCATGTGTTGCTAGCTGCCACAAGATATAAGCCACTAACGGAATAAATGTCCCAACTAAGATTGCAATACGTAATCCTTTTACATTACCTTCAAGGTATTTATTCAAACTTGGAATTGAACCATGAAAGCCAAAAGAAGTGAAAAATACAGGGCTTGCGGAGATAATTAACGCATTTTCAATTGGCATTGCCAGTAAGTTATCTATTGATACTTTTGGTAATAGTAAAAATAACACTAGAATAAATGCGAGAATTTTTGTAGAAAATAGAATACGATTGATTACATCTACACTTGAAGTACCAATCACGATAAAAGCACCAAATACAACGGTAAATAATACACCCGCAATTTTAGTTGTTGTTTCTGCGTCAACAATCGTTGGTAGAAAAGCAGCTAATAGCGAACTTCCTCCGGACACATAAGCTGACAATATGGCGTAAAGAAAAATGACCAATACAGCAGTAGAAATAATACGGCCGAAAGTCCCATAGTATTTTTCGGCTAGAGTTCCAATTCCAGCATCACTGTCCACTGTTTGATACAGTTCAACAAAGAGTAATGCACTAAAGCAAAGTAACAGCCATAAGCTTAGTAATAGCGCTAATGTAAAACCAAAGCCTATACCAGCTGAAGTAAGAGGCATTGCAAGCATGCCTCCGCCGATTGTTGTGCCTGCTACAATTAAGGCACTGCCTAATGTTTTGTTTTTCATACAATCACCTGTAAATAAAATAGAACGGTTTGATTGTAATACAAAAAAATCGGGATTTCGCCAAAATACAAGGCAAAATCCCGACTTTATTTTAAATTGTAATTATTATTTTACACTTAGATTATAAACTAATCATTAACCTACTACTTTCGGTAATAAACCTGCTTCGATTAAGAAGGGTACATTCATAATTAATAGACCTAATACTAACGCAACTAACAAACCTAAGTTACCACCGGTAACACGATATGGAAGATCTGGATATTTACGTCTTAGTACCCACGCCATACCGACTGGTAATACTAAGCCGTAGAAGGTAAACATTTGACCTGCATAAGTTAATACCCCTAAGAAATCACGGTAGAATAATGCGAATAATAGTGTTGGAACGAATGTTAATAAGCTTAATGTTAAACGGTTTGCAGTGATGTTTACACGTTTTAATAAGTCATCTAAGCAATCCACTAATGCTAACGATACACCTAAGAATGATGTTACTAACGCTAATGCAGAGAAGATACGCACCGCACCACTGATTAATGTGCTACCAGTTGCTTGGAAAGTCGCTTCAACTAAGCCATTTAGTGTCGGATCTTTACGAATAATTTCCACAAATTGCATTTGTTCAAATACACCGTGGGTTGCCATTTGCCATAAGATATAAGCTACTAATGGAATTGCTGTACCACCAATAATCGCAATGCGTAAGCGGCGTACATCACCATCTAAGTAGTTATTGATACTTGGAATTACTACATGGAAACCAAATGAAGTAAAGAATACTGGGCTTGCAGAAATAATTAAGAAATAATTTAATGGCATTGCGCCAAGGTTTTCCATTGTAACTTTTGGTAGCATCATAAATAGTACTAATGTGAATGCAACTAATTTCACAATAAAGAGCAAGCGAGTGAAAGCATCAACTGCACCTGTCCCAATAGTTACTGCGATTGCTAAAATTACCACGAAGCCAATAATTGCGATAGTTCCTGCATTTTCCCCTGCAAAGGTTAGGAATGGTTCTAATAGGTTACCACCACCTAATGAATACACCGTTAAAATGGCATACATGAAGATCACTAATGAAAGTGTCGCTAATACACGACCAATCATACCGAAGTGTTGTTCTGCAAGGCTTGCGATACCTGCATCTGAACGTTCCGCTTTTTGATATACCTCTACAAATAGTAATGCACTATAAGAAAGTAAAGCCCATAAAGCGAATAAAAGAATTAAAGTATAACCAAAGCCCATCTCTGCGGATGTTAATGGCATTGCTAACATTCCAGCACCAATTGTTGTACCAGCAACGATCAATGCACTACCAAATGTTTTGTTTTTCATATAAAAGACCTCTATCTAAATAAGATGGCGCATTCTAACAGAATAAAAATCAAAATGTATAATTATTTTTACATTGTAATAAAAAAAGTACAAAATAAATCCATAATATTGTTAGTTTGTATATTCTTTAATTGGTTAGAGCTGTTTATTAAATAAAAAAGGGAAAGTTTATTAAAACTTTCCCACGTTTGGATGCGCTTTAAAATGGATCAGCGAATATTATTGCTCTTCATATAAAGCCATATAGAGGCTATTCTCAAATTGATTTAATGGTGCTCGTTTGGTTTTACTTTCCAGCTCTCCAGTCGAGTAACCACTAATAAATTGTACAAATGCAATACGTTCTCCTTTTGCATTTTTCATAAAGCCAGCTAAATTATAAACACCTTTAAGCGCACCAGTTTTCGCAATAATATTTTTCGCTAATGGTTCTTTTGTAATAGAGCCTCGCCCTGAAATAGTGCCATCTACACCGGCAATTGGAAATGTATCCAAAAGGTGTAAAGACTCTTCATTCTTAGCAATAACTTCAAGCGCATTCAGCATAGTTTGTGCATTAACTTGATTATGGCGAGATAGACCCGAACCATCGACAATCACACTATTTGTAAAATCAACACCCACTTTGCTTTTTAAGACAGTTCGTATTGTTTGGCTTGCTAATGGAAAAGAGGCTGCACGGTTATGGTAGCGATTTGCAATTGTTCTGAATAAACTATCAGCAATTTGGTTATCTGATTTTTTCATCATTTTCTTGAGTAAATCAGCTAAATAGGCAGAGTAGTGCTCTGCTAATATTTTTCCATCCTGTGGTTTGGTCGCAACAGTAATTTGTCCTTTAAGCTCAATGCCTACTTTGGATAAATTATTGGCAATTATTTTTGCGCCATAGTTAGTTGGATCTTGAATTGCAAAACTCAACCCAAAAGGTTTATCTTGGCGAGCTAAACAGCCTTTTATATGGTAGTAATTATCGTGACTGACTTCTGCATCCAATTGGCAATAACCTGCTTCATCTTTATCTGTAATATAGGCTGAACTTACAACTTCTACAGGATAAACAGAAGGTGTTTCTACACTAACTAACTCCCCCACTTTTTTGTTGGCATCTAAATTAGAATAGAAACAGTTATGATCGATATTTACCGCAGCAGGTGGGGCACTAAAACAGATGGTTAAATCATTCCAAACCCAGCCAGAGGCTTTATCGTGACTAGCAAACACAGACGTATCTATTATCAGATTACCGTTAATTTGATTAATCCCTTGCTGTTTCAATTGGGAAATTAATTGGCTTAACTGACCGCTTGTAAGAGTAGGATCGCCAGTAAATTTTGCAATTAAATCTCCATTTAAAACATTATCTTTTACTTCACCATTGGCTAAGAGAGCTGTTTGGAAGCGGAAATCTTCTGGTAACACAAGTTTAGCAGCTAATGCGGTAAATACTTTCTGCGTGCTTGCTGGTAGCATAAATTCTTGACTACGATAATCGGCAATGATTTGATTTGTGTCGAGATTTTTAGCGATGACACTGACGGAAGTTCCAGTTGGTAAATTAGGAAGATACATGCTTATGTCTATGTTGGCGTGTGAAGAAAAAGTAAAGAATAAACTGCAAAAAAGAGTGGTTTTAGTTTGTTTTATTAAGTTTTGCATATTTGTTTAGGTTGCTATTTTGTCAAAGAAAATGAATAATACGCCTTTCAAAATTATTCGTAAACTAAAAGGTAACTATGAAACAAATTCCAATGACTGTGCGTGGTGCTGAAAAACTGCGCGAAGAATTAGATTTTTTAAAAAATGTGCGTCGCCCAGAAATTATTAAATCCATTGCAGAAGCACGTGAACACGGTGATTTAAAAGAAAATGCAGAATATCACGCAGCTCGTGAACAACAAGGTTTCTGTGAAGGTCGCATTCAAGAGATTGAAGGTAAATTAGGTAATGCACAAATCATTGACGTTACAAAAATGCCAAATCATGGAAAAGTGATTTTCGGTGCGACAGTAACATTAATGAATGTCGATACTGAAGAAGAAGTAACTTATCGTATTGTAGGTGATGATGAAGCAAATATTAAAGAAGGCTTAATTTCAGTTAATTCACCGATTGCGCGTGGTTTAGTGGGTAAAGATGTTGATGACAGTGTCACGATTACAACACCGGGAGGTAAAGTAGAATTTGATATTGTGGATGTTGAATATCTATAAGATTTTGCCGTTTAGCACTAAAATCTTAAACCTCTAGACTAAAATCTAGGGGTTTTTTTATGAAAAATTTTGCTATTTTTAAAATTTCCCTTGCATTTCACTTAAAGATGGATTAACTTGCAATTACCGTACTAGTTTAATAGTTCAAAAATACAAGATTATATAATTCTAACTAAGGATGCCATTATGAAATTTAGCAAAACACTTCTTTTTACTGCATTAAGCGCATTAGCATTAAACACTTTCGCACAAGATAAAATCCACAATGTTGCAATCACAGCTATAGTAGAACACCCAGCACTAGATACAATTCGTCAAGGCGTGATTGAAGAATTAGCACGCGAAGGCTTTGTTGAAGGCAAAAATATCAAAATTGATTTCCAATCAGCACAAGGCAGTACTGCAACTGCAGCACAGATTGCTCGTAAATTTGTAGGCGATAAAGCAGATATTATCATTCCTATTACTACACCAAGTGCACAGCCAGTTGTAGCTGCAACACGTAGTATTCCAATTGTGTTCTCTGGAGTAACCGATCCTGTTTCTGCAAAATTAGTGAAATCTTGGGAGTCAACCAGTACAAATGTAACAGGTATTTCAGATCATAAAGCAATTGAGCCACAATTAGAGTTGATTAAAACATTAGTCCCTTCATTGAAATCGTTAGGTTTCGTATATAGTGCAGGTGAAGTGAATTCAACCATTGTATTAGAAGAGCTACAAGCGGTGGCTAAGAAAGAAAATATTACTATTGTGCCAGTTGCTGTTCAGCGCAGTGCGGATATTGGTACGGCAGCACGTAGTTTGAATGGTAAAGTTCAAGCTATCTATATTACAGAAGATAATGGCGTAGTTTCTGCTTATGAAGCATTACATAAAGCAGCGCTAGAGGGTAAGATCCCTGTGATCGCAGCCGATCGTGATACTGTGAAACGTGGTGCATTAGCTGCTTATGCAGTAAATCAATATGATATTGGTGCAGAAACAGGTAAGATCGCAGCACGCGTATTGCGTGGTGAAAAAGCCGGCTCTATTGCGACTCACGCAGTAAGTAAAATGGAGCTTTCAATTAACCAACAAACTGCAAAAGAGTTAGGAGTTACAGTACCTGAGTCTGTAGCTAAAGAAGCGAAAGAAACATTTTAATAGGGTGTGGAAGAGCGGAGGATCTGCTCTTTATATTAAGAATCACAAGCGGTCAGTTTTCCTTTTCAATTTGCAAAAGAGTAGGAAAATCTGACCGCTTGTTATTTGGATTTACGATTAACTTTCCCTATTCACAATAAAGTCCGCAAGTTCTTCTAGTACGGTTGTATCAAATGGAATTTGCTCAAGTGCATTAATTGCGGTTTGGTAGAGATCTTGCGCTTTTTGTTGAGCAGCTTCTAACCCTAATAGTTTAGGATAGGTACTTTTATTTAAAGCTTCGTCAGCACCAACCGTTTTACCAATTTTTTCACTATTACCAATCACATCTAATATATCGTCTTGCACTTGGAAAGCAAGCCCGATTGCCTCAGCATATTGAACTAGATGCTGTTCTAGCTGTTTATCATCGGCATATTCAGAGAGATTAAAGCCCATGATCACCGAAGCAAGAATTAATGCACCTGTTTTATGGCGGTGGATTAGCTCTAATTCCTCAAGTGAAACCGCTTTATTTTCTGATTGAAGATCAATTGCTTGACCCACACACATACCACGAGCGCCAGCAGACTTGGCTAACCATTGGATTTGTGCAATTTTTTGATTTGCGCTGAGCGTTGGATCATTACTTAATAATTCAAACGCAAAAGTCTGTAATGAATCACCTGCAAGAATAGCCGTTGCCTCATCGAAAGCAATATGGCAAGTAGGTTTGCCTCGACGCAATTTGTCATCATCCATAGCAGGCAAATCATCATGTACTAATGAATAGGCATGAATTGCTTCCATTGCTGCAGCAGAGTGATCGAGTTTTTCTAATGGTACACCTAACATCCTTCCGGTTGCATAAATTAGGAAAGGGCGCACTCGTTTACCGCCAAGCAATACCGCATAAGACATCGCCTCAATTAAATCTTGATTATAGCGAGGGTAGCTAGTGAGCTGTTGGCTAAGAAAATTATTTACACGTTGCTGAGCTTGTGAGAGATCTGCGGTTAATTGGTAGCTCATTTTAGTAATCCGTTAATTCTGCATTTTCGTCTTTTTGTAATAAAATTTGAATACGTTGTTCAGCTTTAGCTAAGCGTTCTTGTCCTTGCTGAACAAGTTTGATCGCACTTTCAAACTCTGTCAATGCTTCCTCTAGGGGAAGATCGCCAGTTTCTAATTTTGTGACGATTTCTTCTAATTCTTTTAATGTTGTTTCAAAATCTTGTGTTGGTTTCTTCACCATATAGAACTCCTCTGTAAATGGCTGAACATTTTACTTTATCCACATACAAATGTAGATCATTTTCTGCTATTGTTGCATTTTTTAAAGGAGAGTTTAATGAAAATTACCCAATTGAATTTATATCCAATTAAATCAACACAAGTTTATCGAGTAAACCAAGCGCTTGTTAATTTACAAGGGTTGAATTTTGACCGAGAATTTATGCTGACAGAGCCAGATGGCACTTTTATCACTGCACGTAAAGATAAAGCGCTTTACCAGCTTGCAGCATTTCCAGTCACTAATGGGATCGTGATTGTTCATGATAATGGTGAGCAATATGTAGTGCGTTATACAGATTTTGAAAAATTAGAATCAAGCGAAGTGTGGGGAACATATTTTGATTCTTTTGTCGCAAAAGATGAAGTAAATCAATGGCTAAGTCAATTTTTTGGAAGAACTGTGCAGTTGCGCTGGCTTGGTGAACAGAGCCAACGTAATGTTAAAGATTTTGAGCATAATCCAATGAGTTTTGGTGATAGTAATCCGCTATTATTGGTTTCAGAAAAATCATTACAGCAAGTTCAAAAATGGGCTCCGGTTCCGATTAGTATGGAACAATTCCGTGGAAATATCGTCATAGATGGTGCTGAACCATTTGAGGAAGAAAAATGGCAACAAATCCGGATCGGACAAGTTAAATTTACTGTGGCGCAGAGTTGCACGCGCTGTATTTTAATTACGCGAAATTTAGAAACATTAGAGTTAGATCCACAAGCTGAGCCGCTTAGAACTCTCAAACAGCAACATACCAACGAGCAAGGAAAACCAATTTTTGGTATCCATTTAGTCCCAGAAAATAGTGGGATTATTCGTGTTGGTGATTCAATTAACATCTTAAAGTAAGGTTTGTCTATGTTTAGACAACAACGCAATTCTCATTCTATTCTTTTTCCAGTGATATTCTTTATTGGAATTAATCTAATTATTTTCACATTATCTCGTTTAGGGCTATCAATTTGGCGATCAGAACGTATAACGGCTGTTGATGGCTGGTTTCCGCTATTTTTACAAGGTTTACGTATTGATATTGTCGCGATCTGCTACTTATTTGGTATACCTGCATTACTAACAGTTTTGTTATTAAATAACAATGTGTTAGGTTCAATTTGGCGTGCCGTGTTACGCGTTTGGCTAACCGTTGGTAGTGTGTTTATCTTATTTATGGAGATCTCCACACCTGCATTTATTGAAACCTATGATTTCCGACCTAATCGCCTATTTATTGAGTATTTGACCTATCCAAAAGAAGTATTCACGATGTTGATGAATGGGCATCTAATGGCAGTAATTAGTAGTTTAATTGTGACTGTAATCGCAATTATTATTTACTGGAAGTTATCTGCTTGGGCTGTGAAAAATCTACATTTTCCTAGTTGGAAATGGCGCTCTGTACTTGCTTTGGCGATTATCGCAATATCTTTTGTAGGGGCTCGTTCGTCTTTAGAGCATAGAGGGATTAACCCTGCAATGGTCGCTTTTTCAGGTGACCCATTGGTTAATTCATTAGTGCTCAATTCTGGTTATTCAGTGCTGTATGCTGCTCAACAATTGAAAGATGAGGATAGATCGTCAGAGCAATATGGAAAGATGCCAATAGATGAGATGTTAAACATTGTTAAGGCAAGTCGAGGTCGTCCCACCAGTGATTATATTTCAGCAGATATTCCAACCTTAACAACCAATAAAGCAACTTATCAAGGTAAGCCTAAAAATATCGTAATTCTTTTGGAAGAAAGCCTCGGCGCACAATTTGTCGGCACGCTAGGTGGTAAACCATTAACACCTGAATTTGATAAATTAGCTCAACAGGGGTGGCTGTTTGAAAATTTATATGCAACAGGCACACGCTCAGTCCGTGGTATTGAAGCAGTCACCGCAGGTTTTACACCCACACCAGCACGTGCAACAGTAAAATTAACAAAGAGCCAAAATGGCTTCTTTACTATTGCAGAATTATTGCATCGCCAAGGTTATAGCACCTCATTTATTTATGGCGGTGAAAAACATTTCGACAACATGGCGAGCTATTTTTACGGAAATGGTTTTGAAACCATCATTGATGAAAAAGACTATAATAACCCGAAATTTGTTGCTACTTGGGGAGTCAGTGATGAAGATCTCTTTGATAAAGCAAATGAGACTTTTACAGAATTAGCTAAAAGTGGTAAGCCGTTCTTTAGCTTAGTTTTTAGTTCAAGTAATCATGATCCCTTTGAATTTCCAGATGGAAAAATTGAGCAGTTTGATAAAGATAAGCAAACGCGCAATAATGCCGCCAAATATGCGGATTATGCTATAGGGCATTTCTTTAAATTAGCAAAACAGTCTAATTATTGGAAAGATACTATTTTCTTGGTGATCGCTGATCATGATTCAAGGGTAAGTGGTGCAGATTTAGTACCAATTTACAATTTTCATATTCCAGCGTTGATTGTTGGGGAAGGGATTGAAGCTAAACGTGATAATCGTTTAGTAAGTCAAATTGATATGCCGACAACACTACTTTCTTTAGCTGGGGTAAGTGGTGAGTATCCAATGATTGGTTACGATTTAACGCAAGATACGAACCCAAATCGAGCGTTTATGCAGTATGATAAAACGCAGGCCATGATGAAAGGAGATAATGTTGTTATTTTACAACCAAATACGACTCCACAAGGTTTTGTATATGATGCTAAAGCACAAAAATTAATTGCAAAAGAGCAGCCAGCAGCTATGAAAAAAGAGGCGTTGGCTCACGCATTATTGGGTAGTTATTTATATAAAGAAATGTTGTATAAATTACCAGATGAACAGAAATAATAATTTGAGGGCGTACCGAGGTGCGCCTTTTCTTTTGATATGCGGTATGCAGAAAAGGGTGAGGGGACTTCCAGCAAACCCTCGGCACACGGAAATTTCAATTCAGGCTGCTTCCTTCCGGACCTGACCAAGTAAACTGAACACCATTGCGAGGAACCAAAAGCCCCCTCATTGAATTACACGATAACGTGTAAGAACCTGAATTATAGAGAGTTATATTATGTAAAACAAGTTAAAAATTACAACAAGCGGTTTAATTGGCGTAAAAATTTGCAAATTTAGTCACTGATCAGACCGCTTGAATCTATTTTTAGTCTAAACTAAGGAAAATATTTTAAGGAGTAGCGATGTCTCAAGCATTATTGGATTTAATCGATGTATTAACTTTAGAGCGTTTAGATGATCACATTTTTAGAGGCAAATGTGAAGATCTAGGTTTACCGCAAGTATTTGGTGGACAAGTGATGGCACAGTCTTTGATGGCTGCAATGCAAATTGTTGGAAATGAGCGAGATTTACATTCTTGTCATCTCTATTTTTTACGTGCCGGAGATGTTAATTACCCGATCATTTATCAAACAGAAATCTTACGAGAGGGGCGAAGCTTTACTTCGGTTTCTGTAAATGCAATTCAACATGATGAAATTATTTGCCGAATGATGAGTTCTTTTCAGATGCCAGAGGATGGGCTTGAACACCAATCAACAATGCCACAAGTTGATATGCCTGAGCAGTGGGTCTCTGAAAATGACGTTATTCGTCAGTTGGCTAATTACTTACCTGAAAAGATTAAAAAGATATTTCAAGTTGAACGTCCATTTGATGTAAGAGTGAAATATCCAGTGAATCCATTTGGACAAAATCATTACCCAGCAGAGCAGTTTTTATGGGTTAAAAGCAATGGGAATATTACAATAAACAAAAATTTACAAAAGTGTTTGTTAATTTACTTTTCGGATTTTCATTGTATTAGTACCATGCTGCAATGTCATGGAAAGGGGGCATTAAATCCAGATATGCGTATTGCAACTATTGACCATGCCATGTGGTTTCATCGTGATTTTGATATTTCAGACTGGCTGCTCTTTAGTATTGATTCAACTAATGCTAGCGCTACCAGAGGACTATCAAGAGGGCAAGTCTATACTCATGATGGGCAACTAGTTGCTAGTTATCAGCAAGAAGGATTAATTAGAAAAGTTCTGGCGTAGGGTGCGAATTTTATACATTTAATACTTACATGTATTTACAATGATTTACTTTAATGTATAATGCACCTCGTTTTATCGTATTGCTGTACTATAAAACAGTCGTATAACAAAGAAATTTTTATTCATCGCTTTATTTAGCAGGCTGGACATGACGTCTGGCCTTTTTTTATTTCTCTTTTGCTGATTACAGTAAATTGTTTTAAAATCCACTATCCCAAAATAGTTAATTTATAAATAGAGTTATATGATCGATTTTCGCCCCTTTTATCAACAAATTGCAACAACTTCGCTTTCTCCTTGGCTGGAGACATTACCTTTACAACTTAAACAGTGGGAAAAGCAAACTCACGGTGACTATGCAAAGTGGGCAAAAATTGTTGATTTTCTTCCAAGTATCCCTGCAGAAATTAACCTAATTGATAAGGTAGAAAGTAAACTTGCAGAACCTTTGTCAACCGGTGAAACTCAACGTCTTGTTCATCATCTCAAGCAGCTCATGCCTTGGCGTAAGGGGCCTTATCATGTACATGGTATCCATATTGATTGCGAATGGCGCTCAGATTTTAAATGGAATCGTGTATTACCCCATTTATCCCCATTAAAAAATCGTACTATTCTAGATGTAGGGTGTGGTAGTGGTTATCATATGTGGCGTATGGTTGGCGAAGGGGCAAAAATGGTGGTTGGAATAGATCCCACAGAGTTATTTTTATGTCAATTTGAAGTCATTCGCAAATTATTAAATAACGATCGCCGAGCAAATTTGATTCCACTTGGTATCGAACAAATGCAACCATTGCAAGCATTTGATACCGTATTTTCCATGGGAGTCTTATATCACCGCAAATCGCCATTGGATCATCTTTCACAACTAAAAGCGCAGCTTGTTAAAGGCGGTGAGTTGGTGCTAGAAACATTAGTGATAGACGGTGGTGTAAATGATGTGTTAGTACCTGCTGACCGTTATGCAAAGATGAAAAATGTTTATTTTATTCCATCAGTACCAGCTTTAATTAACTGGTTAGAAAAGGTCGGTTTTAAGAATGTTCGCTGCGTAGATGAGGCTGTTACAACACTAGAAGAGCAGCGCAAAACAGAGTGGCTGGAAAATGAATCTCTGATCGATTTTTTAGATCCAAACGATCATTCAAAAACGGTTGAAGGCCTCCCTGCACCAAAACGAGCAGTGATTATTGCCAATGGTTAATTAAGCTTACAATTATATAGCAGCTACAGAAAATGCTTTGAGTCTAATTTCAAACTTTACTGTGGCTGTTATATTATCCATTCTTTTCCCTCCTCTAATTAAATCGGTCGTTTATTGATTTTTTGTAGTGTAAAAATCAATCTTTTTGGCAACTATCTACAAAAAAGTTCCCAACTTTACACAACTTTTAGCATAAATTTTTGAAAATTTTTTAAAAAATGAGTAAAATGAACAAACGTTCAGTGAATTTAAAAGGTAGTCTATTATGTCAAAGAGTAAAGTGCCACATAATGATGTGGCTCTTCGTATTTTAGAAGCTACCGATGTGTTAATGGCAAAGAATGGGGTTCATAACCTCTCTACCCATAAGATTGCAAAGGAAGCCAAAGTCTCCGTCGGTACCATCTATCTCTACTTCAAAGATAAAGATGATTTGTTAGATAAATTAATTCTACATCTATTTGATTTATTTACTAAAGAACAGCAGAAGCATTACGATCCTAGTTTACCTCTGTTTGAGCAATATCGAGCACTATGGATGGGGAAATTGCGCTTTATGCGCCAGAATCCATACGTTATTCAGAATATTCATCAATATAAATTATTGCCTACTTTTAAAGATTTAATCAAAGCCTGTGAAAATGATGAATCTTTGGTTTGGATTAAATTTATTAAAGAGGGGCAAAAGCAAGGCGTAATAGCATCATTGCCTACTCATCTATTGTATGTGATGAGCTTAGATGTTGCGGAGCAAATTCTGCTTTTAGAGAAAATAATAGATGAATCGTATTCAGATGAAGCGCTAGAAGAAGTAATTATTCGTACTTGGAAAGCAATAACAGTTTAAATAAGGCATGATTTTCGTGTCCTCAAAAAATTTTTACATTAATAAAGGAAAAACAAATGACAACTGAAGAAATTAAGCCAGTGCCGAAAAAAACTGGGCTTGGCAGAAAATTCTTAATCATAATCACATTGTTGATTGTCCTTATCGCCTTTGGTGGTGTTGTGGGTATGCAACAATTTATTGCAGGTAAAAAAGCTGAAGCAGCAGCAAATATGCCAGAGTCAATCAGCAATGTAACTGCAATGGAGGTCGTAGCACGCGAATGGACACCAATGATTTCTGCGGTAGGTTCAATTCGTCCAAATCAGGGCGCGATGATTAGCGCACAGGTTTCAGGCACTATTACAAATATTCTCGTGAAATCTGGTGATCGAGTGAAAAAAGGTCAGCTGTTAGTTCAGGTTGATAGTTCTGCGGAGCGAGCAACATTAAAAGCAACAGAGGCTCAGTTACCAACGGCTAAAGCTAATTTTGATCGTTTTCGTGCTCTTGTAAGCTCAAACAGTGCTTCTAAAGCTGAGTTGGATAATGCACAATCAACCTATAACCAGATTCTAGCGAATATTGAAGCGCTAAAAGCTCAAATTGAACGTCGCCAAATTTATGCGCCTTTTGATGGGGTAGCCGGTATTGTTAATGTGAATGTAGGTCAATTTATCACAACAGGAACAGAAATTGTACGTGTTGAAGATCAAAGCCAAATGCGCATTCGTTTTACATTACCACAAACAGACTTAGAGCAAATAAATATTGGCCAGCGAGTGACAGCAGAAATTGATGCCCTACCAGGACAAACATTTCCTTCGCGTATTTCAGCAATTGATCCTGCTGTAGATCCCTCAACAGGCTTAATAAATTTAGAGGCAACTGTTGAAGAAGGTCAGCAAAAATTACTATCAGGTATGTTTGCACGTTTAAATGTGGCATTACCAAGCCATTATGACCAAATTGTTGTACCACAAATTGCTGTAACTTATACCATGTATGGAGAAACAGTTTATGTTTTACAACCACTTTCTGATGAAGATAAAGAGATGGTTGAGAAAATGAAGGCTCAACGCCCTGATTTAGATGCAACGAAGATGTATCGAGCAAAACAAGTTGAAGTGACTACAGTAGATCGTCGCGGTATCTATGCGCATTTAAGCAAAGGTTTAAAAGCGGGTGATTTAATTGTAACTGGTGGTTTACAGCGTTTAAATAACAATTCGCTAGTGATGCTATCGGATGCTGAACCTGTGGGCGTAACACAACCTGCAAAATCGACCAAATTATAGTTGAGGTAAGTGATGAAATTTACCGATATTTTTATTAAACGTCCTGTGTTGGCGATCTGTATTAGCCTTTTAATCACGATTTTAGGTTTACAGTCAATCAGCAAACTACAGGTACGTGAATACCCAGAGATGACAGTCTCTATTGTTACTGTGAGTGTCAATTATTCAGGTGCGGATGCAACTTTAATGCAAGCGCTTGTTACCTCACAAATCGAAGAAGCTGTTGCTCAGGCTGAAAACATCGACTATTTAACATCAAGTAGTTCACCGAATACGACAACCGTAACGGCGAAAATGAAGTTAAATACCGATCCTAATGCAGCACTTTCAGATATTTCTGCGAAAGTAAATGCGATAAGAGCTCGTTTACCGAATGGCGTAGATGACCCATCTATCAGTGTTTCATCGGGTGCTAATAATGCGATTATGTATATTCGCTTCTTGTCTAGTGAATTAAATTCTTCACAGGTAACAGACTATTTACAGCGTGTGGTAAAACCTCAATTCTTTACCGTAAATGGTGTGTCTAAAGTGGATGTATATGGTTCTGAATTTGGATTACGTATCTGGCTAGATCCCGATAAAATGGCAGCGAATAGCTTGTCAGGCGCTGCAGTTCTAAGTGCGTTAAGTGCGAATAATTTACAAACAGCAGCTGGTAATGCTAATGGTTATTACACTGTATATAAAAATAAAGTGGAATCGACTACGCCGTCTGTTTCTGAACTTGAAAACGTAACTATTTCGACGACTAAAACAGGTCAACAAATCAAGTTAAAAGATATTGCAAAGGTTGAATTAAATAAATCTTCGGATTCGGCTCGAGCAAAAGCAAATGGACAAGATGCTGTTGTAATGGCAGTGGAAGCAGCAGCAACAGCTAACTCTTTAACTGTTGCAAAAGATATTTACCCAATGTTTGAACAGGTTCAACGTAACCTCCCAAGTTCAATTACGGGTGAAATCATGTATGACAAAACTGTTGCAATTAACAGTTCAATCAATGAGGTTGTGAAAACAATTTTAGAGGCAACGGTTATTGTATTAGTGGTGATTATCCTGTTCTTGGGCTCATTACGTGCGATGATTGTGCCTGTAATCACAATTCCAATTTCACTTGTTGGCGTATTGTTTGTGTTACAAATGATGGGTTTCTCAATCAACTTGTTGACGCTACTAGCATTGATTCTTGCGATAGGCTTAGTGGTTGATGATGCGATTGTTGTTTTAGAAAACGTAGAACGTCACGTGCGTGAAGGTAAAACGCCTTTTGATGCAGCCATTATTGGTACTCGTGAAATTGCATTACCTGTAATTTCAATGACGATTACTCTTGGTGCGGTTTATTCTCCAATGGCACTAATGGAAGGGGTGACAGGCTCATTATTTAAAGAGTTCGCATTAACCCTTGCCGGTGCGGTATTTATTTCAGGTATTGCAGCATTAACCCTTTCACCAATGATGTCTAGCCGAGTGCTAAAAGAACATAAAGAAGGCGAAGAAGGTAAATTAGTGGTATGCATCAATGGCATGCTAGATAAAATCACTAGCTGTTATACCAATATGCTTGCTGGTGTCATGGCTGTGCGTACTTTTATGCTGATTTTTGCGATCGCGATTTTTGCAAGTTTACCTTTCTTGTTTAAATCACTAAGCAGTGAGGTTGCTCCAGCAGAGGATCGTGGTTTCGTAGTAGCAATTTCAAATGGTCCATCAAATACAAACTTAGATTATACGCAAGAAGCACTAGTGCCATTTGAAGAAGCGGTAAATGCTATTCCAGAGGTTGCAGCCTCAATGACTATTGCAGGCTTTAATGGCGGAAACAGTGCTTTATCAATTATTTCATTAAAAGATTGGAGTGAACGTACTCGTAGTCAAGCGCAGGTGAAAGATCAAATTGCAGGTGTTGGTAGCCAAATTGTTGGGATGAATGTGAATGCAATTACTTTCCCAGAAATTTCAACGGGTGAAAATGGCTTGCCGTTCTCTGTGGTGATTACTACTGCAGAAAGCTATGAGAAACTTGCAGAAGTAGCAGCAGATTTCTTGAAAAAAGCTCAAGCTTCAGGTCAATTCTTCTTTTCAAATTTGGACTTAAAATTTGATACAGCAACGATGAAAATGAAGTTTGATCGTGAAAAAATGGGTAGCTACGGCGTAACAATGCAACAAGTGAGTGGCACATTGGGCGCATACTTATCAGGTGCAATTATTACTCGAGTAGATATTGATTCACGAGCTTATCCGATTGTTTCACAAGCGGTACGTAAAGACCGTTTAAATCCTGAAGATTTAATGAATTACTACGTGACAACCGCAAGCGGTGATTCAATTCCATTAGGTTCATTTGTGACAATGGAATTAACAACACAGCCAGCAAGTTTAAAACGTATGAATCAGTTAAATTCTGCTGAAATTGGTGGGGTTGTATCGGGTTCAATCGGTGATGCAGTAAATTGGGCAAAAGCAGAATTAGATCGTAGCTTGCCACAAGGTTACCAATACGACTTTAAATCAGAAGCACGTCAGTTTGTGCAAGAAGGTAATGCCATGATGTTTACATTTGCATTAGCGGTTGTGATGATTTATATCGTTCTTGCGATTCAGTTTGAATCTTGGCGCGATCCAATGGTAATTCTTGTCTCTGTACCATTAGCGATTAGTGGAGCATTACTTGTGATGAATATCCTTGGTATTGCTAAAGTACCAGGTTCGAGTTTGAATATTTACTCTCAAGTAGGTTTGATTACGTTGGTTGGTTTGATTACTAAACACGGTATCTTAATGTGTGAAGTAGCGAAAGAAGAGCAGTTACACCATGGAGTCTCACGTCGAGATGCAATTATGTATGCAGCTAAAATTCGTTTACGTCCGATTCTGATGACGACAGCTGCAATGATTGCTGGCTTAATTCCGCTGCTATTCGCAAGTGGTGCAGGTGCAATTGCTCGTTTTAGTATCGGTATGGTAATTATTGCAGGTCTTGCTGTAGGGACATTATTTACTCTATTCGTGTTACCAGTTATCTATACTTATTTGGGTAGTGAACATAAACCGCTACGTGAGTTTGATGAAGATAAGTATGCGATTAAAGCAGTAGGACATTAATAATAGCTTCCTACATCTCCCCCTCTCCCAATCTAGGGAAAGAGGGGGGGTTATAACAGGCGGTCAGTTTTTCGAAACTGATCGCTTTTTTTGTTTTTGTAAAGTTAGAAATATTATTTTTGGGATCTCTATCGAAAAAATAAAATGTTACTCTTTCTCTTTTAAAATACAGTGCTAAATTATTCATTATGATTATTTCATGATAATGCAACGATGAAGTTGCTTTATTTTTCTTGTGTGATATATTTGCATCACAAACTGAAAGGCTATTAATAATGATTAAGAGTTTTAAACATAAAGGTTTGCAACAGTATTTTGAGAAAGGTATCAGCAAAGGATTAAGAACTGAACACTTACGCAAGATTGGTGGTATTTTGGATTTAATTAATCGCTCTTCTCAAGTAGAAGACTTCCAAATGCTTTATCAATGCCATAAGTTAAAAGGTAATCGAGAGGGAATATGGTCAATGACTGTTTCTGGAAACTGGCGAATTACTTTTGAATTTATCAATGGTGATGCTTATATTCTAAATTATGAAGATTATCACTAGGAGGATAAAATGCGACAACCAACTCACCCTGGTATTGTTCTATATGATGGTTTCATTGAACCCAATAATATTTCAATTAAAAAGTTAGTAGCTCATTTAGGATTTTCTAGAGAAACGATTTCTCGCCTTATCCATGGTAAAACACCTATGACCGCAAATTTGGCTTTAGCACTAGAGGACGCAGGAATCAGTCGAGCAAATTTGTGGTTAAATTTACAATCAGACTATGATTTATGGCAGATGAAACAAACTCGTAAATCGACTATAACTGCTCTTGATTTTGGGAATGTAGCAGTAGCTTGAGCTAATAACTCACAATATAAAAGCGTCACAAGCGGTCAGTTTTTCGAAACTGATCGCTTTTTTGTATAACTAACATCATTGTTTCTATTTTTGTTAAAATTTCGGTAGAATAGCGCCGATTTTTATTTCTTATATTTAAAGGATTTCTTATGACACAGTTAAGCGTTGTAATTCTTGCTGCAGGTAAAGGTACTCGTATGTATTCTGATTTACCAAAAGTATTACACCCAATTGCAGGCAAGCCAATGGTAAAACATGTGATTGATACGGCTAAACAACTTTCAGCAAAACAAATTCATTTAATTTACGGTCACGGTGGCGATTTATTACAACAACGTTTAAATGCAGAGCCAGTAAACTGGGTGTTACAAGCAGAGCAATTAGGTACTGGTCATGCCATGCAACAAGCAGCACCTTTCTTTGCAGATGATGAAAATATCTTAATGCTTTACGGTGATGCACCTTTAATTACTCAAGCTACATTAGAGAAATTAATTGCTGCTAAACCTGAAAATGGAATCGGTTTATTGACAGTGGTATTAGATAATCCAACAGGCTACGGCCGTATTATTCGTGAGAATGGCTCAGTAGTCGGTATCGTAGAACAAAAAGATGCAAATCCTGAGCAGTTAAAAATTCAAGAAGTAAATACTGGTGTGATGGTTGCAAGCGGTGCGAGCTTCAAAAAATGGCTAGGTCAATTAGACAATAACAATGCACAAGGTGAATACTATATTACCGATGTTATCGCAATGGCAAATCGTGATGGTTTCCGTGTGGAAGCAGTTCAAGCAAGCGATTTGATGGAAGTTGAAGGCGCAAACAATCGTCTACAATTAGCTGCTTTAGAGCGTTACTACCAAAAAACACAGGCGGAAAAATTATTACTTGCAGGTGTAACGATTATCGATCCAACGCGTTTTGATGTGCGTGGTACTGTTGAACACGGTAAAGATGTTCAAATCGATGTGAATGTTATCCTTGAAGGTAATGTGAAATTAGGCGACCGTGTGAAAATCGGGGCTGGTTCAGTACTTAAAAATTGCGAAATTGGTGATGATGTGGAGATCAAACCTTACTCAGTGATTGAGGATTCAGTGGTAGGTAAAGATGCGAAGATCGGCCCATTCTCTCGCTTACGTCCAGGAGCAAACCTTGCGGATGAAACTCACGTAGGTAACTTCGTTGAAATTAAAGCTGCGGTAGTAGGTAAAGGCTCTAAAGTAAACCACTTAACTTATATCGGTGATGCGGAGATTGGTAGCAACTGTAATATCGGTGCGGGTACTATCACTTGTAACTATGATGGTGCAAATAAATTCAAAACTATCATCGGTAATGATGTATTTGTTGGTTCAGATAGTCAATTGGTGGCACCAGTAACAATCGCGAGTGGCGCAACAATTGGCGCGGGCGCAACGGTAACTAAAGATGTGGCGGAAAATGAGTTAGTAATTTCTCGTGTTCCACAGCGTCATATCCAAGGTTGGCAACGTCCAACGAAGAAGAAATAGTTTAAGACTATTCCCACAAAAATATCGGATTATTCCAACTTAAATTACAAAGATTGGAATGATTTGATTAAAAAGAGTTCGTTTGGGGAGTTTGTTTGAAAAAATACTTGCAATCTTTTTCATATTCTCTATAATACGCCACATCAGACGCGGGGTGGAGCAGCTTGGTAGCTCGTCGGGCTCATAACCCGAAGGCCGTCGGTTCAAATCCGGCCCCCGCAACCAGTTTTAAGGCTCATTGTTCAAATGGACAATGAGTTTTGTTCTATATAGGTTTTTGAAATTATTTTAATTTTGAAAAAATTTATATAAAACAAACCGCTTGAAGCCCCACAACTGCTGTTTGGGGCTTTTTTGTGGGTTCAATATTCTTGTAGGGGCGTACTGCGTACGCTCGCCAAAATATTGAAATAGTCAGCTTTGTTGTTTTAAAGGGGCTTTTTAGCTCTTTTTTTATATCTGTCGAATGGAGGTTTTCTTTGGCAACTTTAGAACAGAAATTACAGGACCTTGTTGCAGACTCTATTGATGCAATGGGTTTTGAATTAGTTGGTATCGAATGCCAACGTGCAGGACGTTTTTTAACAGTACGTCTTTATATTGATAAAGATGGTGGCGTAACTATTGATGATTGTAGTGATGTGAGCCGTCAAGTGAGTGCAATTTTCGATGTTGAAGATCCAATTACCGATAAATATAACTTAGAGGTATCTTCACCAGGGTTAGATCGTCCATTATTTACCCTTGCACACTATGAGCGTTTTATCGGACGTGAAGTTGTGATTCATTTACGTATTCCGATGTTAGACCGTCGTAAATGGCAAGGCGAGTTAGTGAGCGTTGAAGGCGACTTAATCACTTTAAAAGTAGAAGGCAATCCACAAAGTTTTGCATTCGGCAATATTCAAAAAGCAAATTTAATCCCCGTATTTAATTTCTAAGGAAATCAGATTCAAATGAGTAAAGAGATTTTATTAGCCGCTGAAGCGGTATCAAATGAGAAGTTATTACCAAAAGACGCAATTTTTGAAGCGTTAGAAACTGCGCTTGCAATTTCAACTAAAAAGAAAGCTGCGGCAGAACGTGAAGATCGCAAAACAGGCAACGGTATTGATATTGATGTACGTGTTGTTATCGATCGTAAAACAGGTGAATTTACAACTTTCCGTCGTTGGTTAGTGGTAGAACATGTGCATCACCATACGAAAGAAATTACCTTGGAAGCTGCACAATTTGAAGATCCAAGTATTCAATTGGGCGATTTTATCGAAGATGAAATTGAATCAATTGCATTTGACCGTATCACAATGCAAACAGCTCGCCAAGTAATTAGCACAAAAATTCGTGAAGCAGAACGCAATAAAGTTGTAGAGCAATTCCGCTCACAATTAGGTTCAATCATCACAGCAACAGTGAAAAAAGTGAGCCGTGATCAGATCATCTTAGATCTTGGTAACCAAGCTGAAGCAGTAATCGTACGTGAAGATATGTTACCTCGTGAAAACTTCCGTCCAGGTGACCGAGTACGTGGTGTGTTATATGACATCAAACCTGAGTCAAAAGGTCCACAACTGTTTGTAACACGTGCTAAACCAATTATGATTCAAGAGTTATTTAAACTTGAAGTGCCTGAAATCGGTGAAGAAGTGATTGAAATCAAAGGTGCATCACGTGATCCAGGCTCACGTGCAAAAATCGCAGTGAAGAGTCACGATAAACGTATTGACCCTGTAGGTGCTTGCGTAGGTATGCGTGGTGCGCGTGTTCAAGCAATCACTAGCGAATTAGGTGGCGAACGTGTTGATATCGTTCTTTGGGACGATAACCCAGCTCAATTCGTAATTAACGCAATGGCACCGGCGGATGTGAGTTCAATCGTAGTTGATGACGATAACCACTCAATGGATATTGCCGTTGAACCAACAGCATTAGCACAAGCAATTGGTCGTAATGGTCAAAACGTGCGTTTAGCAACTCAATTAACAGGCTGGACATTAAATGTGATGACAGTGGCTGAATTAGAGAAAAAAGAGCAAGAAGCTGATGGTAAAGTAATTACTTTATTAACACAAGCGCTTGAAATTGATGAAGAATTTGCACAGGTACTTATTGAAGAAGGCTTCACATCATTAGAAGCAGTAGCTTATGTACCGGTTGATGCATTAACTGCAATTGACGGTTTAGAAGATGAAGATCTTGTAGAAGAGTTACAAGCACGTGCAAAAAATGCGTTAACAAAACAAGCATTAGCAGAAGAAGAAGCATTAGCGGCTGCAAAAATTGAAGATAAATTATTAAATCTTGAAGGTATGGAACGCCATATTGCATTTAAATTAGCTGAAAAACAGATTACGACTCTTGAAGAATTAGCAGAGCAAGGCGTAGATGATTTAGCGGATATTGAAGAATTATCATCTGAAAAAGCAGGTGAATTAATTATGTCTGCACGTCAAATCTGTTGGTTTAGCTAAGGAAGAGGATTAAAAAATGTCAGAAGAGAAAAAAACACTTTCTTTAGGTGGTGCGCGTAAAACGCAAAAAGTGAGTGCAACGACAACAACAGGCAAAGTAAAAGCTGTTGAAGTAAAAGAGAAAAAAGCAAAAATTGATGCGAATGCATTAAAGGCACAGGCAGAAGCAAAAGCGGCAAAAGAAGCTAAGGCGAAAGCTGAAAAAGCGGCTGCTGAAAAGGCCGCAAAAGAGAAAGCTGCGGCAGAAGCTAAAGCTGCTGAAGAAGCAAAAAAAGCGGAAGAAGCAAAAAAATCAATGCCACAACCGCCAGTAATGCCTAATAAATCAGCTCAACCAAAAGCAGAAAAACCAGCTACGTCTGCGCCAAAAACAGAAAAAGTTGTTGATGCAGAAAAAGAAGCTAAACGTAAAGAAGAAGCAGAATTGCGTCGTAAGCAAGAAGAATTAGCCGCACAAAAAGCAGAAATGGAAGCGAAACGCGCAGCAGAAAATGCACGCCGCTTAGCTGAAATTGCACGTGAAGAAGCTGGTGAAACAACTCATGAAGAATTTGAAGATACTCGTTTCACTTCAACTTATGCACGTGAAGCAGATCGTGATAATGATCGTCGTAGCGAAGGTAACCGTGGACGTGGTAAACCAGCAGTAGCGAAAGCGAAAAAAGGTGGACGCGAAGATGATAAGAATGAACGTAGTGCTGATCGTCGTAACCAAAAAGATTTAAAAGGCAAAGGTAAGAATGGCAAGAAAGGCGGTAGTGCTTTACAACAAGCCTTTACTAAACCAGTTCAAGCAGTGAAAACTGACGTAGTGATTGGTGAAACTATCACAGTTGCAGAATTAGCTAATAAAATGGCAATCAAAGCAACTGAAATCATCAAAACGATGATGAAGATGGGCGAAATGGTAACGATTAACCAAGTTATCGACCAAGAAACAGCACAATTAGTCGCAGAAGAGTTAGGTCACAAAGTTATCTTACGTAAAGAGAACGAATTAGAAGAATCTGTATTAGGCGATCGTGATACAGATGCAGAGAAAGTAACTCGTGCGCCAGTTGTAACTATCATGGGTCACGTTGACCACGGTAAAACGTCACTTCTTGACTATATCCGCAAAGCAAAAGTTGCTGCAGGTGAGGCGGGTGGTATTACTCAGCATATCGGTGCTTACCACGTTGAAACTGATGACGGTAAGATGATTACCTTCTTAGATACTCCGGGACACGCAGCGTTTACCTCTATGCGTGCTCGTGGTGCGAAAGCAACAGATATTGTTGTACTTGTTGTTGCAGCAGACGATGGTGTGATGCCACAAACTATCGAGGCGATTCAACATGCTCGCGCAGCAAACGCACCAATCGTTGTTGCAGTGAACAAAATCGATAAACCAGAAGCAAACCCAGATCGTGTAGAGCAAGAGCTTCTGCAATATGAAGTGGTTTCTGAGAAATTCGGTGGTGATGTGTTATTCGTACCAGTTTCTGCGAAGAAAGGTATGGGTATCGATGACTTATTAGAAGCGATTGTTCTTCAATCTGATGTACTTGAATTAACGGCAGTCAAAGATGGTATGGCAAGCGGTGTGGTAATCGAATCTTACTTAGATAAAGGCCGTGGTCCAGTTGCAACAATCCTTGTTCAATCAGGTACTTTAAACAAAGGCGATATCGTGCTTTGTGGCTTCGAGTACGGTCGTGTACGTGCGATGCGTGATGAAAATGGTAAAGAGATTGAGTCAGCAGGTCCATCAATCCCTGTTGAGGTATTAGGCCTTTCTGGTGTACCTTCAGCGGGTGATGAAGCGACAGTTGTTCGTGATGAGAAAAAAGCTCGTGAAGTTGCATTATATCGTCAAGGTAAATTCCGTGATGTGAAACTTGCACGCCAACAAAAAGCGAAACTTGAAAATATGTTTAGCAATATGGCGGAAGGCGATGTTGCAGAACTTAACGTTATCGTTAAAGCTGACGTACAAGGTTCTGTAGAGGCTATTGTTCAATCATTACAAGAACTTTCAACTGATGAAGTTAAAGTTAAAGTGGTTGGTTCTGGTGTAGGTGGTATCACAGAAACTGATGCAACCTTAGCTGCAGCCTCTAACGCAATCGTGCTAGGCTTTAACGTCCGTGCAGATGCAACTGCTCGTCGAGTTATTGAAACTGAAAATATCGATTTACGTTATTACTCAATCATTTATGAATTATTAAATGAAATCAAAGCTGCGATGAGTGGTATGTTACAACCTGAGTTCAAACAAGAGATCATTGGTTTAGCTCAAGTGCGTGATGTATTCCGTCACCCTAAATTTGGTGCAATCGCAGGTTGTATGGTAACGGAAGGTGTTGTTAAACGTAACAACCCAATCCGCGTATTACGTGATAACGTGGTAATCTTTGAAGGTGAATTAGAATCTCTACGCCGTTTCAAAGATGACGTATCTGAAGTACGTAACGGTATGGAATGTGGTATCGGTGTTAAGAACTACAACGACGTTAAAGTTGGCGACCAAATCGAAGTATTTGAAATCGTTGAGATTAAACGCTCGATTTAATAAATCTAATTGCTGGCGCGAGCGTCTCGCTCGTGCCCCTATCTTGAGTTTGGCACGAGCGAGACGCTCGCGCCAGCTTTTGTGTTTTTAGGGAATAGAAAATATGTCCAGAGAATTTAAACGTAGCGATCGTGTAGCACAAGAGCTACAAAAAGAGATCGCCATTATTTTACAACGTGAGGTTAAAGATCCACGTATCGGTATGGTAACAGTTTCTGATGTAGAACTAAGTCGTGATTTAGCTTATGCAAAAATCTTTGTCACTTTCTTATTTGATAGTGATGAGAGTGCAGTAGAGCGTGGTTTAGAGGGCTTAAATAAAGCATCTGGTTATATCCGTACTTTAGTGGGTAAAGCAATGCGCTTACGTATCGTGCCAGAACTCAAATTCTTCTATGACCAATCTCTAGTTGAAGGTATGCGTATGTCTAACCTTGTGACTAACGTAATTCGTCAAGATGAAGCAAAACACGTTGAGGAAGAGTAATCGTGGGTAGAAGACCTCGTAAAAAAGGGCGTGATATTCATGGTGTCTTTTTGCTAGATAAATCACAGGGGCTAAGCTCAAATGATATTATGCAGAAAGTAAAACGCCTGTTTAATGCCAATAAAGCAGGGCATACAGGTGCGCTAGATCCCTTGGCAACAGGAATGTTGCCAATTTGTTTAGGGGAAGCGACAAAGTTTTCTCAATTTTTACTTGATTCCGATAAGCGCTATCGTGTCATTGCAAAATTGGGTGAGCGTACAGACACTTCAGACGCTGATGGACAAGTAGTTCAAACTCGCAATGTAACTGTCACTGAACAAGAAATTTTACCTGCTTTAGATGCTTTTCGTGGCGATATTCTGCAAGTTCCTACGATGTTTTCAGCATTAAAACATCAAGGTAAACCTCTGTATGAATATGCACGAGCTGGTATTACCGTTGAGCGTGAAGCTCGTCCAATTACTATTTTTGAGCTGAATTTTATTGAGTATCAAGCACCCTATTTAACTTTAGAAGTGCATTGTTCAAAAGGGACCTATATTCGTACATTAGTGGATGATTTAGGCGAGGCGTTAGGTTGTGGTGCACACGTAACAATGTTACGTCGTTTAGCTGTGGCTGATTACCCATTTGAAAAAATGATGACCTTTGATGAATTGCAAACTTTAGCGGAAAACCAACCGCTTGCAGAGTTAGATGCTCATCTATTACCAATGGATAGCGCAGTTTCTCGTCTACCAAAATTAATTTTGACTGAAGAGCAAACTAAATCGGTTGGTTTTGGTCAAAGGGTCAAGTTTGCTAATGAGCAACAAATTTATGGACAAATTCGCCTATTTTCAGAACTTGGACTGTTTTTAGGTGTGGCTGAAATTAATCAAGATAACGTAATTCGTCCGAGTAGAATGGTGAATTACCACGAGACAACTGAATGAGAAAGAAATTTTTTGTGATACCTTTATCTGTTGCCTGTTTAATTATTGCAGGCTGTTCAAGTGATCAAAGTTATCAAGCAACTGCATTAGACGCAAAGTATAGCAAGCCACGTACGGCTAATAATTTTGACGATTATGTAAATTTCCTAAAGCAAAAAGCAGCAGGACAAGGCGTATCTAACAAAGTATTAAATTCACAATTTAATATCAATTATGTGACTCGTGCTGTGGAGCTTGACCAAGAGCAAGCTGCGCGCCGTCGCGATCCCAATACGCCACTGCCGCCACCAAACCCAAATGGTGTAACCAACTATCTGAACAAAGTACTGACTCAAGCAAAAGTGAATGCAGTCGCAGATCGTTGGTGGCAATATCAACCGCAATTAACACACGCGAGTGAAAAATATGGTGTACAGAAAGAGTACATTATGTCGTTATGGGGCATGGAAAGTAGCTTTGGGCGTTATCAAGGAAATTTTGATGTTCTATCAGTGCTAGCGACTTTAGCCTTTGACGGTCGCCGTGAAAAACTTTTTACTCAAGAATTTGTTAATGCATTAAAAATGTTGCAAGACGGCACATTAGCTCGCCCAGAAATGAAAGGTTCGTGGGCTGGTGCAATGGGGCAAACCCAATTTATGCCAACTTCATATTTAAAATATGCAGCAGATGGCGATAAAGATGGCAAAAAAGATATTTGGAAAAACCAATATGATGCTTTTGCCTCTATCGCAAATTATCTTTCTACCGTTGGTTGGGATAAAAACTTGCCATGGGGTGTAGAAGTGAAGCTTTCTGCGCCGATTGATATGTCATTTGCGGGCATTGAGGCGAATAAAGCGAAAACACTCGCAGAATGGCAAGCATGGGGTATTTATCTGGCTTATCCAAATGCACAAGAAGTTGAGAAGCTAAATAAATTAAACCAAACTAAGCTATGGTTAGTTCGCCCAGATCAAGAAATGGGTAGAGCATTCTTAGTATCGAATAACTACCGCACGATTATGGATTGGAATAAATCGAACAACTTTGCTGTAAGTATTGGTAAGTTTGCGGATCGCATTGAGCAAGCGGTTAAGTAACGAACTTAAACCACCGCAAATCAATGTAAATCCATTTGCTAAATTGGGATGAAGTCATAGAATAGCGAGATTTTATTTTCGTAGCTTAAATTTTATGACATCACTTAGAAAAGCCCAACGAAGACTCGCATTTTTGCGAGTCTTTGCTTTTGCACTTTCCGCTTTTATTTTTAACACCACAGAATTTATACCTGTCGCTTTACTTTCAGATATTGCCCATAGCTTTGATATGAATGTTTCCCATACTGGCTTAATGATCACAGTCTATGCATGGGTCGTTTCATTAATGTCTTTACCATTTATGCTATTAACCGCAAAATTAGAGCGGAGAAGTTTGCTGATCAAGCTTTTTATAGTGTTTATCGTAAGCCATATTTTATCTATCTTTGCTTGGAATTTCTGGGTCCTATTGATTTCTCGGATCGGTGTAGCGCTATCTCATGCAATTTTTTGGTCTATTACTGCATCACTAGTAATTCGAGTTGCACCTAAAGATAAAAAACAACAAGCGATTGGTTTATTAGCACTAGGGAGTGCATTGGCTATGGTGCTTGGGTTACCACTTGGGAGAATTATTGGACAAGCGCTCGGTTGGCGAGCAACTTTTGCATTGATTGCAATTATTGCATTTATTGTCATGCTAATGGTTTGGAAACTATTACCAAATTTACCAAGTAAAAACTCAGGCTCATTAGCTAGCTTACCTCTATTACTTAAGCGCCCATTATTAATTGGCATCTATGTTTTAACTGCAGTGGTTATTTCAGGGCATTTCACGGGCTATAGTTATATTGAACCTTTTGTCACGCAAATTAGCCAAATGCCAGCTGAAATGGCAACCGCTTTATTATTGGTCTTTGGGTTATCAGGTATTATTGCGAGCTTTTTATTTGGTAAAATGCACCCAAAACACCCAAATACATTTCTTATTTGTGGCATTTTAGGCATTATTTTGGCTCAAGTTTTATTGTTGCCAATGAGTTCAAAAATTGAAGGTATGTTTTTATTAACTTTCGTTTGGGGAATTTGTATTTCATCAATCAGTATGGCAATGCAAATGAGAGTTTTACAATTAGCCTCAGATGCCACTGACGTTGCCTCTGCAATTTATTCAGGGATTTACAATATCGGTATTGGCGGTGGCGCATTACTTGGTAATCAAGTGATGATCCATTTAGGTCTGCCTTATATCGGATTTATTGGCGCAAGTTTTGCTGCCATTGGTTTGATTATTTTTATTAGCGTAAAATATCTCTATTCTAAATAACATTAATTTTACATTTAAATCAATACAAGCGGTTAGATTTGTAACATTTATTACAAATTTAACCGCTTGTTATTTTTATATTTTTGACCTATCTCAATCTTTTCTACTATTCCTTTCTCAATCTCGTTTAATACGTATTTTTGCTTATTGTTCTATTTTTTATCCATACGATAATTTTATAAAAAATTACATTCGTTTTATTTTTTATGGAGTGTGGGGAAATGTTAAAAAAATTAAATTTAAAACTAGTCTTTGGTGGATTAGGCTTAATGGCATTAGGTGCGGTTGTGTTAGGTGGTACTCAATATGCAATGAAAGCAACAAGCACCACAGAATTTTGCGTTAGCTGTCACTCAATGAGCCATCCTCAAGCTGAGTGGGAAGGTAGCGTCCATTTTTCCAATCGAAAAGGAATTCGAGCGGAATGTTCTGACTGCCATATTCCACAAGATAACGCTTACCACTATGTGAAAACCAAAGTATTAGCGGTAAAAGACTTATGGAATACTTTTGTTGTAGATAAATTACCTGATCAAGAAGCTTATGAAGCACACCGTTTAGAAATGGCGCAAAGCGTTTGGGCTGATATGAAAACCAATGACTCAGCAACTTGCCGTAGCTGCCACAGTTTCGAAGCAATGGCTCTTTCAGAACAAAAAGAGTCAGCACAAAAAATGCACCAGTTAGCAATGGAAACAAATCAAACTTGTATTGATTGCCATAAAGGAATTGCGCACTTTATGCCTGATGTGCCAGTAGATAGTGCTGCAGCAATGGGCGAATTAGCAAAACACGGTGGTGAATTTGGCTCAAGCGATAAAGTTCTCTATTCATTAACAATGTCGCCAGCACAATTTGCAGGTGGTGAAGCTCGCTTAATGCCTTATGCAGAATTACACAACTGGAAAGAAGAGGGCGATAAAGTCACTGCAACTATCAACGGTTGGCAGCAAGTTGGTGCAGAATCTGTAGTGTATATGGATTTAGGTAAACGTATTATGGTTGCGTTACTTAATGATGATGTAAAAGATAAAGTGAATGTCGTGAAAGCAGTTCACGATGATGTGACAAATTCAGAATGGAAAGAGATCAATTTTGATATTTCAATGCCGAAATCAGCAGTAACAGCGAATATCGAAGCTCTAAATAGCTTTGGTCATAATCTGAATCAAACACACTGTAGTGGTTGTCACGCACCAATTGGCGCAGATCACTATACTTCAAACCAATGGATTGGTGTGGTGAACTCAATGAAAGATCGTACTTCTATGTCAGCAGATGATGTTCGTGCGGTAACCATTTATCTACAGCGTAATGCGAAGGATATTGTGGGTAGTTCGCATTAATTTGGCGGGCGTATGCAATACGCCCCTACATTCTTTCTTTTAATTACATTGGCAGTAGGGGCGTACTGCGTACGCTCGCTTTCAATTCAACCCCGATACCGAGCTTGTGATCCTAAGTCGAGAGATATGGTAGCAAAGCCTGCAACTCTGATTGCACAAGGTATAAACAGAAATGATTATGCCCCTCCCGTTTAAGAAAGGTATCGTAATTTAACTTTGACAACGAGGTTCTAAATGAAAACTCAAGACAAAATTAACCAAAGCCGTCGTGGCTTTTTGAAAAACTCATCTTTAGGTGTTGCGGGCGCATCTTTAACGACTGGTACAACTGGTGTGGTGGGTTCTCTTCTTTCAGGTAATGCTGTAGCAGCTGACAGTAAAACGGTGATGACTGCCGCTCACTGGGGGCCATTAGGTGTTGTTGTAGAAAATGGTAAAGCAGTGAAATCAGGTCCTGCAATTGTGGCACAAGTAGAAAATGATCTGCAAACTGTCGTGCCAGACCAAATCTACAGCGAAGCACGTGTGAAATTCCCAATGGTGCGTAAAGGTTACTTAGAGGGTAACAAGGATACAAGTTTACGTGGTCGTGATGAGTGGGTGAAAGTGTCTTGGGATAAAGCATACGAACTCGTTGCACATGAGATGAAACGTGTTTACGCAGCTCACGGCCCAAGTGCTATTTTCGCAGGTTCGTATGGCTGGTATAGTTCTGGTGCATTACATGCTGCACGTACTTTATTACACCGCTATTTAAACTTAACGGGCGGTTTCGTTGGAGTGAAAGGTGACTACTCAACAGGTGCGGCACAAGTAATTATGCCACACGTGTTAGGTACTATCGAAGTTTATGAGCAACAAACTAGCTGGGAAGTGATTTTAGAAAGTTCTGAAATTGTAGTGCTTTGGTCAGCAAACCCAATGGCGACATTACGTAATGCATGGACTTCAACCGATCAACAAGGTATGGACTACTTCAAAAAATTAAAAGAGAGTGGTAAACGTATCATCTGTATCGACCCAGTGAAAAGCGAAACTTGCCAATATTTGAACGCAGAGTGGATTCCAGTAAATACAGCATCTGATGTGGCATTAATGCTTGGTATTGCTCACACATTAGTAACTGAAGGCAAACACGATCAAGAATTCTTGAAAAAATACACCACTGGCTTCGACAAATTTGAAACTTATCTATTAGGTAAAGAAGATAACCAACCGAAAGATGCAGAATGGGCAAGCAAATTAACAGGCGTGCCAGCGGAACTAATCAAAAAATTAGCCGCAGACTTCTCATCTAAACGTACAATGTTAATGGCAGGTTGGGGTATGCAACGTCAACGTCATGGTGAGCAAACTCACTGGATGTTAGTAACATTAGCCTCAATGTTAGGTCAAATCGGCTTGCCGGGTGGTGGTTTCGGTTTAAGTTATCATTATGCGAACGGCGGTGTGCCTACAGCGACTGGCGGTAATATCGGTGCAATCACTGCAACTACAGCGGCAGCAGGTGAAAAAACGTGGTTAGATGACAGTGCGAAATTCTCATTCCCTGTAGGTCGTATTTCTGATGCGTTATTAAATCCAGGTAAAACGATTCAATATAACGGCACAGAATTAACTTACCCAGATATTAAAGTGATTTATTGGTCGGGCGGTAACCCATTCACTCAACACCAAGATACTAATAATTTAGTGAAAGCGTGGCAAAAACCAGATACGGTTATCGTAAACGAAGTGAACTGGACGCCAACAGCACGTATGGCGGATATCGTGTTCCCTGTGACAACCAGCTATGAACGTAACGATATTACCATGTCTGGCGACTACTCAATGATGAATATCTTCCCGATGAAACAAGTTGTTGAGCCACAATTTGAAGCGAAAAGCGATTATGAAATCTTCGCTGAATTATCAGCACGTGCAGGCGTAGGCGATAAATTCACTGAAGGCAAAACAGAAATGCAATGGTTACAAGGCTTTTATAACACTGCATTCGAAGCAGCACGTAAAAACAAAGTCATTATGCCTAAGTTTGAGAAATTCTGGGAAGACAATAAACCAGTGACTTTCAAAGCAAGTGAAAAAGCGAAAAAATGGGTTCGTTATGAAGAGTTCCGCAAAGATCCACTACTTAACCCATTAGGTACACCATCAGGTAAAATTGAGATCTACTCTGATGTAGTGGCGAAAATGAACTATGATGACTGTAAAGGCCATCCATCTTGGTTTGTGCCAGAAGAGTATGCAGGTAACGCAACCCCAGAACAGCCATTAGCGTTAGTAACACCACATCCGTTCCAACGTTTACACAGCCAATTAGCACATACTTCATTACGTAAAAAATATGCAGTGAATGATCGCGAACCAGTGTTAATTCACACTGAAGATGCTGCTACTCGTGGTATTGCAAGCGGTGACATTGTGCGTATTTTTAACAAACGTGGGCAAGTATTAGCAGGCGCAGTGGTAACAGATGGCATTATCAAAGGTACTGTCGCATTACACGAAGGTGCGTGGTATGACCCATTAGATTTAGGTAAATCTGAATTACCACTCTGTAAAAACGGTAGCCCGAACGTATTAACACGTGATGAAGGAACATCAAAACTTGCGCAAGGTAACTCACCAAATACAGCAACGGTTCAAGTTGAGAAATTTGTTGGAGATGCTCCAGCGGTAACCGTATTTAAAGAACCAAAATATACAGAAGCTTAATTAACCCCATAAATTGATTCAAATCCCCATTAGCGAAAGTTAATGGGGATTTTTGTCTATTTCTAATATTTGATGAATGTAAATATAGGTAAGCTAATGTTTAAAATGAACTCAGACATAAATATTCTTGAATGAAAATAAATCAAGTCAATAGTGATTAAGGAAATGAATTGTAAATTTATTGCAATAAATTAAAGTATGTCAGCGAAATGTAACCAAGGTGTAAAACATACTAAATAGCGCCTTAGTAGCTAAGTTTTTCCCTCTTTTTTATTTATAATTAAGCAGTTATAACTAAATTGAGAGTAGTGGAATTTGAAGGCTTTCGCCTAAAAATAACTTCTTGCTAACAATATTGTTAACAAGAAATCTGCACTTAATACTAGTTATGTAACTTCAATTATTTGTAAATAATCCAATAGAAGGAATAAACATTACATATGTCGACAACTATTAAAGTCATGGACGCAACTAAAGAAGTTGCCAGTTACAAAGTAACTAAGGGCAACACTTTAGTTATTGATGCGCAAGAGAATGTTAATTATCAATTAATTAACGATGCAACAGGTTTGGGGCCACAAAATATTATTGCTAAACGTGATGGTAATGACTTACAGATCACTTTAGAAAATGGTGACTTACAACCTGATATCATCATTAAAAATTACTATGGTGAAAACACAGAAGACACAACCAATTTAATCGTTGGTGAGCATGAAAACGGCAATATCTATGCATACGTACCTGAATCAGGTGAAACTGCTGATGCAGTAAGTATGTTAGCTGCTGGTGATATTGAGCCACAAGCATTGGGTGGTCACGAAGTTTCAGCATTATGGGTATTTAGCCCATGGTGGTTAGTTGGTTTAGGCGCATTAGCATTAGCAGGTGTTGCTATTGGTGCTAGTGGTGGCAGTGGTAAAAAATCATCTGGTGGTAATGTAGTAGCTACTCCAGAAACATCTGCGGAAGATTTAGTTAAAGCAGCTGAGGCAGCAGAAAAAGCGGCGGAAGATGCATTAGCACAAGCAATGCAAGATGGTGTAATTACACCTGAAGAGCGTGCGAAAATCGAAGCATTAAACGGTAAAGTTAATGAAGCAAAAGATGCAGCTCAAGAAGCGATCAATAATTTACCAAACGGTGCAGAGAAGGATAAACTTCAAGATCGTTTAGATGATGTTGAACCTGCTGAATTACCAACTGATTTATCTCCAGTAACAAATCCTAGCAATAACGGTAATCAAGTTGATACCTTAAAACCAGTGGTAACCCCATCAGACAAAGATGGTTCAGTGGAGATCACGCCAGCAGAAGATGATGTGAAAGTTGAAATCGGCTACACAGACGAAGAAGACAAACCACAAACTGTGGTGGTAGAAAAAGACCCTGAAACAGGTGAATGGAAACCAGCTGAAGGTACTGAGTTACCAGAAGGTGTGACTGTAGATCCTGAAACAGGTGCAGTGACTATCGACCAAGACGCAGTGAAAGACAACAGTCCAGTAACAGCAGAAGGTACAGATAAAGACGGTAACACGGCTGAAACAGAAGCGACAGCAGACGAAGATGACACATTAACGCCAGAGGTAACCCCATCAGACAAAGATGGTTCAGTAAAAATCACCCCTGCAGAAGATGATGTGAAAGTTGAAATCGGCTACACAGACGAAGAAGACAAACCACAAACTGTGGTGGTAGAAAAAGACCCTGAAACAGGTGAATGGAAACCAGCTGAAGGTACTGAGTTACCAGAAGGTGTGACTGTAGATCCTGAAACAGGGGCGGTAACTATCAACCAAGATTCAGTGAAAGACGACAGTCCAGTAACAGCAGAAGGTACAGATAAAGATGGTAACACAGCTGAAACAGAAGCGACCGCAGGTGAAGACGATACCTTAACCCCAGTGGTGACTCCATCAGACAAAGATGGTTCAGTTGTGATCACGCCAGCAGAAGATGATGTGAAAGTTGAAATCGGCTACACAGACGAAGAAGACAAACCACAAACTGTGGTGGTAGAAAAAGACCTTGAAACAGGTGAATGGAAACCAGCTGAAGGTACTGAGTTACCAGAAGGTGTGACTGTAGATCCTGAAACAGGTGCGGTAACTATCGACCAAGACGCAGTGAAAGACAACAGTCCAGTAACAGCAGAA
>MQVI01000060.1 GCA_002002485.1 Pasteurellaceae bacterium 15-036681
CATTCCAGATCTTAATAGGATCTAATTTCTTTTGAAGGGTAAAAGTCTTATTACAAAGATTGCATTTATAGCGTTGAATATTATTTCGAACGCCATATTTGCGAATATTAGATTTTTGGCAGAAAGGGCAAGTTTTTTGTTCATTTTCAAAAAATCACGGTAAAGCTTGTAATATAAGGCTTTACCGCAATTTTTAGCAACCATTTTGTCTATTATGCCATAAATAAATTGGCACGAGTTTTAACCTTCCTCGTGCCAATTAAATTATTCTAAATTCTGAATTTGCTCACGCATTTGTTCAATTAATACTTTTAACTCAACAGCAGAATTAGTAACATCCGCATTAATCGATTTTGATGCTAACGTATTTGCTTCACGGTTTAGCTCTTGCATCATAAAATCTAATTTACGCCCTACAGCTCCGCCTTTTTTCAGCACTGACGTTGTCTCTTTAACATGAAGTTGCAGACGATCAAGCTCTTCCGCCACATCTACTTTCTGCGCTAATAATACCATTTCTTGCTCTAAACGTTGTGGGTCAAGCTGTAAATTTAGCTCATCAAAACGTTGCTGCAAGCGGTCTTTTTGCCACTGTAAAATGCTAGGCATCTGTACTTGAACTTTTGCTGCTTCGTGTGCAATCGCATCTAAGCGTTGTTGAATTAGAGCCTGTAAACTCGCTCCTTCTCGAGCTCGCATAGCAATAAAATCTTGTAAGATCTGCTCAAAGCCTTCCAATAAATCTTGACTAATTTGGTCTAAATCTTGATTTTGTGCATCCACCACTCCTGGGAAGCGTAATACATCAACCAGATTTAATTCACCCTCACCTGCAGTCTCTTTCAACCACTGCAATGAGCTAATCACTTGTTTAGCATATTCTTGATTTAATGCTAAACCATCCGCTTGGTTGGTGTTTAATTCAATACGTAAACTACACTCAACCTTACCACGGGTTAATGCCGCTCGTAGACGTTCACGTAGTGTCATTTCAAGATTACGAAATGTTTCTGGTAAGCGGAAGTAGGTTTCTAAAAAACGTTGGTTTACTGAACGCATTTCCCACACTGCGTTCCCCCACTCTTTTTTAATTTCAAGGTGGGCAAAGGCTGTCATACTATAAATCATTGTTTAGCTCTCTTTATTTGATGATTAAATTTGGTGGTGCGTTTACACGTACCCTACATACTTATCATATTATTGTACTTGTTATTCTGCTAAAATAGGGAAAATTTTATTAATTATTTAGAGGAATAGACCAATGCGTCCAAATAATCGTTTAGCCAATCAAACTCGCCCAATTAAAATCACTCGTAACTACACTCGCTATGCGGAAGGTTCGGTGTTAATTGAATTCGGCGAAACTAAAGTGCTATGTAATGCAACGGTGGAAGAAACTGTTCCTCGTTTCTTAAAAGGTCAGCAACAAGGTTGGATTACTGCAGAATACGGTATGTTACCACGAGCAACTCACAGCCGTACTCAACGTGAGGCAGCAAAAGGTAAGCAAGGCGGGCGCACAATGGAAATCCAACGCTTAATCGCGCGCTCTTTACGTGCTGTAGTGGATTTAAAAGCCTTAGGTGAGCGTACTATCACTATCGATTGTGATGTGATTCAAGCGGATGGTGGTACTCGTACAGCCTCTATCACAGGAGCTTGTGTGGCACTACACGATGCAATCAACAAATTGATCGCAGATGGCGTATTAAAACAAAACCCAATGAAAGGTTTAGTGGCTGCAATTTCTGTTGGTATCGTGGAAGGTGAAGCAGTATGTGATTTAGAGTATGTGGAAGACTCTAATGCTGAAACAGATATGAATGTAGTAATGGTTGAAGATGGTCGTTTAGTAGAAGTTCAAGGTACTGCTGAAGGTGAACCATTTAGCCATTCAGAACTATTAACCTTGTTAGACCTTGCGAAACAAGGGATTGAGCAGTTAGTTCAGGCACAGAAAGAAGCATTGGCAGATTAATTAAGAATGCGGACACGCGCAACGTGTCCCTACATATAAGCATTATTTAAAAATATCGTAGGGACAGTCCATAACATATTGAATTATCAATATTATTAAAAAGGGCGAGGATAAACCTCGCCCCTACGAAAACCTAACCAATCATCAAACATTAAATTTCATCCGCATGATGAATCATCACAAACCTTTCCCATAGTTGCTCATTGGTTTCAATATGATCTGGATCGGTAATAATACAGTTATTGATTGGGCATACTTTCTGGCAGGTTGGCACTTCGTAATGCCCTACACACTCCGTACATAGTGCTGGATCGATTACATAAATCTCATCGCCCATTGAAATTGCCTGATTAGGACATTCAGGTTCGCACATGTCGCAGTTGGTGCACTTTTCTGTAATAAGTAATGCCATAAAAGTTGTATAAATATTGGTGATAAAAATAGGGTGCGATTATACAGAACAAAAATCCCTATGCCTAGGGCTTATTGTATATAAGACAGCCCCTATTATTGCCTATAAGGAGGCTATGTTATCAACAAAATACCTGTCCTACATTATTCGTAAAAATCAGGTATAATCTCACCGCTTTATTAATAAAAAGGAATAAAACATGCAAAATCCACAAGACGATGTACTTTATGCGCCAGTTGAATGGCACGACTTCAGTGAAGGCTACTCAGATATCCTTTATCATAAATCAACGGATGGTATCGCAAAAATCACCATCAACCGTCCAGAAGTGCGTAACGCATTCCGTCCACAAACTGTAAAAGAGATGATCCAAGCATTCTCTGATGCACGTTTTGACGATCAAATCGGTGTGATCGTATTAACTGGTCAAGGCGAAAAAGCATTCTGTTCTGGTGGTGACCAAAAAGTACGTGGTGACTACGGCGGTTACAAAGATGAGAGTGGTGTACACCACTTAAACGTATTAGACTTCCAACGTGATATCCGCAGCTGTCCAAAACCAGTAGTGGCAATGGTAGCAGGTTATGCAATCGGTGGTGGTCACGTATTACATATGTTATGTGACTTAACTATCGCAGCAGAAAATGCTATCTTCGGTCAAACAGGCCCTAAAGTAGGTTCATTTGACGGTGGTTGGGGCGCAAGCTATATGGCGCGTATCGTAGGTCAGAAAAAAGCACGTGAAATTTGGTTCTTATGCCGTCAATATGACGCTAAAGAAGCATTAGAAATGGGCTTAGTGAATACCGTTGTACCTTATGCAGAGTTAGAAAAAGAGACTGTTCGTTGGTGCCGTGAAATGTTACGTAACAGCCCAATTGCATTACGTTGCTTAAAAGCAGCATTAAATGCGGACTGTGATGGTCAAGCAGGCTTACAAGAGTTAGCGGGTAATGCAACGATGTTGTTCTATATGACAGAAGAAGGTCAGGAAGGCCGTAACGCATTTAACGAAAAACGTGCGCCGGACTTTAGCAAGTTTAAGCGTAATCCATAATCCTCACAAAATAACCTAGCACTAGCCGTGCTAGGTTATTTATCTTAGTCGCTCTGCGACTATTTCCCAATACAGAACGAGCTAAAGATATTGCCTAATAGATCATCTGAAGTGAATTGACCGGTAATTTCACTCAGGGCGTTTTGTACCATACGTAACTCTTCCGCTAATAACTCACCGGCATAGAATTGCGTTAATTGCACATGGCCACGATCTAAATGTTCCGCTGCGGTTTCTAATGCCACTAAATGACGACGACGTGCTAAGAAGCCACCTTCCGTTGAGCTTTGGTAACCCATTGATTTTTTAAGGTGTTCACGCAGTAAATCGACACCCACTTTAGTCTGTGCTGAAAGGCGAATAACCGTAAAGTTATCAACTTGAATTAAGCCTTCTTCTTCGCCAGTGAGATCCACTTTGTTGCGGATAACCGTAACAGGAATATTCTGTGGCAATTTACCTAAGAAATCCGCCCACTCTTGTTGGAAATTATCAGCTTGCGATTGAGAACTGTCGATCATCAATAACACATGATCCGCCTGTTCGATCTCATCCCACGCACGTTTGATCCCGATCTTCTCTACTTCATCACTTGCATCACGTAAACCTGCGGTGTCGATAATGTGTAATGGCATACCATCAATATGGATATGCTCACGCAACACATCACGAGTTGTACCGGCAATATCGGTCACAATCGCCGCTTCACGACCGGCAAGGGCATTAAGCAAGCTTGATTTGCCTGCATTTGGTTTACCGGCAATAACCACTTTCATCCCTTCACGTAAAATCGTACCTTGTTTTGCCTCTTTACGAACATCGGCTAACTGAGCAATAATCTCATTTAATTTCGCTTCGATTTTACCATCTGCAAGGAAATCGATCTCTTCATCAGGGAAGTCAATTGCCGCTTCCACATAGGTACGTAAGTAGATCACTTCATCTACAAGTGCATTCACTTTATGTGAAAACTCCCCTTGTAATGATTTCAATGCTGAACGTGCTGCCTGTTCAGAGGTTGCATCAATTAAATCTGCAATGGCTTCTGCTTGGGCAAGATCTAACTTATCATTTAAGAACGCCTGTTCCGAGAACTCCCCTGCTCGTGCAATACGCACACCTTTTACTTTCAAGATACGATTTAACAAAATATCTAAAATAATCTGACCGCCATGACCTTGTAGTTCAAGTACATCTTCGCCAGTAAATGAATTTGGGGCTTTAAAGTAGAGAGCGATACCTTGATCTAAAACTGTGCCATCTTCATCTTTAAAAGGTAGGTAATCGGCACGACGTGGCGGAGGACATTTACCTAATACCGCTTGTGCTACTTCCGTTGCTAATGGACCTGATACACGTAAAATCCCAACGCCACCACGACCAATCGGGGTTGCTTGGGCTACAATGGTTTCTTTCATATTAATCCTGTTCTATTTTTGCAAAAATTACGCTATTGTAGCATAAAGAGAAAATTGTAGTGATGAACACAAATAACCTGCCCTGACAATTTTCAGATAGAAATAAGAAATAAGAAATAAGGAAACAAAATGCACTTTTCTGAATATCAACACTGGGTTCGCAAATTTTATCAACTGCAAGGCTGGTATGAGCGTGATGTTTTTCGCCGTTTAGCCTATTTAACCGAAGAAGTTGGCGAGGTTGCCTGTGCGGTACGTGCAATTGAGATTGGACGTGAACGACCTGATGAAGTCGAATTAGATTACCAAGAAAAGCGTGAAGATTTAATTGAAGAATTAGGTGATGTACTAGACAATTTATTTATCCTAGCCGATAAATATGAAATTGATATTGAAGACGTTATCGCCAAACATAAAGAGAAATTTTTAGAAAGATACTAGGCTAAGAAAGATGCGAGAAATATTCTCGCATTTCGCCTCATCAAAAATAATCTAAGATTCACCATAACCTCGCTACGCTTTTTGTCTTAAAGCCCATAGCTGAGGCAACATCTGCACAATTAAACGAAGTTGTTGTAATAGAATCAAACTTTTCTGATCAATTTGATGCTGATACTCCGTCTCAAAGTGTTGTAACCTATGATCCATCTCTAATATCACTTGTTCGGAACAGTCCGTCCCTTTCGCCATATTGTCTAACAGCTTTGCAACCAGTTTACCTTGCTTAAAAAAGATCGCAGCAAAATCAATCTGGTGGTTGAGCTGGTGACTAGCAGCACGATGTGCGCCAAGGGCAGAAATATAGCTCATCAGCGTATAGCTTAAGCCTAGCAAAGTCAGGGCAAATTCTAATGCTTTTTGATATTTATTCGGTTCACTCGTCATATTTGAAACTACCGCACTAAGTCCTGCCACAGCATTTTGGGCTGAACGGCGTGCGACTCGATAAGAGAGTTGGTCACGATAGCCAAATTGCAATTGTGAAATAATATGACGCAGATAAGTCGCGCTACTCGTTAAAGCCTCTTTCAAACTTTTATGTAAGTTAAGATATTTCCAATCTGGCCATAAATAGGAAACTGCGAACCATGCGATACCTGCACCAATCAATGTATCAATAATACGTGGTAACATCGCACTGTCAGAATCAAAACCCACAACATCAAAACTCACCAATACTTGAATAGTAATGAAGAAGGTCGAAAAGCTATAATTATTGGTTCTAAAGAAAAAGAATAAACTGCTTGAAGCCACAATAATCCCAAGCTGAGCAGTTAAAGTAGGCGATAGATAATTAAATGAAAGCCCGACAATCACCCCCAAAATAGTACCAAATATGCGCTGAACCAAACGCTTTTTAGTTGCGGAATAATTTGGCTGACAAACAAGTATCGCCGTCAAAAGAATCCAATATCCCTGTTCCAGATGAAATAACTCAATGATAGAGCTGCATAAAAATACGACTATTGAAAGGCGCACTGCATGACGGAATAACTGCGATCCTAGATGACACTGAGAGCGGATTGCTTGTAGCATATTATGAAATCCCGACACATTTTCAGCGATCAAGTGGGCCGTTTTCACCGATTTTTTGCTAATTTCAGGCTGAATATGTTCAGAAGCCAATTGTGTGAGCTGCCCTTCAATATTACGTAAGTTTTCTGCAATAGATTGCAATTTATGAAGCTGCTTAATGCCTAATTGTTGATGATATTGCAATGAGTGCGTTAAACCCTGTAATACTTTCTCACCACGATGACTATGTTGATATTTCTCGTTGTAACGTAACGAATGAGCCACTTGCTGACAAGCTATCGCTTGCAACTCAAGAATTCGCTGAAAACGGAAAACTAAATCACTATTCTCCAATTTTTCAAACAGTTCAGTATATTGTGAATGGCTAGAACTCGCTCTTTCCCAAATATCTTGCCCTGTAAAATAGTAACGTAACATTTTTTGAGTACGTAGGTGTCGATGCTGACCACGTAACCGATAAAACAGAGAAACACGCGCTTTATCAACCGTATTCATCACTGCAATATTCGCCTTGGCAAGAGCTATTTGCTTAGAGGGCAATTGCTCAGTGTCATCAGGATCAAAGAAATCCGCCTTGATTTGTAGATAATGACTGAGCGCTTCGAAATACTGCGCCATATTTTCTTGTACGGTACGATTCGGAAAACAGAGATAAACAATAACCGCCACAACTCCATATAACAGCGTTCCTGCCAATATCAGCAAAGTATTGCCATACCAGCTGGAATCTGGGGTATAACTCAACGTTGTGTAAACCGCAACAAGCAATGTTCCAAATGCAATGGTGCTATAGCGTTGGCCAATTGCGCCAAGCATTATGACCACAAAAGTAATTAGCGTAATCAGGGGAATAAAAATCCAACCATGACTCAAGGCAAGCTGCGCACTTAAAGAGGAAATTGCAAAGGCAATCAGTGTAAAGAAAATGTTCTTTAATCGGCCCGTAAGGCGATTATCTAAATCAGATAACCCTGCAGCAATAATCCCGAGGATTAATGGCATAGTATGCTGAGAAATGCCAAGTAACCAAATAGTTAATGCAGCAATATTGGAGGCAACAAAGATGGGTAATGCGCCAATAATTTCAGCGTTTAATCCATTCAATGAAAACTTTTTGAAAACATTCATTACAAGCGCTCTGTTATAGAATAATTTTTGCAATTCTATGCCAAAACTAAGTATAAAAAAACCTCGAACAAGTCGAGGTTATTAGCATTGATTAGATACTGAACAGATTATTTAAATTCATAACGCTGAATTGTTTTCAAATCTGGGTCTTGGTGGTTATAAGTTTCTGTCACATATACTCGCGCACCAACAGCAGCATGTTCATCACGTTCACGTGTCATCGTTACTAGTTCACCATTATCTTTTTGAACAACTAACTCAACCACATTACCAGACAGGTTTTTACTGGTTAAAATTGTTGCATTACCTTTTTCTGAATACACTTTAGCAGTACAAGCTGCTAATACCATGCTGATTAACATAACAAGAGAAATTTTTTTCATTGCTTATCCTTAATAATTCTACACTTTAAAAATGAATGGATTACACCGATTCTACTAAAATTTTTGGTATTCTACCGTGGTTAAGCTTCTTTAGCAAATAATCTGTATAAAAAAACCTCACTCAAAATCATGAGTGAGGTTTAAAATGAAACTTAGACGAGGTCTAAATTACAGTAAAGACACATTCAAATCGCGACTAGAACCAACAAGACGTACACGTTTACCCGCTACGAAACCATCTTCTTTTTTCTGAATAACAACAACTTCTTGACCATCATCTTTACGAATTACCATTTCAAGTGAAGTCACTTGGCTTACTTTTTCTTCTACTTTACTACCAGCCATTGCACCTGCTATTGCGCCTACAGCAGTCGCAACTGCTTGCCCACGACCACCACCGATAGTTGAGCCAGCAATACCACCTAGCACACCACCACCAATAGTGCCTAAAGCACCTTGACTTTGGCTTTCTGCTTGGATCTGTACTTCACGCACAGAAACGATTGTACCATAAGTAATTGAGCGAGCTTCTTTAGCTTGATCACCACGGTAAACGCTACCGCTATAAACATCAGTTTGTGCACAACCAGCCAAGGTTAAAGCAGCCATCAATGCTGCAGCAAATTTAACTTTTTTCATTTTTTTCTCCGAAAAATAAGATTAGAGATCATTCTCTGAATCCACAATATCACGAATTGAATAAGGATGCAGCTTAAGACAAGTGAAATTTTGATAAGTTTCATCTTTAATTGAAATTGCGATACTTGGATTAGGTAATCGCTCACCTTCTACAGAAGGTTGGCTGATTTTAATTTTTAACTTAGGATTATTTTGCAAATTAAATTGTAAATCTAGGCGCTTGCACCACTGCTCAATCCTTTCTCCCTTTTGCATAGGCACCACAATCTCAATATGTTCCCAACCTTCTTCATTATAGATTTTTCCTTTAGGAAAAGGTAACTCAATAATTGAAACCTGCTGTTCGCAGAAATTTAACGGTTGATCTAAAGTGATTAATGCAATAGGTCTGCCATTTACTTCACTCTCTTTCAACAAAGCACCTTTTTCCAATAATAACTTTTTCCACTGTTGTGCGATTTCATTGCTATTCATACGCACTGCAAGGTGGTCAATTTCAAATTGGGTTAAATCAATTCCCGAAATTTCGGCGATTTGTTGGATTTTTTGCTCGAATCGAGGAATATCGCCTAAACAAGCGGTAAGTTTTGCGAAAAAATTTGCAAATTCAGAGCTTTTATCAAGGTTTTTTAGTATCATTACAGCCATTTTTTAAGTAATAAATTAATCATAGGTATAGTCGTGAATATTCAATACATTCTATCGGAAAAAATTAAGCAAGCAATGATTCTTGCTGGCGCAGAACAAAATGTTGAGCCATTAGTACGCCAGTCAGGTAAACCTCAGTTTGGTGATTACCAAGCAAATGGCATTATGGGGGCAGCGAAAAAACTTGGCTTAAACCCTCGTGAATTTGCGCAAAAGACTTTAGATAACTTAGATTTAAATGGCATTGCAGATAAATTAGAGATCGCAGGTCCTGGCTTTATTAATATTTTCTTAGCACCGCAATGGTTAGCACAAAATGCAGAAACGGCATTAACCAGTGAAAAATTAGGTATTAGCGTAAGCCAACCGCAAACTGTGGTAGCGGACTACTCTTCGCCAAACGTAGCAAAAGAGATGCACGTGGGTCACTTACGTTCAACTATCATCGGTGATGGTGTGGTACGTGCCTTAGAATTTTTAGGCAACAACGTTATCCGAGCGAACCACGTGGGTGACTGGGGTACGCAATTTGGTATGTTAATTGCTTACCTTGAAAAAATGGAAAATGAACACGCTTCTGCAATGGAATTAAGCGATTTAGAAGCCTTCTACCGTGCTGCAAAAGAGCATTACGACAGCGATGAAGCATTCGCAGAAAAAGCACGTGGTTACGTAGTGAAATTACAAGGTGGCGATGAGTACTGCCGTACGATGTGGAAAAAATTAGTTGATATTACCATGCAACAAAACCAACACAACTACGAGCGTTTAAACGTTACCTTAACAGAAAAAGATGTTATGGGTGAAAGCCTTTACAACCCAATGTTGCCTGAAATCGTTGCGGACTTAAAAGCAAAAGGTTTAGCGGTCGAAGATGATGGCGCATTAGTGGTGTTCTTAGACGAATTTAAGAACAAAGATGGCGACCCAATGGGCGTTATCGTTCAGAAGAAAGACGGTGGTTTCTTATATACAACGACTGACGTTGCGGCGGCAAAATATCGTTATGAAACCTTAAAAGCAGACCGTGCGTTAGTGTTCTCAGATACTCGCCAAAGCCAACATATGCAACAAGCATGGTTGATTACGCGTAAAGCAGGTTATGTGCCAGATAGTTTCAGCCTTGAACACCATAACTTCGGTATGATGTTAGGTAAAGATGGCAAACCATTTAAAACCCGTACGGGCGGTACTGTAAAATTAGCAGATCTGTTAGACGAAGCGGTAGAGCGTGCGGAGAAGTTAATTGCGGAGAAAAATCCAAACTTAACTGACGAAGAGCGTAAAGCGGTAGTAGAAGCGGTAGCAATCGGCGCGGTGAAATACTCAGACTTATCGAAAAACCGTACCACAGACTACGTATTCGATTGGGATAATATGTTGACCTTTGAAGGTAATACTGCGCCATATATGCAATATGCCTATACACGTATTAGCTCAATCTTCAGCCGTGCGGGTATCGATCAAACAACCTTAAGCGGTGAAATTGTATTAACCGAAGATAAAGAACGTGCGCTAGCATTAAAACTATTACAGTTTGAAGAAGCAGTAACAACTGTGGCGAAAGACGGCACACCACACGTATTATGTCAATATCTTTATGAATTAGCGGGCATTTTCTCAAGTTTCTACGAAGCTTGCCCAATTCTTAATGCAGAAGAAGCAGTGAAACAGAGCCGTTTAAAATTAGCTTCTTTAGCGGCGAAAACATTGAAACAAGGTTTAGATCTGTTAGGGATTAAAACTGTAGAGAAGATGTAGTTTTAATACCATCATTTATTTGGTGGGCTATAATGCCCACCATATCTAACCTTTCATATTATCTAATCTATATTGATAAAGCCACTGAATAAATTCATCGGTGGTTCTAGTCACATTTAATCTCAAATAGGTCGAATATGTATTATTTGGTGAAAATAAATATCCTGGAGCCAAAACCCAATTATCTTTACTCGCTTCAATCGCCATTTTAGTCGTATCTAGTTCCGTATTAATCCAAATAAAAATGCCCATATTACTTTGCTCAGGATATTCAATTCCGATCTTATTTAAAGCTAATTTTAATTGAGTATGCTTACGAGCTAATTTAATTTTCATAGACTCTATATGTTTTTTATAGTGTGAATCAATCCATATTTTATATACGGTTCTTTCCGTTAGCTCTGTACTAGACATATTGGATAACATTTTTTGGCGTAAAATAGGCTCTAAAAAATGCTTTGGCGTACATAAAAAACCCACTCGCCAATTAGCACCTAAAACTTTAGATACTCCCGTAACATAAAAAACTTTTTCAAATTGATCTAATGTCGCATATCTCAAACTTCTGTTATCTAAATGACTATACACATCATCTTCTAATAAATAAACATTATGTTTATTTAATAGATTTAAAACTTTATACATAATAGATGATGAAATATTATAAGACGTAGGGTTGTTTAAAATACTATTCGTAATATAAAGCTTTGGTTTATATTCTGAGAAAATATGTTCTAATTGATTAATATCAGGTCCATCAC
>MQVI01000061.1 GCA_002002485.1 Pasteurellaceae bacterium 15-036681
ATATTATATATAGTGGTGCTTACGGTGTTAATCAACACAGTAGAGATAAAAACCTGTTCTTCGTTTCAATACATTGACATTTAGATAGCACTTATGGGATTGTTGAATATACAGACGAAAAAAGAGGATTGACATGAAAACTATATATTAAGTTTACATATGATTTTACAAACTGGAATTAAAAAGACTCCTAAAGGAGTTTTTTAATTATTTTTTTCAAAATTATATAACTTCTTGGTTTTGGTAATCTTAATTTGGAAACATCTAAAATATCACTAGTTTTAATATCTTCATCATCATATTTTGCTTCAAATAGACTTAAGAATATTAATTTAACATTATTATCTATATCTGGGTTTTTAATATTATATACATTAATACTTTTACCTCTATTTATACGCATGTAACCAAGATTATTATTAATAATATTCATTTTACTTGTAACTATATAATCAGCACTACTTTCAATACAGATAAATCTATCATCCATCATTCATGGAATAAGCTTTTTTCACTTCCCACACACTTCATTAATCTCACTCACCGCCAGCTCGTTGGTTAATTTGGCAATATCTCATTCCCCTTGATTTTTGAGCTTATTCATATAAGCAATATCTTTTTTAGAATTTTTTTGATAAATTTTTTCATAAGTTTCTGCTTTGTTTACAAGTAAAGGATTGGTGTTGGTTCTAGGGTTGGTGATGTGGTTGTGGGTGCAAGTGTTTCAATATATAGAAATACTGGAGTTGGCATGTAAAATTTTTAGAAAAATTTTTTTAAAATTATTTTCTCCGTTATTTATTTCTGCCAAATCTCCCCCAACCCCCTCTTTGCTAAAGAGGGGGCTAATGTTATTTTTGTGATTAAAAATTAATTTTAAATTTCACGCTTATGCTATTTAAATTAAAAACATGTTAATTAATATTAAATAGCCAGATGATTTGATTTTTACCAAGGCAAGTCCCCCTCTTTGCTAAAGAGGGGGCTGATGTTATTTTTTAATTAAAAAAATTAATTTTAAATTTCACGCTTATGCTATTTAAATTAAAAACATGTTAATTAATATTAAATAGCCAGATGATTTGATTTTTACCAAGGCAAGTCCCCCTCTTTAGAAAAGAGGGGCTAGGGGAGATTTGAAAAATTTTTCAAAATATAAAATAATGCTGATTTGTAGGGAGTTGGCTTTTGGGGGAGATTAACTTGCATTTTATTTGTTTTGTGATATATTCATATCACAAAGTAAAGGGCGATGAGCAATGATTAAGAGTTTTAAGCACAAAGGTTTGCAACAGTATTTTGAAAAAGGGGTCACAAAAGGTCTGAGGGCTGATCATCTACGTAAGATTGGCGGTATCTTAGATTTAATTGACCGCTCTTCTCAAGTTGAGGATTTTCAAATGCTTTATCAATGCCATAAATTAAAAGGTGAGCGTGATGGAATATGGTCGATGACTGTTTCAGGTAACTGGCGAATTACTTTTGAATTTATTAATGGCGATGCTTATATCCTTAATTATGAAGATTATCACTAGGAGAATAAAATGCGACAACCCACTCACCCTGGCATTATTTTATATGATGGTTTTATTGAACCAAATAATATTTCAATTAAAGAATTAGCCACGCATTTAGGCTTTTCGCGTGAAACAATTTCACGCCTTATTCATGGTAAGACACCGATGACTGCAAATTTAGCATTGGCACTTGAAGATGCAGGAATTAGCCGTGCGAATTTATGGCTAAACTTACAATCAGCTTATGATTTATGGCAGATTAAACAAACCCGTAAATCAACAATTTTACCCTTTGATTTTGATAATATAGCAATGGCTTAACTTACAAAAAAATTTTTGAAAACCACCGCTTGAGTGGTTTTTTTATGGAGAAAATATCTAAAACAAACAGTAGCATATTAATACTATTCTTGTAGAATAAATAATAAATGAGGGCAATAAGACAAAATTGAATGGAGCGAGCGACGAGATTCGAACTCGCACTAAAGATTGGGTCTCGCAGGTACTGAAAACCTGTGTGCTACCATTACACCACGCTCGCAATAGGGATATTATAGCGGTAATTTTTGCTGGATACAATTTCTACAATGGAAAAATTCTATGCGACAAAAACAGATTATTAACCAACTCAATACCATTTTAATTAGCTGGCTAGAAGATGAAGGCTCATTGCGTTCCTATAAAATCGGCGATGCCAAAAAATTGCCCCCTTTCTATGAAATTCTAGCCCTTGAAGGCGAAGGTATTTTTCTTCAACGCTTTTTTAGAGAACTACCCGATAAACAAACCTTTGACCTAACCCCGCAAGATTGGCTTGATTTCTACTATAACTATGCTGATAGCGGTGGCTATATTCAAGATTTTATCAGCCGAACTTATTGGCTCACCATATTAAGTCAAGGTGCAGAACTGCCCCAAATAGACCGTGAAATAAGTAAAAAATTTTACTTTATTTTACTGGCTATCCTACAACGGCGAGCCCCACAGCTACTCACCTTAGCGATTGACCAACTTTTCTTAACCCTTTGGAAACAACAATTTCCAAATAAAAGTAACTCAATCAAACGGTTCGATGTAACACAACTTCGTCATAAGCTCAAAGTACGCTTAAATAAATATTTCTCTCTTGCTTGTGAAGTGAAAGAGTCTTTTGTGCAAACGGAAGATCAGGTGGAATTTAAGCTGTTATACCGTAAAGTAAACGACAAAGCGTGGCAACCGCTTATCTGCCTACAACGCCCACGTCTAAAAACCGCTCGAATTGCTGCTTATTTAGCGTTGCTAGAAGATAATGGGGTTGAACAAGTTTTGGATAATGAAAGATAGTGATGCAGGCGATCTGTTTTAGCAAAGTTTTGCAAATAAACATGTATCGCCCACACAAACACAACAAAATCCGATATAATCCAACGAGTTTAACTCGGTGCATTTCGCACCTTTTTTGTGTAACTTCTATATGATACCCAAATATTTTGCGATTTTAACCGCTTGCTGATAATTAAAATATGAGTAATAAACCAACTTTTTTCATTTACGACTACGAAAGTTTCGGGATCAATCCTGCCACGGATCGTCCTGCACAGTTTGCAGGGATTCGTACCGATAGCGACTTTAACATTATCGGTGAGCCAGTGATGTTCTACTGTAAGCAAACGCCTGATTATTTGCCTTCGCCAGAAGCTGTGATGGTGACGGGCATCACTCCGCAGTTATGTAATCAACAAGGTCTATCAGAGCCTGAATTTGCGGAGCGTATTCATGCAGAATTTAGCCAGCCTAAAACTTGCATCATGGGTTATAACAATATTCGCTACGACGATGAAATGACCCGCTATACTTTTTTTCGCACCTTTTTCGACCCTTATGAATATAGTTGGAAAAATGGTAACTCGCGTTGGGACTTACTTGATGTGGTACGTGCTTGTTATGCATTACGCCCAGATGGTATCCAGTGGGCCTATGATGAAGAGGGAATGCCTAGTTTTAAATTGGAAAATTTAACGAAAGCAAATGGGATTGCTCACGAAAATGCTCACGATGCGATGTCGGACGTTTATGCCACTATCGCAATGGCGAAGCTATTAAAAGAGAAACAACCAAAACTATTTAACTATTTCTTTGAAAATCGCGGTAAGAAACCGCTTGAAACAATGATTGATACAGGGGAAATGACCCCTCTTGTACATGTCTCTGGTATGCTCGGCAATTATCGGGGAAATACCGCGTGGATCGTACCGCTTGCATGGCATCCAACGAATAAAAATGCAGTGATTGTGTGTGATCTAGCCGGAAATATTGATGCTCTGTTAAATGAAAATGTCGAAACACTACGTTCGCGTTTATATACCAAAAAAGCAGAACTTGAAGAGCAGGGGCTGGCTTCTGTGCCATTAAAATTAGTGCATATTAATAAATGTCCTATTTTAGCGCCGGCAAAAACTTTATTACCTGAAAATGCAGCTCGTTTAGGGATTGATCGCCAAGCATGTTTGGAAAATTTAAAACGCTTGAAATCACAAAAATCACTCGTACGTGAAAAAGTCACGGAGATTTTTGAACAAGAGCCACAATTCAGCAATGATAACGTTGAAGCAAGTCTCTATTCGGGCTTTTTTGAGAACTCAGATAAGAATAATATGGCAATTCTACGTACGCTAAAATCAGAGGAGTTGGCACATCATGGGCTTAAATTCCAAGATGAACGTGTAGAAAAATTGTTATTTAACTATCGAGCACGCCACTATCCGGAAACATTAACGCGTGGAGAACAAGTGCGTTGGCAAAAATATTGTACTCAGCAGTTTGATTTAAATGCACCTCGTTTTGCGCAGTCGTTAGAAACACTTTCTGAACAATACGCACAAGATGAGGAAAAGTTAGCGTTATTAAAAGAGTTAGCCGCTTATGCAGAACAGCTTTCAGAAGGTGTTAAGTTTACGCACACAGTGCAAGAGCAATCGCCAGATTTGGTTAATCAACTGAATCAATTAGCCGATCAATCATTATCGAAGGCAGATAAGCTAAAAGCGTTAGAAGTGTTGTTGAAATAACAAAAAACCTCGCAAGATTGCGAGGTTTTTTATGCTTAGTTACGGCACATCATTCAATGCATTGGGATTTTTATTGATAAACATTGCATCGCCATAGCTAAAGAAACGGTATTTTTGCTCAACAGCGTGTTGATAAGCCTTCATACAGTTGCTATAGCCAGCAAAAGCTGAAACTAACATAATTAGTGTTGATTCAGGTAAATGGAAGTTTGTGACAAGCGCATCTACCACGCGGAATGTTTTGCCAGGGTAGAGGAAAATTGCCGTATCTGAATAGAATGGTGCAATCAATTTGCCCTCTTTTTCTGCAGCTTGAGCCGCACTTTCAATTGAGCGTACAGAGGTTGTACCAACACAGATTACGCGTTTGCCATTTGCTTTGGTCGCTAAGATCTTATCCACGACGTCTTGGCTCACTTCGGCATATTCTGCGTGCATTTTATGCTCTTCGATGGTATCTACTCGAACAGGTTGGAAAGTCCCAGCACCTACGTGTAAGGTTACAAAAGCGGTATCAACGCCTTTTGCTTGTAGTTTCGCTAGCATATCATTATCAAAATGCAAACCAGCAGTAGGCGCTGCTACAGCTCCCAATACTTTGCTATATACCGTTTGATAACGCTCTTGGTCAGCATCTTCATCTGGTCTATCGATGTAAGGTGGTAATGGCATATGACCAGCTTGTTGTAGCAAATCAAATAGCGGAGTTTCAGCATCAAATTCCAGTTCAAATAAGGTATCGTGACGGGCAACCATGGTGGCTTTAAAACCATTACCTTCACCTAATTTATCTTCACCCCAAAATAATTCTGCCCCTTCTTTTGGTGCTTTTGATGAGCGAACGTGCGCAAGGCAACGATGTTCGTCAAGAACTCGCTCGACTAACATTTCAACTTTACCGCCACTTGCCTTACGGCCATAAACACGCGCAGAGATTACACGAGTGTTATTGAAGATCAACAGATCGCCTTCATTAATATGGGAAAGAAGTTCGTTAAATTGCTGGTCGTGGAATTCGCCCGTTGCACCATTTAAATGTAATAAACGGCTCGCAGAGCGTTCTGCGGTTGGGTAGCGGGCGATAAGTTCATCGGGAAGATCAAAATGGAAGTCAGATACAAGCACAATTGCCTCACAAGGTAATTTAAAATGTGCAAATTTATACCTAAACCTGCCCGCTTGCAAGTAAAAGCGAGCAAGATGAATTAAAGTTGAGCAATAATTTCGTCAATGGCTTTACTGAGCTTTTGACGGTCATGGCGATAATGAACATCTTCAGCACGTAATTCTGTACGAAGCACCGTTAAGTGTGGTACCAATACTTCTTGCTCTTCAGCTGCGGTAATTACGCCATTCAGGCGTTTATGCCCGATCTGTCGCTCGATCCAGTTGATGCGATCTGACAGTGATAATTCACTTACAATGCCATGTTCAGGAGCCAAATTATCAATATAAAGGACTTTAGCTTGGCTATTTTTGATTGTGTGCATCACTTCGGGGATTAGTAACGTTGGCAAAATACTGGTAAAGAAACTGCCTGGACCGAGGATAATCAATTCTGCTTGTGCAAGCTTTTCTAAAACTTCGGGAGTAGCTGAAACCTGTGGCATAAGAGAAAGAGATGTAGGTAATTCATCTAAGGCATCAATAGAAACTTCACCAATGATGGTTTTTCCCGAACATAAATGGCTTGCGAGATGAACAGGCTGTTCAGACATCGGCATTAATCCCACTCGGACATGGAGTAAATCACGCACTAAATTTAAGCTTTCAAGAGGGCGAATGTTCATATCTTCTAAGGCTTTCAATATAAGATTGCCGAGATTATGCCCAGACAGTTCACCATTGCCACCAAAGCGATATTCAAATAATGCCGAAGCTACTGTAGGTTTTACGGTAATTTGAGTGAGGCAATTACGCAAATCGCCCCAAGCGATACCACCATGCTGAGTACGGATACGACCCGTTGAACCACCATTATCGGTGGTTGCAACAATACCTGTTAGACGTTCTTTGAGAAATGAAAGAGAAGAAAGTAATCGACCTAGTCCATGTCCACCACCGATAGCAATAACATTGTTTAAGTGGTTTAAATTGGGATGCCTAGGCGATAAATCTTGGTTTGCCATAAGAAGTTCCTGTATATATTTTTCTATTTCTGATTACTTCTTTTTTATTTAGTTCACTATTCTTGGAATTCTTGCGTGTCTTCCTCATTTGAAGGAAGAGCGTTTAACACTGCTTTGACTAAGGTTGCAAGTGGAATAGCGAAGAATACCCCCCAGAATCCCCATAAGCCACCAAAGATTAAAACGGCAACAATAATGGTGAGCGGGTGTAGATTCACTGCTTCTGAGAAGAGGAAGGGTACTACGAGGTTCCCATCAAGCAGTTGGCTAATCACAAATGCAAGTAATAAGTAGTAGAACTCAGGTGATAAGCCAAATTGGAATAAGGCAACCAATGCAACTGGAATTGTCACAAGTACCGCACCAATATAAGGTACAAGTACAGACAATCCTACTGCTACAGAAAGCAGAAGTGGATAGCGGAGATCAAAAAATAGGAAAATAATGTAGGTTGCAACACCCACAATTAAAATTTCCAAAAATTTACCACGAATATAGTTGGCAATTTGTTGCTGCATTTCGCCCCAAACGCGCGTCGCAAGACGGCGATTTTTCGGTAAAAATTTTAAGGTTGAGCGAATGAACAGCGTTTTATCTTTCAATAAGAAAAAGACCATTAATGGTACAAGAAATGCGTAAATCCCCAAGCCCACTAAGCTCACTAAAGAATTTAATGAGAAAGAGAGGAGCGAATCACCAAATGCAAGGATTTTGCTTCTAACGCCTGTCATTATTGAATCTAGCGTTGCGTAGTCAACTAGCTCAGGATAATGTTCAGGTAATGCTTCTAGCCAAGCGTTCAATAAGTTGAACATTGAAGGAAGATCTTTGAGGAATGTCATTCCTTGATTCCATAAGCTAGGTAACATAACCACAAATAGGAATACAGACATAGAGATAAAAGAGCCTAACACAATGAATAGACTTAGCATCCGCGGAAATTTTAATTTTGCAGTAAGAAAGCGAATAGGCCATTCAAGTAAATAAGCAAAGACGATAGCAATCAGTAATGGCATCAATAAATGACTGAAAAAATAGATAATTCCAAAGCCAATAAGCAAAATAGCTAATAAGGCGACAGTTTGTGGGTCGTTGAACTTATGTTTATACCAATTTTGGAACATTTCAAACATGACGGCTTCCCTGTAATAGATTTAATAATGGCACGCTTTAGCGTGCCATTGATGATAGCGATTATTTTTGGCTGCAAATTGCAATAAAGCCTAACTTATGGTTGGGGTCATTGAGGGTTTGAAACATTTTCTTGAATGCATCTCGATTTTCTGGTTTTAATGCATTTCCAACAACTTTCATTGCACCTAAAACTCCTTCATCGTGAATTAATTCTTTCGGAGAGAGTAAGCTCATCTTCCCTGTGAATGTGTCTACATTTCTAAACCCACATTTCGTGAATGTTTCTTTCCAACCATCTTTAGTTAACGGTGTTACACTGATATTAATCGCTTCACGTAGATCTTCTAAAACTGCTTCAGTTTCTGTCTCGTTTAACAGAACATCGTGAGTTAATAAGAATCCGTTTGGTTTTAATACACGTAAGTATTCTTGGATTGCTTTTTCTTTTGATTCATTTGGTAACATCGTCAGCATAGCTTCATTAATCACAATGTCGAAGCTATTGTCTTCAAAAGGTAACTGCATCGCATTGGCGTGCTGTACTTGAACTAAATCTTCAATTTTATTTTCCACGATATTTTGACGTGCTTTTTCTAATGCATCTTCATCAAGATCGATACCAGTTACATGGCAACCAAATTTTTTTGCAATCTCGATAGCTGTTGCTCCCATATTGCAAGCAACTTCAAGGATTTTCTTATCTTTTCTAAAATCCCCATTAGCAATTAACCAATCGGTCGCAACTTTGCCACCTGGGCGTAGACGCGTTTTACCTAATCGAGCCAATAAATGGTGTTCTACATCTTCTTTTTTCATATTCACCTCTCGTAAAATTTATAATTCTTCTGACCGCTTGCTAGAATTAGAGTTCATCCGCGTTAAAAGTGGAACAATTATAGCGTTTTTTTATCTGTTCTTATATACAAATTATTGAAAATTTGGCAAAATTTACCCTGCTTTTTAAGCAAAGTATATTTCAACATTTAGATAGGGAACATAAATGAAAACCAAATCAAAATCAATAGGCTACGCGCATCAACGTGGCGATATTCAGGAAAGTGCAATCAAAGCACTTGTCACAGATAAGTTATTTCGTTGTCGAGTCGAACGAAATCATAAAGGTAAAGGCAGTTACCAGCGTAATGCTAAACATCGTAAAGGTTGTGATAGAGGTGAAAACCCATTTAAAAGTGTTCATGTGAATATTTTTAAATGGGTTTTGTTTTTGTATGGTACTCAATTGCCATATCGTAACTAATTGTAATAGACGAAAATTTATGGTCATTTGATAGATTAGCATTTACAATGACCTATTTATCATCGAAATTATGTAGCACTTGCACAAATCAAATATTTGAATTCACCACTCTCTCCCTTTGGGAGAGAGAGCGCAAAAATTGCGTTCAGCCATTTTTGCAGAGAGAGAGTAACAAGCTTGATATTTAAGGAATATTTAACAATTTCCCTCTCCCTGACCTCGGTGCTGAACGCGCCTTCAGTCTGTCCCTCTCCCAGAGGGAGAGGGTGTAAATAGAGTTTGTGCAACTGCTACATAATACCGTTTATCATTATCTGATTTAAGCTAGGATTTCTTGTGAAACAAAATTACCTTTTATCATCCGTCTTATTATTTTCTTGCTTGGGATTAGCTTTACCACAAGCTACATTCGCTAATAATGATTTATCGCAGGTTCAACAAAAAATCAAACAGCAACAAAACAAAATAGCAGAGCAGAAAAAAAAGCGAGACAATCTACAATCTACCCTTAAGACTCAAGAAATTGAGATGGGGAAGGTATTAACTAATTTGAAAAAAACACAATTAACCTTAAGTGAGACTAGACAAGCAATTCAGCGAACAGAGCAAGAGATCAAGCGGTTAGAAAAGCAGGAAAAAGAGCAAAAAGAGAAACTGAAGGAGCAACTCGATTCAGCTTATCGTTCAGGCATTCACCCATCAGTGCTAGAAAGATTATTGTCAGAAGAAGCAAAAAGCGCGGATCGTATGAGTGCTTATTATGAACATATTAATCGTGTGCGCATTGATGCCATTTATGATTTAAGACGGACTCAAGAGGAACTTAAAGCAAGAAGGGATGAATTGAGAGGGCAGCAAAAAGGCCAACAAACTCAGTTAACTGAACAGAAAAAGCAAGAGAAAGATCTGCAAAAAGTGAAAAATGAACGAGAAAGCACAATTCGCTCACTGGATAAAACGCTAGAGCAGGAACAAAACCGTTTGGAAGCTTTGAAAGCGAATGAATCAGCATTACGTAATCAAGTGAATCGTGCGGCGAATGAGGCGGCAGCCCAAGAAAAACAAGAAATCGCTAAACTTGAACAGAGAAAAAACACAGAAGAGAGAAGACAAGCTACGGAACAAGAAAAGCAACAGGTGCGAGCAGGGAGTGGCTTAGGTTCCGCGAAGTATAACATGCCTGTATCTGGGAAAATTGTAAATAAATATGGTTCAACTCAGATGGGAGAGATCAAGTGGAACGGTATTGTGATCCAAGCATCTGCCGGAACAGCCGTTAAAGCAATCGCAGGTGGGCGAGTCATTTTAGCTGATTGGTTACAAGGCTATGGACAAGTTGTGGTGATTGATCATGGTAACGGTGACATGTCTCTTTATGGATATAATCAGTCGGTGTCTGTACGTAAAGGCGCTAGGGTTCAAGCTGGACAAACAATTGCGAGTGTCGGTAATTCAGGAGGACAAAGCCGTGCTGCACTCTATTTTGAAATCCGTCGTAAAGGACAAGCAGTTAATCCTTCTCGTTGGCTGAAATAGTTGTGGGTTAAAAAATAATGAACAAATACGTAAAAAAATGGTCGGTATATTACCTGTGTTCATTAATTTTAAGTTTATATAGCTTGCCTAGTTGGGCTAATAAACTAGCAATTGTAATTGATGATATTGGCTATCGTAGTAAAGAGGATAGCGCGATTTATGCTTTACCCAAAGAAGTTAATGTAGCTATTATTCCTGTTGCTCCTTACGCCAAAATGCGCGCTGAACAGGCGTTTAATCAGCAGCGAGATGTTTTGATCCATTTGCCTATGGAACCGCAATCTAAACAGCCAATTGAGGATGGTGCGCTAAAAGTTGGAATGAGCGAGCTCCAAATTGCGGCTTTAATTGAGAGATCAAGAGAAAAAGTACCCTATGCAATTGGTTTAAATAACCACATGGGGAGTAGAGCAACATCGGATAAGCAGAGTATGCAATATTTGATGAAAGCGTTACTAACACAGCAATTATTCTTTTTAGATAGTAAAACAGCTGGTAATAGTGTTGGTTATAAGATTGCGCAGGAGTTAGGAGTTAAAGCACTTGAGCGTCATATATTTTTAGATGATAGCGATAAGCTTGAAGATGTTCAACGTCAGTTTAAAGCGGCGATTGACTATGCTCGTAAGAATGGCACTGCTATTTTAATTGGTCATCCTCGTAAAAATAGTGTAGCGGTATTAGAAAAAGGGATCGCAAATTTACCGGCAGATATTCAATTGGTGAGTTTAAGCCATTTATGGCGTGAAGAAAATGTTACACCAGTTAAACCATTTATTTTACGTTTTGATGTTGAACCTGCTCCAACATCGGTCCCTCCTTTTGAAAGTATTCCGCTTTTACGAGGAATGCCGAAAGATTAGGGGCTGTTGATCTTTCAAGTATAAAAAATGAGTGACATAAAAGTCTGATATAATTAAGTTCGCCAAAACAAAAATCAGAACAAACAATTATGTCGCTCAGAACTATTTTAACAGATATTACATGGAACCGCTTGTTTAATTTAC
>MQVI01000062.1 GCA_002002485.1 Pasteurellaceae bacterium 15-036681
GCTATATGCCCAAAGAACATAACTGATCTTTCATATTCATCACAATTAGTTTTAGCAACTAAAGCTTGTGTCAAATGATATAGACCTTTAATAAAAAAAATGATAGAAATAATAAATCCCAATATACCAAAGAAAAATATGGGATTAATTGGATTTTGACTGATACTACTTTTGATAAACACCATATTAGGTGATTTTACTGTAAATAAAATCGTAGATATAACGCCTAAAAAAGATAGTAAGTAAGATACTTTATTATCACAATTTGAAATAAATCCAATTATTCTATCTAAGATTTGTTTTAGTTCTTCATTAGTTAAAGCTGAGTTATTCATATTACTTATCCCAACAATCTCTGCATCAACGCCTGTTTTTCCAACTTCAAACGTTCCAATTTTTGTTGCAATGTTTCGATCTCTTGATCTGCTGTTGTTAGAATTTCGGCGATTTTTTGTTGTTCTTCTAAATTTTTTGGAAACAGAAGTTTTATTTTCTCAAATGTAGATTTATTAACGATTGGAACAGCTGTCGTACCTGCTAAAGATAATAACTTTTCTTGACTATTTTCAATCAAATAATACACAAATTCATTATTAATATTAGCATTAACTATAATTGCATTAATTTGTTGATTTGTTGCTAAATCAATATTTGCAATTGCATTCTTTCCTATAGAAGCAATACAAGTTACTAATACAGAGCCTTTAGGGACAATTCTTGCTTTATTAGCTCCCTTTGAAGATAACTTTACTTTTGTATCCGTAATATACTTTTGTTTAAAATCATCAGCAGTAGCCCAACAAACCTCATTACCATAATTATCTATATCTGATTTCTGTGGTGTACTTCCTGTAACTACTTTTCCAATCTCACTAGTTGAATACTGCTCCCACTCCCCACTAAATCCCCCAACTCTTTTCTCACCGCTTAACAACATCTGCATTAACGCTTTTTTCTGTTGTTGGCTGTTTGTAATTAGAGATTCTGTGGCTTGAATTGCGTTATCCCACGTTGAGAGTGTTTCAGCGATTTTGATTTGTTCTGGTAGCGTAGGAACAGGAACTTTAATTGCTTTAACTAATGTACCACTAAGGTTGCTTTGCCCTGCTGAATTACTTAAGGCTCTGATATTTTCATATTGACTTAACAAATACTGAAAATAAAATTTTGGTTCATAATCACTACCAAATGTTATCGTTGCACAATTTTGATTTGTACTAGCCTCAAAATTCAAATATGCCACTTGTCCTCTTGTTTTTCCCTGCCCAATCATTGCAAGTAAAAGAGTACCTTTAGGTACAATTTTTGCTGATGAATTTTTTAACCCTTTTTCAGTTATAAATTCTTGGGTGTCATCTTCATTCAGAATACAGTTTTGTACTTCAGTTGTTCTAATCCAAGGAATACTACCATCTTTCCAATATTCAAGATTATTTCGACTAGGCGTACCACCTGATGAAATTGTTGCAATTTCGCCTAATGTTTTTATCTTCCACCCACTCGGCAACTTACTCATATTCTTATTTCCTAATTTGCAAAATTTTTGGTCAATTTAACCGCTTGTTATTTATTACCTTTTGGCAAAGCTGATTGCTTTACTAACTTCTTATTTGATGTATCTACTCGGCGTTTTAATTTCTGTAAATCTTCCGCAGGCGGTAGCTCTTCGGGTTTAATACCACGCTGTGCTAACATATCTCGTACACTTTGATTATTTTGAATATGCTCGTTTGTAATAGATTCTTCACCGTATAGATCATTAGATTCTACGTTAAAATTTGTAATCTCTGTTGCTAGATTTTTAGCAGCAATGGTTACTGTTGGTAAAAAATCCGCTAAGGGTCTATTTTTAGGAACGGCAAGCTGAGTTTTCATTATTTGCGTTGTTTTTCCACCAAATAATGCCGAATCACCTTTAGACCGAATACGCCCAAAACCTTGTTCATCAACACCTCTTTCATAAATATTTTGCGAGAGTTTAGTTTCTGATTCGGTAAGTTTTTGACGAGCTTCTAAACGGTTTTGCAAAGCTAAACGTTCTTCTAATAATTCTTGTTTGCGTGTTTGTAATGCAAAATAAGTTTGAGCAAAGGCAACAGCATTTTTACGGGGATCGGCATTTTGGGCGACAAGATAACAGGCGTAACGGGTGAGTTGCATATCGGATCTTGGACGTTGAGCATTATTACCTGCACTTGATGTTGTTGTAACATTTCTGAAATGATCATAAATCTCAATATTGCTATTCAGGCAAGCTTCTTTTGCTCTTTCTAACACATTTTGAAAATTATCCCATTTGTCATATCCTAGTAACTCCATTACATCTCTAGCATAAAAATACTCGATATTAGTCCCTTCAATAGTATGAATGTAGAGATCAAACTTTTGTTTTAATTGAGTAATTTCATTTTTATTCATTGCAATGTCTCCTAGTATTATTTTTGAACAAGTTCCCGACGCTGGGAACTTGTTGTATATTTATACAGTTATTTTATGTATAAATCAATACCCCAACTCTTTTAAATAACCTGCCATTTTGGTTTCTAATTCTGCCAGTTGTTGCTGTAATTGCACTCGTTCGGCACGCACAGCATTTAAGTCGATTGGTTGCTCGGCTTCAAAGGTGTCCACATAGCGTGGGATATTCAGGTTAAAGTCGTTTTCCTGAATTTCAGCGAAATTTGCAAGATACGCATATTTTTCGACCGCTTGTCTGTTGCGGTAGGTTTGGGCGATTTTGTCGATATTTTCAGGGGTTAAGGTATTTTGATTTTTGCCGGCTTTAAACTCTCGGCTTGCATCGATAAATAATACCGAATCATCGCTTTTAGCTTTGCGGAAGACTAAAATCGCCGCAGGGATACCTGTGCCGTAGAACAGTTTTTCAGGTAAGCCGATTACCGCATCTAATAGATTTTCTTCAATCAATTTTTGACGGATCTTGCCTTCTGCTGCGCCACGGAATAATACCCCGTGCGGAACTACCACGCCCATTCGCCCTGTGTGCTCTTTTAGGGTTTCAATCATATGTGAGATAAAGGCATAGTCCCCTTTGGTTTTCGGCGGTAATCCACGTTCAAAGCGTTGGAAGCGATCTTGCTTCACATCATCATAGCCCCATTTATCCAATGAAAACGGTGGGTTGGCGGTAACAATATCAAACTTAATTAGCTGTCCGTTGCTATCTAATAATTTAGGATTGCGGATTGTGTCGCCCCATTCGATTTTGTGATTATCTTCACTATGTAAAAACATATTCATTTTAGCTAAAGACCACGTTGAGCCAATCGCTTCTTGCCCGTAAAGTGCGTAGGTTTTGCTTTGGTAATTTTGTACAATTTTACGACCGCACTTCATCAAAAGAGAACCCGAACCACAAGCGGGATCGCAAATACTATCGCCCGCTTTGGGTTCTAATAGTTCAGCGATTAAGTCTGAAACTTCTGGCGGGGTATAGAATTCTCCTGCTTTTTGTCCGCCACTTGCGGCAAAGTTTTTGATCAGATATTCGTAGGCGTTACCGATAATGTCTAGGGTTCCCACTCGGCTTGGTTTGAGGTCAAGTTCTGGTTTGGCAAAATCTTCCAACAGCTCACGTAAAATGGTGTTCTTTTGCTTTTCTTCACCCAATTTATCGGTGTTAAAAGAGATATCTTGGAATACGCTTTTACCTGCATCTTTTAACTTAGTCCCATTGGCTTCTTCAATAGCGTGCAATGCCTGATCGATTCGCTCGCCGTTACCTGCTTCAAAACGTCTTTCATATAGGTGATAGAAATTCGCTTGTGGGGGTAATACAAAACGCTCTTGCTTCATCATCTCCGCAATTAACTCGGGCTCATTGCCATATTCGGTTTGATAAGCGTTGTAGTGATCTTGCCATACATCAGAAATGTACTTTAAAAACAGCATCGTTAAGATGAAATCTTTGTAGGTGTCGGCACTGATTGTGCCACGGAATGTATCGCAAGCAGACCAAAGGGCTTTATTAATATCGTCTTGGTTAATTTGAGTGGTCATTGGTTATCCTTGTATATATTTCGACCATATCGTTGAGCTCAACGATATGGTTTGAATATTTGATATGAACTATTTTACTGATATCAGTAAAATGGTTGAAATAAAAGTGATTATATAAAAAAATACGCTCAAACCGAAATTTGAGCGTATATATAAATTCATTTTATTGCCATTGAACAGACGGTTTTCTATGCTCTGTTGCGCAATCTTTGAGATAAAGATTGATTAACGTTTGGTAAGGCACATCCATTTTTTCTGACAGTTGTTTAAAGTAATTCATTGCTTCATCATCTAAGCTAATGGTGATGATATGCTTACTCTTTAATTTAGACGCATAAGGATTTTTCTTAGCTTGGCTGAAGTCGTATTCATCTCTCATATTATCCCCCTGTATATTGCGATTTTTCTCGTTTAGTTGCCTTTCTAGCAGAAATAATCCGAATTTGTTCAGCTCGTTCACAATGAACAACAACTAATATATTTGAGTATTTACTCATACCCAAAAGGATAAAACGCTCTTCATCAATAGAATGTTCTGGATCAGGAATTAATAAACCATTTTCATCATAGAAAACACTGATAGCTTCATCAAAACTTATTCCGTGCTTTGCTAAGTTTATCTGAGCTTTGTTATCATCCCATTCAAAGTTATCAGAAAAAAACATTTTTCCTCCATTTTGAAACGATTATAGAACTTTTTATAGATAAACAAAAGGATTCAAAGCCTTCACTTTGAATCCTTTATCTTAACTACTCTTCACCAAGTAATTTTAACTCTCTTGTTCTTACTTGTTTTTTCAGAATTTCAACTAATTCTGCAACATCGTATGAACCTAAGTCTGCACCTTTACGAGTACGTACTGCTACTTTGCCTGCTTCGATTTCTTTATCGCCACAAACTAACATATACGGCACACGGCGTAGGGTGTGTTCGCGGATTTTGAAACCGACTTTTTCGTTGCGTAAATCTGCTTTCACACGGATACCTGCGTCAGACAGTTGCTTCACAACGTTTTGTACGTAGTCCGCTTGGCTGTCAGTGATGTTCATTACTACTGCTTGCACTGGTGCTAACCAAGTAGGGAAGAAACCTGCGTATTCTTCTGTGATGATACCGATGAAACGTTCGATTGAACCTAAAATCGCACGGTGGATCATAACTGGGATACGGCGACCGTTATCTTCCGCAACGTAAGACGCTTCTAAGCGGCCTGGTAATGCGAAGTCTAATTGGATAGTACCACATTGCCATTCACGGTCTAAACAGTCACGTAATGCGAACTCAATTTTCGGGCCGTAGAATGCGCCTTCGCCTTCTTGAATTTGATATTCAAGACCATTAGCACGCAATGCGTTTGCTAAACCTTCTTCTGCACGATCCCACATCGCATCATCACCGATACGGCTTTCTGGGCGAGTAGAAAGTTTCACATAGATGTTAGTAAAGCCGAATGTGCTGTAAATGTCATATACCATTTTGATACATGAGGTTACTTCGCTTTCGATTTGTTCTTCAGTACAGAAGATATGCGCATCATCTTGGGTGAAACCACGTACACGCATTAAACCGTGTAAAGAACCTGACGGCTCATTACGGTGGCACGAACCGAATTCAGCCATACGGATTGGTAAATCACGATATGATTTTAAACCTTGGTTAAAGATTTGAACGTGACCTGGACAGTTCATTGGTTTGATCGCATATTCACGGTTCTCAGATTGAGTGGTGAACATTAAATCAGCGTAGTTTTGCCAGTGACCTGTTTTTTCCCAAAGTACACGGTCCATCATAAATGGGCCTTTAACTTCTTGATAATCATACTGTTTTAATTTAGTACGAACGAATGTTTCAAGTTCACGGAAGATTGTCCAACCGTCGTTATGCCAGAACACCATACCTGGTGCTTCTTCTTGCATATGGTAAAGGTCTAATGCTTTACCGATTTTACGGTGGTCACGTTTTGCTGCTTCTTCTAAGCGAGTTAAGTATTCTGCTAATTGTTTTTTATCTGCCCACGCTGTACCGTAAATACGTTGTAACATTTTGTTTTTGCTGTCGCCACGCCAGTATGCACCCGCCACTTTTTGAAGTTTAAAGTGGTGGCAGAAACGCATATTTGGCACGTGTGGGCCACGGCACATATCAATATATTCTTCGTGATGATATAAAGCAGGTTGGTCATCTTTAGAGATATTTTCATCTAAGATCGCCATTTTATAAGTTTCGCCACGGCTTTCGAATGTATCACGAGCTTCTTGCCAGCTTACGCGTTTTTTAACCACGTCGTAGTTGGTTTTTGCAAGTTCTAACATACGTTTTTCTAACGCATCGATATCTTCTTGGGTTAATGAACGATCAAGATCGATGTCGTAGTAGAAACCGTTGTCGATAGTTGGACCGATCGCCATTTTCACGCCTGGGAAAAGCTGTTTGATAGCGTGACCAAGTAAGTGTGCCGTTGAGTGACGGATGATTTCTAAACCGTCTTCGTCTTTTGCGGTAATAATTTCAAGGCTTGCGTCTTGGTCAATGATGTCTGACGCATCACGGCGTTCGCCGTTTACACGACCTGCAATGGTTGCTTTCGCTAAACCTGCACCAATGCTTTGGGCAACTTCCATTACAGAAACTGGGTTATCAAACTGGCGTTGTGAGCCATCGGGTAAAGTAATAATTGGCATGTTAATGTCCTTTACAGTGGTAATCCATACTAGAGATTACTTGTTGATTTAAAAAAAAAAACCGCCACAAGCGGTTAGATTTGGTAAATATTTTACAAGCGCTTTGTCTCGCTCTAACAATGAGCGTTGGAAAAAGCGCGCATATTTTAGCACAAATTTTAGTAAAGCAAAAATAATCAGCTAAACCGCTTGGCTAGTGTAAAGCCCAACATTGCTTAACTCAGACATTTTCTCAACATAAGCCTGAATATTCGCAGGATAGCGTAAGCCTTTCACACAAGTTAAGTTACGTAACATTGGGAATAACATAATATCTTCAATCGAAAGCTGTTTGCCGTTAGCTTTATCGTCGGCTAATACCAATGATGATAACTGCGCAAGATCCTGCTCTAATTGCGCAATATATTCCGCACTGTTCGCTAAGTTTTCAGCAAAATCACCAATGCTTTCGGTTTTCTTTTTCACAAAATAGTCGATTGCTTCTTGGGTTGCATATTCCGCCACATCTAAGTGAATAACTCGTGGATGTAATAAACGGAAAGCATAGCTACTAATTTGCTTTAACCACGCTTCAATTTCTGGACGTACATCAAGAGAAACAATCTGCTCACCATAATGGCTATCCACATATTTAACGATATCTAAACTTTCTCCCATTGCGGTACCATCATCTTTCATCAGAATAGGTACCATTTTCTTACCGACTAAACCAATTGGGGTTGCTTCATCATCGTTGAGTAGCACAAATTCTTCAAAAGGCAGATTTTTTAAGCCAAAAATCATTTTGGCACGAATACAAAATGGGCAGTGGTCGTAAATGTAGAGTTTCATAACTTATTCCTATTATTAGATAATGTTAACTTAGATGAATATATCGAATATAAAATTGAAAAGCATACTAAACCGCTAAACATGGAATTTGGGGATTCTCTCAATAAATTAAATAACCTTGACCCCAGCTTTCTTTAACAACTCTGTTGTTTCAAAAACAGGTAATCCCATTACTCCGGTGAAGCTACCAGACAAGTTTTTGATAAAAATTCCACCTAATCCTTGAATGCCATATGAGCCAGCTTTATCCATTGGTTCGTTAGTTTTGATATAAGCAAAAATCTCTTGCTCGCTCAATTCTTTAAACTCAACTTCGCTAGTTTGTACACAAGAATATTGCTTGTTTTGATAGCTTACACACACTGCGGTAAATACTTGATGAGTTCTACCTGAAAGCTGCTTTAGCATAGCCAAAGCATCTGCTTTATCTTGTGGCTTGCCTAAAATCTGGTTATCAATCGACACTGTAGTATCGGCAGTCAAAATCGGTAAATTTGCAAGATTTTGAGCTAATCGAACCGCTTGCGCAGCTTTATTTTTCTCCAGAGCGATACGCAAACAGTAATCGTGGGCAATTTCATTCTCTAGTGGAGTTTCATCAATTTCTCCGCCAATACGAGTAAGTTCAAGACCAAGATTTTGTAATAATTCCCAGCGGCGTGGGCTGTTTGAGGCAAGGTAAATCTGTTTCATAAATATATTATGTAAGGTGCGAGTAAACGTACTATTGATAACAAAAGGTGCGTTCACACGCACCCTGCGATTATTTTCTCAAGAAGAATTTATACACTTTTTCAAGTAATGAAACAGGTAATAATCTTGGAATTGAACGCATTAAAAATGTTACAAAACCTGATAAACAACCTTGAATACCGACTTGCTTTTTCAGCAGATATAAACGCCATTCTGCTTTTGCTTGCTCAATCCCACGACGGCGGCCAACCATACCATTACCGATACGAGCATAAACAAGAATATCATCTAAGTTTGCTACTTTGTTGCCTTTTGCAACAAGTTTAATCCACAAATAATAGTCTTCCTGCAGATCTTGATAACCACCAACTTCAAGCACCTCACTCTTTTTATAAGCAACCGTCATGTGGTTAAATGGGCAACGGTTTTGCGTGAACTTAACAATGTCGCTTGCTGATGTTGGTACTCGGCGATAACTTAAAATATCATTAATATTTTGACCAAACTCCGCAATTTGCCCACCCAAAATAATCGTATCTGGATTTTTTTCGATAAAGGCAACTTGTTTCTCAAAGCGTTCTGGTACACAGATATCATCGGTATCCATACGGAACACCCACTCATTTGAACAATGCAGAAAACCTTCATTTAATGCTTTTCCTAACCCGCGGTTTTGTGGCAATTTCACCAATACAAGCGGTAAGATCTCCGAAAATTTTTGCACGACTTGCTCAAGTTCAGCTGTTACAGGGCCATCAAAGACCACCACAATTTCATCTGCTGGACGAGTTTGAGCAGCCAAACTTTCAAAGCATTGCTGTAAGTACTCTGGTTTCTCTTTAATATAAAGAGACATTAATACAGAAAATTTCATTTTTGACCTTCGTATTAAATATATTTTTTAAGATTAATCGCAAATTTTGGTGAAATTAAAGTAATTAGAGAAACGGCTAGATATTTCACATTTTTACTCAATTTAAACATTTCAAAATAGTATTTTGATGACTTACGCGATAAATTCATAATATGTGGATAAGCCAACATATATTGCGAATTAAATTTAAAATTATCCGCTTGTTTTACTGTTCTCACATATTTTTTAGCAATCATCTCAATTGCTTTTTCAGTGTTTTCCGTATTAGTTGAAACACTAGCTCTTTTAGTGTGGAAAGCACATTTTGTGAGTACCTCATCCATATATTTAGGTTTGAAAGTATCATCAGAAATGAGCTTCAATAAAAACTCATAATCCTCTAAAGAAAGAAGATCCGTCGATAATCCGCCTACTTTTTCAAATAATGCTTTTTTAACCCCGATCATAGGCATACCGCCAATTTTATTGGCTGCTAAGATATTATCTAAAGTAATTAGTTTTTCATCTGAATAAGGATGGGTAAAATAAGAGAAATGTTCATTTACCATCACACACTCAGCGGGATGATAAATAAAATTAATCGCTAAATTTCTTTTGATTGTTTTCTCTAATAATTCACATTTTTGTGTTACAAAACGATCATCATCATCTAAAAACAGTAACCACTCATTTTTAGCTGCTCGCGCACCAATATTACGACTTTCGGCAGCCCCTTTATTCTGTTCATTACGAATTACATTTACAGGAAACGAATAAAATTTTTTGATTTCCACCGGTTCAATAGAATGATCGTCAACAATAATCACTTCAAAATTATACACTGTTTGATGTTCTAAACTTTCCAATAAATAAGGAATTTCATCTTTCCTATTATAAGAAGGCACAATAATACTAAACATTAGTTTTGTCCTTGATTGCAAAAAAATACTTTAATTCGACCGGTTGTACCAAATAGCGATAAAAACATTAATAATACAAGCATAATGCCCGGAAATGCGTAGGTATCCGCTTTGATATTTAACACACTTAAAATTGCAAGTGTCGATAAAATAAACTTCCAACTGCCTGCAAACCAGTTTTGCGCAATTCGGTACACAAAGTACGCGGTAAATAAAAAACACGCAATTAAATAAGCAAATCCACCATATAAGGTCTGACGTAAGAAACCCGAATCTGTTTTGCCATAATAGCCGCCTTCTGGATAGAAATAGTAACCATCACCTGCTAGTATCTGTTTAATTTCAGGCATATATAAATGGTGCTGAACCAAAGTATCCGTTGATGAGCTTAAATCTGATAAACTATCTAAATCTTGTCCTGTTTCTACCACTTTGATGATATTAATTAGCGGTTCTAATGCATGATAAACATATCTATTATCCGAATATTCGTGAGCTAAGAATACACAAATTCCAGCGAATAATAATAAACTCGGAATATAACGCCAGTTAAAGTAAATCAAAATACTTACTACTGATAACAGTAAAAATGTTCTGCCCGAAATTAAACCAATAAAGAGCAATAAAAATAGGAAAATGCTATTGATATAACCATTCTCTTTTTCTCTACTGTTATAACTTAATAAGAAATGTAATAACATTAAATAAAAAGCACTCAACTGGAAAAACGCCATTGAAGTTAAATTATATAGGCGATATTCTTGCTCTGAACCATAAAAACGCGGTAATACAATATTGGTTGAAAGGGCAAGATCGATCATAAAAGGTAATCCTGCTAAGGCAACAAAGCCAATGACCGCTTGAACCACAATACCAATTTTGAGATCTTTAATAATTCGTTGTGAGCCCTGTTGGTTAAAATAGAATAAATTGTAAATACCTAAGCCAAAGATAAATAAAATCAACGTCTTACAATACATAAATACAACGCTGAAATCTTTGGTTCCGTGTAAAAGTACAGGGATTATGCTTACTCCAATTAAGCTTAGAATAACTACAATGCTATCAACAGGTACAAAAATTCCTTTCGTTAGCTGTTTTTTATAAGCTTTATAGGCAAGAGCTAAACAAGCAACTACCCCTGTAAAAAACGCCATTCTAAAGAAATGGAATAGCCACGGATCATAAATATAAAAAAGATTAAATAATGCTGACACTTACTTTCCTAATTTTTATTTATTAACTGAAATTTCGTTTTACCGCCAATGCTTTTTTAAGCGGATATTTTAATAATTTTTGCCATAAACTATGAGAAATTGATCCGCGAATTGACTCTAAATTTGAATTTAATTGTGGATTTTCAATCACCATTAAAGGACGAATCACTTTAATATCTAGCTTAAATTCATTACCAAATAGAATAAAATCATCTGCTAACCAATAAGCTAATTGATTATTTTCTAACTGTTTTAAGAACTGTTTAACTG
>MQVI01000063.1 GCA_002002485.1 Pasteurellaceae bacterium 15-036681
CATTCCAGATCTTAATAGGATCTAATTTCTTTTGAAGGGTAAAAGTCTTATTACAAAGATTGCATTTATAGCGTTGAATATTATTTCGAACGCCATATTTGCGAATATTAGATTTTTGGCAGAAAGGGCAAGTTTTTTGTTCATTTTCAAAAAATCACGGTAAAGCTTGTAATATAAGGCTTTACCGCAATTTTTAGCAACCATTTTGTCTATTATGCCCAAAAAAATGGCTAAATCTCACCGCTTGTGCGGTAAAGATTGAGAAAATAATTCATCGTATCAAACTAAAATTCCTACAGATTAATTCATATCTTCTAATTCTGATAAGCATCCTTATCATCTAAATCAATCGGAAAGAACAAACTTAGTGGCTTTTGTTTGGCGATGTCCCAAACACAGTGGGCAATGTTTTTCCAGCTATGAATTTCTTTATTCAATGAACGAAGTGCAATAAAGAGTGTGAGAGAAAAGCTCACGATTAAATTCACTAAACCAATTAAAATCACAAAAAATAAGCTTTGAATGAAAATTAAGAGGCTAATCTCACCGCTTGTCATCACATAGCCTATATTGGCTGAAGAAAAGGCAATATGTCGGATATCCAAAGGCAATCCAGTTACATAGCCTACAACACCCGTCAGCCCGAGCAGTAATCCAAAGCTTGCATTTCCCATAATTGCACCGTAGTTATTATGGATATAATTTGCAAAACGTTCTCTTAATTTTGCTGGCATAATCTTAGTCAATAGAGGGTGTTCTTGTAGGCGCATTCTAAGATTGAGATAATTACAGCGGTTATCAAAAAATCCAGCAATAATACCCGAACAGAACAGCCAAACACCTGCAATGGCAGCAAACCAAAGCGCACCATTTAAAGGATTAATGCTATTTAATTGATACTCAATTTGATTACTGTCCAGCACCGTATTTCCTAAATAAGATTGATAAATTGAGCCAATTAGAGCTGAAACAATCAATGCAAGAGAAAGGTTACCTAATACCGCAGCCGTTTGTGAACGAAGTACATCAACTAACAATTGAGCTAATTGCATATCTATGCTACGTCCTTGTGAGTTTCTTTCTACCGCTTCTGCAAAGCGAGCAGCTGTCATAGCAGGTTGTTTTGTAGCAACAGTAAAATGCAATAAGAATATGATAATGAACCCAACTGCATAATTTATACCTGCGACTAAACCAAACCAAAAGCGGTTTTCGATTAATTCGCCTAAATAGACCTTAATTAACGCCATAAATGCAATAATTACCCCAGCCCCCGCCGCAGAGTAGAACATACTCAAATACTCTTTGCGAGAGCGAGTAATATAATGTTCACCGTGGTCACTGGCACTTTGTGTAATTGTTCTTGATAGCATACCAACACTTTGACGCCATAATTTCACGACACTGTGTTTATCTGCTGAGGCAATCGCTAATTTATGCGTTAATAACAGCATTCGGCGGGCTAAAAATCGATTTGGGCCAAAAGCTTTCATTAACGCAGACAATCTAGAAAGTGTTTGCTCTAATCTTTCTAACAAATGTGCAACGCCTAAAGAGGCGCCATTGCTAATTCCTTTTTTACGCAAACGCTCAATAAGTTCTCTGCTTTGGATAAACATTACATCTAAATGGCTACTATCAAATGCTTGATGTTTGCGGCGAGCATTTACCCAAAGGGCGACTTCTCGTTGTAATTCAACAAATGGGCTATTCACATCCAGTAATGTAGGATCTAATCGCATTAAATCAGGATCCATATCTTCTGCTGCAATCCAAATCGAAAGCATTTCAATCGCAAAAAGCCCTTCAAAATAGAGGTGATTGCGTAAGGTTTCATGCTCGTGCGCTGTTGTGTTATCGGCGAGTAGTTTAAGTAATTTCTGCCAGTCCGAGATAGAAACATTATTTAACCAATTCACATCATCTTTATCTTTAAAGAGTAAGACGAAAATATCTCGCAGATCAGAAATATCTTTGAAAGAGGGGTTAATTTTTTCGTATAAACGTGAACGGAACTCTCGTCCAAAACCTTCTCTCGCAAGCATTCCGTTACTAATTAGTAATGGGTATAAACGCATACTGCATAACCAACGACAAAGTTGGCTAGATAAATTGCGGGTGAGATCTTGATTTTCTTCGAGAGCTTTAATGACTGTGCGTAAATTTTCAGAAGAGCTTTTGTTTTCTCGTAACCATTCACAAAACGTATTAAGTAATGTGAACATATCATTTTTTTCTAGTTGCTCATTGATGAAGATTGAAACGCTCTTTTCTGTGAGCTGATAATGACTATTCAATTTATCTCCTGTAATATTTTATAGTTAATTAGGTTATTCTACCTTTATTCATTGAAAAGAACAGTTTTCTTACATAAACAGAAATTAGAAAAGCCCATTATATAGCTGACTTTTTTGCAAAAAAATCACTCAATCCAACCGCTTGTTTTATAAAGATTGAGCTGAAAACTCATCATATCTAGCTAGGATCTCAGCAATCAATTCATCTTTTTCAAGAGGTTGTATTATATAGGCTAATTCAGGTTGGGTATAAACCATTAGATGATTATCTTCTAACATCAGTTTGTAAGAGAATGCCGAGTTATTCATTTCAATAGTGAGTTCAATCCATTTATGTTCATCAAATTCAGAGAGCAAATGTATATTTAAATCATAAATACCGATTAACTCTTGACGCAGTTCTCTCATCGCAGGTAGCGCAATATATTTTAAATAGTGTGCCATATTCTGTTGATTGTGAGGTGTTAGCATTGTGGTAAGTTTTTTACGCCAATCTTCATCATTCCAATTTGTTTCAGCTAAGGTTGCGTGGTGATAATGGAAATCAGAATTTAAGCCTTTTAATAGACTAAATGCCATCACTAACATTAACAATGCAAAGGGTAGTGAAAACAGTAGCATTGTAGCTTGTAAAGTTTCGATACCACCAAATTGGAAGAGTACTGCGGTTAAAATAGAGATTAATCCACCCCAAAATACAATTTGCCAACGTGGTGAAACCACTGATTTATCTTGCGCAGAGATGTTATTTAAAATATAAACGCCAAAATCGACAGTGGTAATAAAAAACAAGCTGATTACAATTAAAGCAATATAATATGCCCCTTGATAAAAAGGTAATTGTTCTAAAAAAAGAAATAATAACTTACCCGATTGATCAATGAAGTTGCTTAACGGACTATCTGCTAAGGTTGTTTCAATCCAAATGGCACCATTGCCAAAAATGCTAAACCAAATCACAAAGAATAGGCTAGGCACTATCAATACGCCCCAAATAAACTCTCGGATTGTGCGTCCTTTAGAAATTCGGGCAATAAAGATCCCAAACGCTGGCGCCCAAGAAAACCACCAAGCCCAGTAGAGAATAGTCCATTCGCTAAACCACCCTTTATATTGTGGTTGATAGCTATAGGTTTTTAATCCTGCGGGTAACACACTTGAAAGGTAGAACCCTATATTTTCAGTTAAAGCTGAAAGTAGGTGAGATGTCGGGCCGACAACAAGCACAAAGGCAAGTAATAGCAGTGAAAGAATTAGGCTCCATTCACTGATTAAACGTAACCCTTTATTTAAACGTTGGGTTGCGATAAAGATGGCCACGATAAAAATAGCAATCAGCAATAATTGAATGCTGACATTATTTCCAAAGGCCGATACCAAACGAACAACCCCATAAGCTAGAGTAGTTATTAAGCCAAATAGTGTTGTACAAAGCCCAAGAATATCGATGACATCACCCACTTTGCCATTAATACGTTGTTTAAATAGCGGGTAAAAACAAGAACGTAATGAAAGGGGTAGCTTGTAACGAAAACCAAAATAGCCAATAGCCAGTGCCATCACTGCATAAATTGCCCAAGCATTGACACTCCAATGGAAGATACTTTGAAAGATTGCCTGTCGCTCAGTCTGTACTATTTCAATGGGATTAACATAGTGAGAAAGGGGTTCACTTACACCTAAAAAGATAATCCCGATCCCCATTCCTGCCGTAAATAAGAGTGAGAACCAGCTTTTTAGACTAAATTCAGGCTCTTCATCATCACTTCCCAATTTAATATCGCCATAGCGACTGAATGCAAGGAAGATCAAGAAAAAAATAAAAAAGCCACAACTGAGTATATAAAGCCAACCGAATTGCGCCAAAATCACTTGTTTGAGAAAGGCAAGTTGGTTTAGCGCAATATCGGGAATAATGAGTACAAAGACAATCAGCGATAAGGCACTCACTAGGCTTGTAAATACAACAGGTTTATTGAATGTGGTTGTTATACGCATAGATAATAAAAATGGGGGCTGTTGCCCCCAAATAGGTTTATTCCGCTAATTCAGTCTGCTCGTGAGCCATTAGCTCTTGACCAACATCATCTTCTAACAAGGTGAGATAACGCTCGTATTGTTTTAGAATATCGGCAATTAATTCATTGCGGGTCATATATTGCACATCATAACCTGTTCGGCCATCAAAGAAGTAGGTGATAGGCTGATAGGTCATTGCGTGTTGAATATGTGGCATATTGTCATCATCAATTAACTGCTCAGACACTTCGTGGCCCACAGATTTAATGCCATACATAAAGTCACGCATATTCTCTTTTTTAACCACAATCTCAACGGTTGGTTCATCAGCATCTAACTGCTGAGTAACTTCAACGCTAAGATTATGCACACCAATTAACTCTTGGCGTAATTCACGCATTGCTGGTAATGCAACTTGTTTTAAGAATTTAATAATATCTTTTTCTTGAGTTTGGTTCATCATCTGACCTAAACGCTCTTTCCATTTGTCACCTGTCCAGAAAATACTGGTTGGTGTTACTTTAGTTTCAAAGTATTTTTGGTCAAATGAAATCCCTTTCCATAAACTCACACACATAATCAGCATTAAAATAGCGAAAGGTAGTGCTACAATTAATGTCATTGTTTGCAATGTTGCCAAACCGCCTGCTTTTAACAATACGATCGCAACAACTGACATCAGCACACCCCACATCAACGCCTGCCAACGTGGTGCACTTAAACTCTTATCTCGAGAGGCCATATTATTCAGAACATAAATACCCGAGTCGGCTGATGTTACAAAGAACAATGCAATAATAATTAAAGCAGCAATGCTAGTGAGTGTCGAAAATGGTAAAAACTCTAAGAATTTAAAGAGCAGCTTTTCAGGTGTACCTGTCATTTCGTGTAGTACGCCACCAGCTACATTTGCATCAAGCCAAAGCGCACCATTACCAAAGATTGTAAACCATAAAACACCGAATAAACTCGGAATAGCTAACACCCCAAAAATAAATTCACGAATAGTTCTACCACGAGAAATACGGGCAATAAATAAGCCTACAAATGGCGCCCAAGAACACCACCAAGCCCAATAGAGAACAGTCCAACCAGTGAACCAGCTACTATTTTCAGGCTCATACACATAAGTTTTGAAACTTAATTCAACGATATTGCTTAAATAAGTCCCTAAGTTATCACTGAACGTAGAGAGTAAATAGAGTGTCGGGCCTGCAAATAATACGAAAAGCATCAAGCAAAAGGCGAGTGATAAATTAATTTCACTGAGAATTTTTACTCCTTTGCCCACCCCAGACATCGCTGATATGACAGCAAGTGTCATTACGGCAATAATAATGCCGACTTGAATAGGAAAATCACTGCGAGATAACCAGCCTAATTGTTCTAAACCCGCGCCTAACTGTGAGGCACCAAAGCCTAGGGTGGTAATAATACCGAATAGGGTAGCAACCAGTGCCATTACATCAATAATATCCCCTAATTTGCCGTTAATGCGTTCTTTTAATAAAGGGTAAAAACACGAACGTAAGGCAAGCGGTAATTTATAACGGAAACCGAAATAGGCTAATGCTAATGCAATGATCGCATACACACCCCAAGCGTGAATACCCCAGTGGAAAACAGTATGCAATAACGCATCTTGCTGATCACCTTGAGTAATCGCTGAAAAAGAGTGGGTAAGAGGCTCTGCAACACCAAAGAACATTAAACCTACCCCCATTCCTGCTGCAAATAACATTGCAAGCCAAGAAATAAAGGAAAATTCAGGCTCTTCTTCATTACTGCCTAATTTAATATTACCAAAGCGGCTTAGAGAGAGAATAAAAAGAAAGGCTAAAAAGAGTGAAAAGGCTAGGATATAAAACCAACTAAAGTTAGCAAATATTGCGGCTTTAGCCCAATTTAATAACTCCGTGCTTTGAGTGGGTAGTAGTAATGTTGTTAAAACTAACAACACCACAAGTGACAATGTCGTTCCAATCACAAGGGGATTAAATGTCGATTTCTTTTCGATAAAATTTGAATAAGACACAACGATAATACTCCTTAATAGTTTTTTATGTTTGTCGATATCTCTTAAATGAGATGATTATTGCGAAGAAACTTAATAATCGAAATAAGATATTTTAAGTTAAAAGTAAGCGTTATATTGCAACGCATTGAATATGCATAAATTGAAAGAAAACCGCGCGCATTTTTCGTAGAAGATTGTGGGCAGTTTTCCTAAAAGTTAGATAATTATAACTTAAAGTTATTAAGAAGTCAATAATTGTAACTTTTGGGTATTATAAGTACCCATTTGACTTTGGATTTAAATGACTATCCTTTTAATCAGATACCTTATAGAATACGCCCCTTTTTTACTCAAGTTAAAACAAGAAATAGAAGTTCTTTGTACTTGGATAACTTACATAGGTAAATATGTTAAATTTCTTCAATTATTCAGCTTTCTCTAATATCAAGCAACAATGGTTCTCAAATATACGTGGCGATATTCTTTCTGGTTTAGTGGTTGCTCTCGCCTTGGTACCGGAATCACTTGCCTTCTCGGTTATTGCAGGAGTAGACCCCAAGGTTGGTCTATATGCATCTTTTTGTATCGCAGTAGTGGTTAGCTTTACTGGAGGACGCCCTGCTATGATTTCTGCGGCAACAGGCGCAATGGCATTAGTTATGGTAACTTTAGTAAAAGAGCATGGATTGCAATACATGCTTGCTGCAACGATCTTAACCGGTATTATTCAAATTATAGCGGGTTGGTTAAAATTAGGTTCACTCATCCGTTTCGTAGCTAGAGCTGTAGTCATTGGCTTTGTTAATGCATTAGCCATTTTAATGTTTATGGCTCAGTTACCTGAATTGATGAATACTACTTGGCATACTTATGCTCTGGTTATGGCTGGACTTGCTATTATTTATCTATTTCCTAAGCTACCTAAGATTGGTACATTAATTCCATCACCACTTGTTACGATTATTACCCTAACTGCAATTACTTATTTTCTAGGGATTGAAGTGAGAACGGTTGGGAATATGGGGCAATTACCTGATACATTACCCTTATTTTTATTACCTGATATTCCACTAAATTTTGAAACGCTATTGATTATTGCACCTTATTCATTCAGCTTAGCGGCTGTAGGCTTACTAGAATCATTGCTGACTGCAACAATTATTGATGAAATGACCGAAACCGATAGCGATAAAAATAGAGAGTGTCGAGGCCAAGGTATTGCGAATGTTGTCACTGGTTTTATGGGGGGAATGGCTGGCTGTGCTATGATTGGTCAATCGGTTATTAATGTAAAATCGGGCGGTCGCACGAGATTATCAACGTTTCTTGCTGGAGTAATTTTACTGTTGATGGTGGTGTTTTTGAATGATCTCCTAAAAGTGATTCCAATGTCTGCATTAGTTGCTGTGATGATAATGGTATCAATTGGTACATTTAACTGGCAGTCAATCAAGGATCTAAAAACGCATCCCATTGGTTTTAATGTTGTTATGCTTGTGACCGTAGCAATTGTTGTTTACAGCCATAATTTAGCATTGGGTGTTTTTTCTGGCGTGCTATTATCAGCACTATTTTTTGCTAATAAGATTGGACGTTATTTATCTGTACGCATATTACCAACAGGTGATAACGATTCTTTAGGATATGCTGTTGTTGGCCAAGTGTTTTTTGCTTCTGCCGATGATTTCATTAATCAATTTGATTACACTCAACCAGTAAGAGAGGTCAGTATTGATCTTACTCATGCTCACTTTTGGGATGTAACAGGCGTTTCAGCTCTAGATAAAGTTGTCTTAAGATATCGTAAACAGGGTGTAATCGTAGAGGTTATTGGTTTAAACGAGGCAAGCAAAACGTTAGTTGATCGTTTTGGAGTACATGATAAGTCTGAAGATGTAGATATTATTATGGGACACTAGATTTTTTATCGTATTGGTATCATTTTTTAACAAAAGCCATTTGAGTTTCCCCAAATGGCTTTTTAGTTAGTCACCTAAACTTCCACCCGTTTTCCAATATCTTTCAGTTCAGAAAACTTCTCAACTAATCTCGGCATATCATCTAAAGACATTGCAAAAGTCCATAAATAAGTGATAACCGCATAAATATGACCAGCTTGAATACCGTCTTTTAAACTCAGAATAACCAAAGTTGTACCGAATAAAATCGCCATTGCAATCCCAATCAGCAAATAGCTAAAGGCTTCACGGTTAGAAATTGCAATGCGGATTTTTGACAGCAGGTTATAGTGCTTAATCAGTTCGTGGCTTTGGCTACGTTCGATCACATTTACTTCATTTTCTAAACGGTTGTTCAGTTTGAAATAGAGGCGATCATTCATCTTTGTATAGCGTGGCAATACTAGCGAAAAGCCGATTAAAATCACCAACGCTACCAAGCCAGACCAAAATTCAATCGCAATCAACATCACCACTGAGCCAATAATTGAGAACACCGATGTAATCAACGTTGGCAGTTGATCTTCAAAGAAATTCACAAATTGACGAGAAAGCGCAGCGTGCGCCGTTGCTGATGATGTTGAGCCTTTGCCTTTTTGATTAAGAATAACAGGCACAGCCAGTTCCGCATAAATACGCACAAATGCCCGAGTATCCACCGCCCGACGAGCAGACCCCACAGACCAAATCACAAGGATCATCACCGCATAAAGCAGAGCGTGCAACACATTACCTGCCAACACCGCATTCACCGCAAAGCTCCCTACTAATGGATAGAGCAGAAAAAGCGCATTTTCCAAGCCGACTAAAGAAAAAGTCGCAATCAGCTTTTTATGGTGCGTAATAGCGATCTGTTTGAGTGTGCTAAAAACATTTGGCGAAAGGGAAGTGATTTCCAATTCATTTTGTTGAAGTGTTTGAGAATTCATGAAAGTCCTAAAAATTACTAATTTAAATCAATAATAGTAAAATTTAGGACTTTATTCAATAGCTAAAATACGAGTTTGCAATTTTTTACGCAGAAATTACCGCTTGTTGTTTTATTTTTTCTGAGAAATAGACGATCTTTTTAAGATATACCCCTAAAAAAGATAGCCACTGAAAGGTTTTTATGGTTATACCCAAAATAAAATAGTAAAATTATTGCTAATTTAGGATATACCCAAAAGGTTTTACTATGATCAATCGTCCAAACTATCTTCAACAGCTTAAACCGTTTATTAATACACCTTTAATCAAAGTGATTACGGGGATTCGCCGTTCGGGTAAATCTACGGTAATGAAATTGTTATGTGCGGAGCTTATGGCACAAGGTATTGCTAAACAACAAATTATCCATATCAATTTTGAAAGTTTTGCATTTAGTGAGTTCAAAACCGCTGAAAAGCTTTATGGCTTAGTAAAAGAGAAGATTCAAACCGCAGATAAATATTATCTATTACTGGATGAAATTCAAGAAGTTAGCGACTGGGAAAAAGCGGTAAATGCTTTTATGGTTGATTTCAATTTGGATTTGTATATCACTGGCTCAAATTCGCATTTGCTTTCATCGGAACTCTCTACCTATCTCGCAGGGCGTTATGTGGAAATACCGATTTTTACCCTATCTTATAAAGAATTTTTGGATTTTAAGGCAGGTTACACCAACAAAACTATCCAAAATTCATCCGCACTTTTTAATGAATATCTACAAAAAGGCGGTTTCCCGCTGGTACATACCGCAGACTACCCACAAGAAACGGCATATAAAATCGTACAAGATATTTATGCGTCAGTGATTTTGCGAGATACCGTGCAACGCCATAAAATCCGTGATGTAGAGCTATTGGAACGCATTGTGAAATATGCTTTTGATAACATTGGAAATACCTTTTCAGGCAAAGGTGTTGCAGATTATTTCAAAAGCCAACAGCGCAAAGTAGATGTCAATACCGTTTATAACTATCTTAAAGCCCTTGAATCCGCCTTTATTTTGCACCGAGTGGAACGCTTTGATCTCAAAGGCAAAGAGATTTTAAAAACCCAAGAAAAATTCTATTTGGGTGATGTTTCTTTGCTATACGCTACAATGGGCTTTCGTACCAGTTTGATTGCTGGCATTTTAGAAAATCTGGTTTATCTTGAACTCAAACGCCGTGGTTATCAGGTTTATATCGGCAAACTCGGCACGCAAGAAGTGGATTTTGTGGCGCAAAAGCAGAGTGAAAAAGTCTATATCCAAGTTGCCTATAAATTAGAAAGCGAACAAACCGTGCAACGAGAATTCTCACCACTGCAAGCCATTGCCGATAATTACCCGAAATATGTGATTACAATGGATGATTTTTGGCAGGAAAATATTGATGGGATTATACATCAACATATTAGGGAGTTTTTGTTGGGGGAAGAATAGCCGTTTCACTTTCACAAATGGTTAAAAATATATAAAATGATCAAACTCATTAATTATACTAAGGAAGAATAAAATATGATTCAAACAGCAAAACAAATAACTATCTCTGCGTTGCTAAGCCAAGATAGTGATGGTAAATCATTTCAGTATGTGATCCCACCCTATCAACGAGAATATGCGTGGAATAAAAACCAATGGGATAATTTATTTGATGATTTATCTGAAAATGATAAAGGGTATTTTCTAGGATCGCTGATTTGTATTTTAGGTGAAGAAAATAAAGCAACCGTTATTGATGGGCAACAACGTCTAACAACACTCAATTTATTATTATTGGCAATATATTCAAAATTAAAAGAAATGTTAGAAAAGCCAGATTTTCAAAATATTATGGTTACAAATCGCGCCTATAACAGAGCTTGGTTGAATTTAGAAGATTTCTTGATATTTAAAGACGTTGCTAGATTAATTCTATCAACTCAAAATACTAATAGGGCTGACTTTGATTATTTAGTTAGAGATATTTTCAAAGAAGAAGTTATTGATATGCCTAAACATTTCGGTAATCGCCGTATTGCTAAAGCATTTAATCATTTTGTAGCTCGTATTGAAAATGCAGTTGCAGATGATATTAAAGCACTATTTGATCTATTAGATAAAGTAACATCTGCTTGTGTGGTGCGTATTGATACAAAAGATGAATCTTCAGCTTTTATTTTATTTGAAAGTATTAATATTAGTGTGTTACTACTTACACCAA
>MQVI01000064.1 GCA_002002485.1 Pasteurellaceae bacterium 15-036681
TTATCAATTTAAAATAAATAAACCAAATGTTATAAAATTTAAAGAATATAATAAAATTACAAAAATGTAGAAATTTTAATATGTCTGGAAAGAAGACCATAAATTAGTTGATTTTTTTAAATAAATGTTAAATAGTTAGACCTATATCACAAAATTTGGTTAATTTTTGGAGTAAAATGCCAAAATGTTTTTTCATATCATTAAAGAAGGATATCACTATGGATGATAAATTACGTCAAGCAGCCCTTGATTTCCATGAATTTCCAATTCCAGGAAAAATTGAAGTAACCCCAACTAAATCTCTAGCAACTCAGCGCGATCTTGCTCTTGCTTATTCTCCAGGTGTTGCAGAGCCTTGCTTAGAAATCGAGAAAGATCCTAGTGCAGCTTATCGTTATACAGCGAAAGGTAACCTTGTTGCTGTTATCTCAAACGGTACAGCGGTTCTTGGTTTAGGTAATATTGGTGCATTAGCAGGTAAACCTGTGATGGAAGGGAAAGGAGTCCTCTTCAAAAAATTTGCTGGTATTGATGTATTTGATATTGAAATCAATGAACGTGATCCAGAGAAACTCGTTGATATTATTGCTTCTCTTGAGCCTACTTTTGGTGGTATTAACCTTGAAGATATTAAAGCACCAGAATGTTTCTATATTGAACAGAAATTACGTGAACGTTTGAATATTCCTGTTTTCCACGATGACCAACATGGTACAGCAATTATCAGTTCAGCAGCTGTTATCAATGCGCTTCGCATCGTGAATAAAAAAATTGAAGATGTGCGTTTAGTTGCATCAGGTGCTGGTGCTGCATCTATTGCATGTCTGAATTTATTAGTTTCACTGGGTATGAAACGAGAAAATATCGTGGTGTGTGATTCTAAAGGTGTGATCTATAAAGATCGTGACGATCGTATGGATGATACTAAAAAAGCATACGCGATTGACGATAACGGTTGGCGTACGCTAGCAGATGCAATGCCAAATTCGGATATTTTCTTAGGTTGTTCAGCCGCAGGTGCATTAACTCAAGATATGGTGCGTTCAATGGCGGCTCATCCAATTATTCTTGCATTAGCGAATCCAAACCCAGAGATTACACCACCTGAAGCTAAAGCTGCGCGTCCAGATGCGATTGTGTGCACAGGTCGTTCAGATTATCCGAACCAAGTTAATAATGTTCTTTGCTTCCCATTCATTTTCCGTGGCGCATTAGATGTAGGTGCAAAAACTATCAACGAGGAGATGAAGCGTGCAGCAGTATATGCAATTGCTGACTTAGCTCTCGCAGAACAAAATGATGTCGTAACTTCTGCATATGGCGGAGAGGGTGCAACATTTGGTCCAGACTATGTGATTCCTCGTCCGTTTGACCCTCGCTTAATTGTACGTATTGCTCCAGCTGTTGCCAAAGCAGCTATGGAGTCTGGCGTGGCAACTCGTCCAATTACAGATTGGGATGCGTATCAAGAGAAATTAACTCAGTTTGTATATAAAACAAACTTGTTTATGAAACCAATCTTTGCTCAAGCGAAAGCAGATGTGAAACGCATCGTATTAGCGGAAGGTGAAGATGATAAAGCATTACATGCCACTCAAGAAATTGTGTCTATGGGGTTAGCATCACCGATCCTTATTGGTCGAACTGATGTGATTCAAACTAAAATCAAAAAACTTGGTTTATATTTAGAAGCAGGTCGTGATTTTGAAATTATTGATAACGAACATAATGAAAAACACGAAGAGTTGTGGAAACGTTACTATAGTCTCATGAAACGCCGTGGCATTACGGAAGCTATTGCAAAACGTGTAACAACATCAAACACTTCAGTAATTGGTGCACTTTTAGTTGAAATGGGTTATGCAGATGGCTTAGTTTGTGGTCTATTCGGCACTTATAGTCGTCATTTAGAAGCAATTCGCGACATTATTGGCGTGAGAGAAGGTGTAAAAGTACCTGCAGCATTAAATAGCTTAGTATTACCAACTGGTAACGTATTTATGACAGATACCTATGTAAATGCAGATCCAACAGCTGAGGAGATTGCAGACATCACGTTAATGGCATCTGCAGAGATTAAACGTTTTGGTATTGAGCCTGCAGTCGCATTATTGTCGCACTCTAACTTTGGCTCATCGAACCAATTGGGTGCGCCAAAAATGCGTGAAGCCTTGGCATTGATTCAAGCTCGAGATCCACAATTAATGATCGACGGTGAAATGCATGGTGATTTAGCATTATCAGAAAAATTACGTCGTAGCTATATGCCAGATAGTCCATTAAAAGGTTCTGCTAACTTACTTGTTATGCCAAATGTGGAATCAGCTCGTATTAGTTATAATCTGTTACGAGCAACAACGACAGCAATCACTGTTGGTCCAATTTTACTTGGTATGAATAAGTCAGCGCATATTCTAAACCCTGTATCATCAGTGCGCCGCATTATTAATATGGTTGCGTTTGCAGCGGTGAAAGCACAGTCACTTTAAGCTTATTTAAGGCTTAACTAAACGAAACAAGCGGTGGGATTTTGCATAATTTAACAAAATTTCACCGCTTGTATTTTTATCTGTTAGACGAGATATATCTGAAGTGTTATAAAAACCACTTGTATATCAATATCTAAGCTAAAATCTCGCCTACAATGCTACGTGTTTCTAAACGAACTTCTTTTAGCTTGATTCGCACAGCTTGCCCGATCTGATATGCTTTTTCACCATTAATGAATAATGCAATTTGCTCAGGGTTAAATAGCATTTCGTCTTTATTTGGATGTAACGTTGAGAATGGTACGAAAACTGATGCGCCATTTTCAATGATTTTCACACGTAATCCACCACGAGAAACATCATGGACTTCACCATCAAATTCGATATTTTTCTCAACCATTGGTGCTAAATAACGAGCATAGAGCCAATCAGCAATATCACGTTCAACCATTCGATTTTGTTTACGAGCTTCTTGTAAACGAACTAAGATGCTTTCCGCCACTGGAGTAGCTGTTTGTTGAGCTAATATTTGTTTAATTAAACGGTGGTTAACCATATCGCCATATTTACGGATTGGAGATGTCCAAGTCGCATAGTGGCTAATACCTAACCCTACATGTGGTGCAACTTCTGCTTTAAATTCTGCAAAAGTTAAATAACGACGTAAGCGTAACTCTAAGAAATTCTCAGGGAATTCTTCAATGTCATGACGCATCTGGATATAGCCATCTAATGTGCTTAGACGCTCCGGTGCATAACGTTCATTTAATTCCGAACGGTTATCATCTGTTGCAAGCGTATCCAATAAAAATGTTCTTACAGGCTCTAAATTTTTCGGATCAAAACCGATATGTGTATTAAATACGCCTGTATTAGCATGTTTATCAAGGAATTGTGCTGCGCAGATATTAGCAATAATCATCGATTCTTCAATCATCTGATTTGCAATACGGCGGTATTCTACGTGAATGTCTTTCACAGAACCATCTTCTTCAAGCTCAAAGCTGTAATCACCTTGTTCATTAAATAGCAATGCATTTTTACTACGCCAGTCAATGCGCGCTAAGGTAAATTGATGTAGCCATTCGATTTGTTGCTGTATTTCTGTATTAGCAGGTATCCAATGATTCTCAACTTTTTCAAGATAATCAGAAATATCGTTATAAGCTAGTTTCGCTTTGGATTCTACCCATGCTGAAGTAAAACGAGCTTCAGAAGTAATATTTCCTGCTAAATCCGTTTCAATATAAGCGACCAAAGCAGCACGTTTTTGGTTTGGAACAAGAGAGCAAAGTTCATCAGAAAGCTCACGAGGTAACATTGGAATATTGAAACCTGGTAGATAGTTAGTAAAACAACGCTGACGAGCATCTTTCTCAATTTGTGAGTTAAGTGGGATATAAGCCGTTGGATCTGCAATCGCTACAACTAAACGCCAGCCTACTTGGCTACCATCTTGATTAATTGGCTCAACATACAAAGCATCATCCATATCTTGGGTGCTAGGTGAGTCAATTGTAGTGAAATAGAGCGAAGTGAGATCTTCACGAGTTAATTCATCGTGTAATTCGTAGCTTTCTGCGCCTTTTACTGGCTCACGAGGTTGTTCGTGACGTGCTAATGTTACCCACCAAGGTGCAAAGTTATCTTCCACATGACAGATAAATTGGCTCACTTGTGCAAAGAAAAAACGATCGTCACGCAATGGGTGTGTTTTTAAATTTGCTACAACCCAATCACCTTCCTGTAATTTTTCGGTTACCTTTTTGTTTGTATTAGCTGGAATGATGTTTTTAATGCTAGGATGATCTACTGAAAGTTGTAATTTACTCTCTTTATTAAAACGAACTTGCGCAATGAAACGTTCAAGCATTGGTTCAATTAAGCTATCAATTTCTACTTGTTCTTTATCACCATCACGCTTAACTACCGCTTTTACCGTATCACCATGCATTACTTTTTTCATTTCCATTGGTGGAATAAAGTAAGATTTTTTATCGCACTCTAGGAAACCATAGGCTTTATCTGAAGCTTTGACTTTACCTTCTACATATTCTTTATTTGCTTCAATTTGCTGTTTTAATTGAGCGAGGAGGGGGTTATTTTGAAACATAAATTCTCTTTCGTTAAAAATTAAAAAAGGTGCAATAATGCACCAAGTAAATTTCAGGAATTATACCGGATTTTTGTGTGGTTGTGTGGGCTATATGCTCTTATTTGCAAAACTTTGCTAAAAATAGATCGCTTGCATAGAGCAAAGAGCCTTTATAGGAGAGGAGAATAGGTGATGCTATCATACTTTTGAATATAAAATAGTTAAAAAGAAATTCTGAACTTTGAAACTGAAATCGAAGTACGTTGACTCTAAATGGTTTTATTGGGAATTATGATAAAAACACTAGCTTTTATTCCCTAAATCCTGTAGAATTCGTCCGTTTTTTGTTCCAGCAAAATTTTGTTGAGCAAAAAACATTTTTATTTTTAACACTAAATCACACACATATCACAAACTAGCTATCGGGGTGCTGGCGGATTCAATGGTGAGTCTCAAGGTCGATTGATTAGGGTATGTGGAGGCTAAACCCTTCCGCTAACAGTCATACTAGCGGAACTAAACAAAGGAAAAATTATCATGGCACAAGTTTCTATGCGCGACATGCTTAACGCGGGCGTTCACTTCGGTCACCAAACTCGTTACTGGAACCCAAAAATGAAATCATACATCTTTGGTGCTCGTAACGGTGTTCACATCATCAACTTAGAAAAAACATTACCATTATTCAACGATGCATTAGCAGAGTTAACTCGTATCGCGAGCAACAACGGTAAAGTTCTTTTCGTTGGTACAAAACGTGCAGCGTCAGAAGCAGTTAAACAAGCAGCAGTAGAGAGCCAACAGTTCTACGTTAACCACCGTTGGTTAGGTGGTATGTTAACTAACTGGAAAACAGTTCGTCAATCAATCAAACGTTTAAAAGATTTAGAAGCTCAAACTCAAGACGGTACTTTCGAGAAAATCACTAAGAAAGAAGCTTTAATGCGTACTCGTGAGTTAGAGAAATTAGAATTAAGCTTAGGCGGTATCAAAGATATGGCTGGCTTACCTGATGCAATCTTTGTAATCGGTGCAGACTACGAACACATCGCAATCAAAGAAGCAAACAACTTAGGTATCCCTGTATTTGCTATCGTTGATACTAATGCAAGCCCAGATGGCGTTAACTACGTTATCCCTGGTAACGATGATGCAGCGCGTGCAATCCAACTTTACGTTGATGCAGCTGTTGCAGCGATCAAAGAAGGTCGTGGTCAAACTGTTGAAGCTGAATTAGCTCCAGCGGCAGAATAATCTGGTCTTTAAGGCGAGCCCTTAAAACATTCATGATGTGAGGCAGGGGCGAATTACCCCTGCTTTTCTTTTATATCTACATTTGAGAGGAATAAAAAATGGCTGAAATTACAGCAGCATTAGTTAAAGAACTTCGCGAACGCACAGGCGCGGGTATGATGGAATGTAAAAAAGCGTTAGTTGAAGCGAACGGTGATATCGAATTAGCGATCGACAACATGCGTAAATCAGGTCAAGCAAAAGCTGCTAAAAAAGCAGGTAACGTTGCAGCTGAAGGTGTAATCTTAGCGCGTATCGCAGATGGTTTCGGTGTGTTAGTTGAAATGAACTGCCAAACTGACTTCGTAGCTAAAGATGCAAGCTTCTTAGCATTAGCAAATGAAGTTGCAGACCACGCAGCAGCAAACAAAGGTATCACAATCGAAGCTTTAGCAGCACAATTCGAAGAACAACGTGTTGCTTTAGTTGCTAAAATCGGTGAGAACATGAACATCCGTCGTGTTCAATTCTTAGATGGCGCAAACGCATTCTACTTACACGGTGCTAAAATCGGTGTATTAGTTGCTGGTGTTAACGGTGACGAAGATTTATTCAAGAAAGTTGCAATGCACGTTGCTGCAAGCCGTCCAGAATTCGTTAAGCCTGAAGATGTTCCTGCAGATGTTGTTGCTAAAGAACGTGATATCCAAATCGCTATCGCAATGGAATCAGGTAAACCACAAGCAATCGCAGAGAAAATGGTTGAAGGCCGTATGGCTAAATTCACTGGTGAAGTTTCATTAACTGGCCAGCCATTCGTAATGGATCCATCTGTATCTGTAGGTGAATTCTTAAAAGCTGCTGGTGCTGATGTAACTAACTTCGTACGTTTAGAAGTAGGTGAAGGTATCGAGAAAGTTGAATCAGATTTCGCTGCAGAAGTTGCTGCAATGCAAAAAATCTAATCTTAAATGATTCTAAAAAGCGAGCTTAGGCTCGCTTTTTTGTTAAATACTCCCCACTAACTTGTAATTACGGTATTATGTAGTAGTTGCACAAACTTTACACACCCTCTCCCTCTGGGAGAGGGACAGACTGAGGGTGCGTTCAGCACCGAAGTCAGGGAGAGGGAAATTGTCAAATATTCCTTAGATATCAAGTTTGTTACCCTCTCTCTGCAAAAATTACTGAACGCAATTTTTGCGGTCTCTCTCCCAGAGGGAGAGAGTGGTGAATTCAAATATTTGATTTGTGCAAGTACTACATAATTTCGTGTAATTATTTGTGGTTAAACCACTCTACATAATCAAATTGGTCATAATATTTTTTGCCAAAGAATCCAGCATAATCAAAAAGATCTCCAACTTGATGAGATTGCTCAAAACCTTTAATGTAAAAAGCAGATTTTAACTCTGGGTAATGTTTGTGGGTAAACACAACTTTATTTGGATAAGGCAAATTTTCAAAATCAACTAAATTCTGATAACTGCAGCCATCTCGATCGGTAAAGATTACGAATAAATTATCCATGTTAATACGTGTCGCACGTTCTATCCACTTTTCTTTTGCTTCTTGTTCTGAATGATAATGCATAAAATAAATCACAATATCATCCAATTTACCGACAGGGTAGGGGCGTTCAGTTTTCTCAAAAATCAGCTCCGATTGCATATAATGAGATATATTTTGCAAATATTTAATAAAATCATTAGGTTCAAGATAGAGATTCACAAAGGGAGAATTAAATTTTTGGCCCAAATCATGTAATATCAAGGCACCGTTACAGTTACTTGAGATTACTGAGAATTCACTATTTTTTAATCGCTTCTGGTTACGCTGGTTGATGCTGGTGCGAAAAGGACGATTGATCAGATTTTTTAAACGTTTTAGCATAATAATGGTCTTATAAAAAAATTTAGAACATTATAAAGTGTTCGCAAAATTGAATAAAGATCTAACCGCTTGTTGCCTATTTAAAGTAAAATACGCACAATTCATTATCTAAAGGATTTCCTATGAAAAAAACAATTATTGCAACAGCATTGAGTGCTTTTATCACAATTGCATATGCCGAAGAAGTTAAAACTGTGAATGCAGAAAGTTTAAAAGAGACACAAGCCACAGTGAAAACAGAGTCTACTGAACAGAAAAATGAAAAAGCCACAGAGCAACAAGCTACAGAGTTAAAAGTAGAAGCAAAAGTTGAGCCTAAAGCAGAAAAAGTTCCTGTGGCGGTAATCACTGAAGATATGAGTTTTAAAGGCACAGTTTTAGTGGATCAACTTGAGAGTCCTTGGGATATGGTCTGGGGCGCAGATAATAATATTTGGGTGACTGAGCGTCAAGGTAAGCATATTTCTGTGGTTAATCCAACAACGGCAGAGCGCAAGGTGCTCTATACCTTTGAGAAGGCTTTTTCAGCGCCGCCACATCAAGGCTTATTAGGTATGGCATTACACCCTAATTTCCTAAAAGGCAAAAAAGAAGATTATGTCTATGCCTACTATACCTATTCAGAGCAAGCTGAACCAAAAGTCTCTGAATATGGGCGTATTGTGCGTTTAACTTATAATGCCCAAGAGCAGAAATTGGCAGATGAAACGGTTATTTTAGATAAGTTACCGGCTGGAGATGACCATAATGCTGGGCGTTTGGTGTTTGGTACAGATGGTAAGATCTATTTTAGTTTAGGCGATAATGGCTATAATCAATTTGGCAATAGCTGTAAAGCAATCCGTTCACAAGATATTCCAAGCGTGGATGAGATAGCAAATAAAGATTATGATAATTACCGCGGAAAGATTATTCGCTTAAATGTAGATGGTTCAATTCCAGAAGATAATCCGCGTATTAACGGTATTAAGAGCCATGTATATGCTTATGGTTTCCGTAATCCTCAAGGTTTAGTATGGGCTGGAGATAAACTGTTCAATGTAGATCAAGGTCCTGGTACAGACGATGAAGTGAATTTAATCACAGCAGGGGGAAATTACGGTTGGCCACATATTGCAGGATTCCAAGATGATCAGGCCTATAGCTATGTAAATTATTCAAAAGTAGAAAATTGTGATTCAGCACCGATGTACGATGGCACAACGATTCCCAAAGGGGTAAAGGCAGAACGCCAAAAAGAGACAGATGCTGAGTTAGAAAACTTTAAAGAACCATTAAAAACCTTCTTTACAGTACCAAATAGTTACAATTTTAATGATCCAAAATGTAAAGGTGACTATATCTGCTGGCCAACGGTTGCAACAACAAGTATTACGTACTATCCAAAAGACGGCAAAATTAAAAGCTTCCAGAACTCATTGCTAGTAACAGGAGTTAAAACGGGGACTTTATACCGCTTGCCATTAGATGCAGATGCAAAACAAGTACAGGGTGAGGTAATTACTCATTTCCGTACTGATAACCGCTACCGAATGGTATTGGTAAGCCCAGACACAACCAAAGTATATGTTGCAACAGATAATGCAGGGTATATTATGGGTAAAGATAGTCAACCGACTAAAGATATGGCAAATCAAGGTGCGATTTTAGTGTTTGAAGCGAAATAAGTGTTATAGGTAATTAATTTTAAAACTATCTTAATTTCATATGGAGAGGGTTTATACCTATCTATAATAAAGGCTAGATCTTCGTGGATCCAGCCTTTATTTTTTGAGGGATTATTATGATTTTAATAAACCTGATGAGCCTTCAGAGTAATCTTTTGGTTGATTATCATTCGTTACATCTTTACTCTCAAGTTGAGGTTTAGCGAAAAACTCAATCTTATTTTCTTCAGGAAGTAATTCCTGAGAGCCGTGAGCTAAATGGGTATAGAGTTTTTTATAATCTTCTGCAAGAGTAGAAAGCAATGCTGCAGATTGTTCAAAATGTTGTTCTAATTGCTGTTTTTGTTCATCAAATTTCTGGTTCGCTTGCTTTAAATCAGCTTCCAATTTTTGCTGTTTTTGTAATGAAATATTAGTAGCTCGTAAAATAACATAGCCTACGATAATACCTACCACAAAAGCTGCAATAATTGCAGTCCACACATTTCCAGACCATTGTTCCATAGAGCACTCCTTATATATTTGCGGATGGATGGTTATTTTTATCATTTTCTTTTTTATTTGAAAAGCAAAGATTAAGGGGGAATTCTTAAAAGTTTGAAGAATTTATCAAAATTTAAAAAAACTTGAAAAAAAGTTCGCTTTTAAAGAGGGAAATCTGTATAATCTCGCCACCCTGTTTTTGTTTGGTATTCCCACCGAACAAGTTGGTCAGAATTGACTCGAAGGGGTCGGATTCTAACCGTATTAGGTAATCTCGCAAGAGATTGGGTATAAACTTTAAATTTTGGTATTTAATTAATGAAAACTTTTGTAGCAAAACCAGAAACAGTTCAACGTGACTGGTATGTAGTAGATGCGACAGGTAAAACTTTAGGTCGTTTAGCTACTGAATTAGCACGCCGTCTTCGTGGTAAACACAAGGCTGAGTACACTCCACACGTAGATACAGGCGATTACATCGTTGTTATCAACGCGGAAAAAGTAGCTGTAACAGGTAAAAAAGAAACTGATAAAATCTACTACTGGCACACTGGCTATGTAGGTGGTATCAAAGATGCAACCTTCAAAGAAATGATTGCTCGTCGTCCAGAAGCAGTGATTGAAATTGCGGTTAAAGGTATGTTGCCAAAAGGTCCATTAGGCCGTGCAATGTTCCGTAAATTAAAAGTGTATGCTGGTAACGAACACCAACACGCAGCACAACAACCACAAGTTTTAGATATCTAATCACGGAGCATTAAAATGACAGCAGCAAATCAAAACTACGGCACAGGTCGCCGCAAAAGCTCTTCAGCTCGTGTATTTATCAAACCGGGCAATGGTAACATCACCATTAACCAACGTTCTTTAGAAGTTTACTTCGGTCGCGAAACTGCACGCATGGTAGTTCGTCAACCATTAGAATTAGTTGAGTTAACAGATAAATTAGACCTATACATCACTGTTAAAGGTGGCGGTATTTCAGGTCAAGCGGGTGCAATCCGTCACGGTATCACTCGTGCATTAATGGAATACGATGAGACTTTACGTCCAGCATTACGCGCAGCGGGCTTCGTTACTCGTGACGCACGTCGCGTTGAACGTAAAAAAGTGGGTTTACACAAAGCACGTCGTCGTCCACAATACTCAAAACGTTAATTTTTATTATCGTTTTATGCAAGAAGGCAGGGTTATACCTGCCTTTTTTATTGCCTCTATACAGGCTTAATGGACAAAATGGTTGCTAATTTCGTCCCTAAGCCTCCTAATAGACAAAGTGGTTGCTAATAATTATTTTATCGGGTTATTAGCAACTCTTTTTATTTAAAAAATCCTTTATAAACATAAT
>MQVI01000065.1 GCA_002002485.1 Pasteurellaceae bacterium 15-036681
AAAAAGTTTTCCTGATGACCATAGTGCTGTGGTTCTACCTGACTCCATTCCGAACTCAGAAGTAAAACGCAGTAACGCCGATGGTAGTGTGGTGTTTCGCCATGTGAGAGTAGGGCATCATCAGGGTTTAATTAAAGAAACCGAGATTCGAGAGAGTCTCGGTTTTTTGCGTACACAGCATTTGAATTTTTATTTAAAATCAAATGAATATACGTTTCCCATTTACTTTTGCAAAATAAATGTTAAATTATTTGTCCTCAAAGACAATAGGAAATTTTGATGAAAACGTTAATTTTGCCAGAAGTTATTAAAAATAATACATCACAATTTTCTTTTTATGAACAGTTACAATTTGCGAAGAATCGTGTTGATCTACTTGAAAAACATAGAGTTCAACATAGCTTGCGTAATAACACTGAAGAGTACCAGCTTGTTTTTAAGTTACTTCCAGCCTTAATTCATTATAACTTTCCTGAATTACCTGCTTATGTAAGAGGAGCTCCTCATGGGATTTACGCTTTTGAGAAGCAAGATCTTCCCATTGACTGTATATCTCAGATTTTGCCTAAAAATTTTCAATTACCAGAGCATAAATCTCCCTCTGTATTTGATGGAATGTATGTTATGGGAAGCATTGGCTCTATTACGCAAACAAGTTTTTCTGATTTAGATATTTGGCTCTGTTATTCAACGGAATTAAGTGAAGAACAGCTTTTCTTATTAAACCAAAAGCTGGAATTTGTGAAGTATTGGGCTCAAGAACTTAATGTAGAAGTTAATTTTTATTTGATGAACCCAAAAGCATTTAAAGCTTATCAATACCATAGTGATGTGACAGAAGAACATAATGGTTCTGCACAGCACTTTTTCTTACTTGATGAATTTTATCGCTCCGCAATTCGCTTGGCAGGTAAGCGAATCCTATGGTTACATGTACCAGAATCCAAATTAAGCTATCAAAAAATTTTAGATAATGCAGTTAAAGATAATCAATTAAATTTAGACGAGTGGGTTGATTTTGGTGATTTTTCTTCATTGGCTTTAGGTGAATATTTTGGGGCGAGCTTATGGCAATTGTATAAAGGGATTGAAAGCCCACATAAATCAGCAATCAAAATTTTATTATTAGAAAGTTATGCTGAAAATTATGCCAAGACGAATTTAATTTCGAAAAAATTTAAAAATATTTTGCTCTCAGAAAAAGAAGAGAATTACCATTTCGATCCTTATCTTGAAATGCTTGATATGGTGACCGAATACTTAACTACGCGTAAAGAATTACAAAGATTAGACCGCTTGCGTGAGTGTTTTTATATAAAAGCAATGGAAGGGCAAATTGATGAGTGTAAAAGAAGTGCTCTCTTAGATTTGGTTAAGAAATGGAATTGGGATGAGCAAAAACTTGAATTACTTGATATGCGTGGTGGCTGGAAAATTAAGCAAGCTATGTTACATCAAGAAATGCTTGTTGAATTACTTTTACAAAGTTATAGAAACCTTATTCAATTCGCTCGTAAGTTCCATATTAATCCGAGCATTTTAGCGCAAGATACTGATGTGTTGATGCGTAAACTTTATTCTATATTTGAGGTTGTTCCAGGAAAAATACCATTAATTAATCGAAATATTGCGGATAATTTGAGTGAAGATGAGGTTACTTTTGTCGAAGTTTGTGAGGGTGTTTCGACTAAATCTGGTTGGTATCTAGTCAATCATGCGCCATTAAGCACTTACGATTCGACAACTCGTCATGTCCAGTATCAGAAAAATTTAACAAAATTGGTTGCATGGGCATATTTTAACGGTGTAATTACTGTAACAACACAAGTTTATTTAGTGAGCCAATCAATAGATTTGGATACACTGCGTCAGTTTATAACCGATTTACGATTGCACTTTCCAACGGAAGCTCCGAAGATGGAATTCATGGATCTTTATCATCCTAATGAAATTCGTAATTTGATTGTTACAGTTAATTTACTTAAAGATCCTACTCGGCATCTTTCTGCTTCGACTAAATTGGATGTTTCACAGATTAATTTGTTTAATTTAGGTTCATCTGAACAAGGTATTATTGGGCAAATTAGCATTATTTATCGTAATATGTGGAATGAGATAATGACGCAACATTTTGAAGGAAATGATGTGGCATTAAGAGCCTTGAAGTTTATTTCAAATAAGATCTACCGAAGTAGTGCTCCGCCAAAATCAGTTAATGTATTTAGTTACAGCCGTTTGCTACGTTCGGAGTTACATAAATTGGTAGTTGAACTTGTTGGTCGTTGTATTACAGTTCAAACAGGCTCTATCTTTCAACGCTTACCTTCTCAGACTTTACAGGTAATAGGTAAGAAGTGGCATCTAGTATTTGATAGCCATTTGGCTTTAAAAGACATTATTCAAGAAGATGAAAATGTTACTCGTAAAGAGCTTATTGTTCCAAGGGAAATCTGTAACTTTGCAAGTGAAGGTTTTTTACAGTTCTTCTTTGAAGATAATCAAGATGGTAGTTTTCAAGTCTATGTTTTAGATAAACAAAATCACGTAGAATGCTATTATTGCGATGGTGATAAAGAGAATAAAGTTAAGCAATTAAGTTTGTTATATGCTCGTAATAATGAAGGGCAAGATAATATTGGTAGCTTCAATTTTCCTCAATTTTATCAATTATTAAAGCAGAATGATGCAATTACAATTGTGCCATTTCAAAGTCGTCAACATCGTGAATATCTAGCACTTCAACAAAATTCACTATAAAGAATAACTATATTTTAGAGTTTAATTATTATGCTTCCCGAATTGGGCTATTTTTGTTTAATTTTATTGGTAATTATTGCGAGTTTGCAGGTGGTTCTGTCTGTATGGGGAGAACTTCGTGGACAGCCATATTACTTATCTTTTAATCCACTGCTAACTGCCATTCAGTCTATATTAGCTCTCGGTTCTTTTGGCTCTCTCTCTTATGCTTTTTTAAGTGACGATTTTAGTGTGGGCTATGTATCAGCTCATTCAAATAGCCAATTGCCTTTATTTTTTAAATTTGCTGCAACGTGGGGCGGGCATGAAGGTTCAATGCTATTTTGGATGGCTTCACTTGCTTTATGGACAGGTATATTTTGCATTTTTTCACGTAAAATAGACCGCTTGTTTGCAAACCGAACGCTCGCATTCCTAAGTCTAATTATTTTAGGTTTTGCACTTTTTATTTTATTGGTTTCTAATCCTTTTGAGAGAGTTTTCCCTATTGTCCCAGAAGGGAGAGATCTTAATCCTATGCTGCAGGATATTGGATTAATCTTTCACCCTCCTCTTCTCTATCTTGGCTATGTAGGATTTGCAGTTAGTTTTGCCATGATCTGTAGTGCGTTATTAGGGGGCGTATTGGATTATGCGCTTGTTCGTTGGGTTCGCCCTTGGACTATGATTGCTTGGGGCTTCTTAAGCGCAGGGATTATGCTCGGTGCTTGGTGGGCATACTATGAACTCGGCTGGGGAGGTTGGTGGTTTTGGGATCCTGTTGAAAATGCATCTCTCATGCCATGGCTATTAGGAACCGCGTTAATTCATAGCCTAATTGTGAGTGAACAACGTGGAATTTTTAGTTACTGGACGATCTTACTTGCCATTTTTGCTTTTGCATTAAGTTTGCTTGGCACATTTATCGTTCGTTCGGGTGTACTAACTTCCGTTCATGCTTTTGCTGTAGATGCTGATCGCGGTATTGCAATTTTGCTACTTTTCTTCAGTATTAGTTTCATTGCTCTAGCTCTGTTTGCTTTGAGAGTAAATTTATGGCAAGGCAATGTACGTTTCAAACTAATTTCTAAAGAAACCGCATTTTTATTAATTAATGGCCTTTTGAGCATTGCTTGTAGCGTTGTGATTTTGGGAACATTTTACCCAATGATTTTTACTGCAATGGATTGGGGAGCGATTTCTGTTGGCGCGCCTTATTTTAATAGCGTATTTACACCTTTAGCATTATTACTATTGAGTATAATGGGCTTAGGAACTGTTTTACGTTGGAAGACAATCTCAATTAAGCTAGTATTAATTCAGCTTAGCTTATTTCCTGTTGCAATAGGACTAACTCTGCTACTAGTTTGGCATACATTAAGTAGACATAATGTTCACGATATTCTGCTATTGCCAACAATTTTTATCAGTCTTGCTATTTGGGTTATTCTTACTCATTTCCCTTATTCGCAAAAAATGTGGAGCATCCGCCCGCTTGCAATGCGTTTGGCTCATATGGGATTTGCTTTGGCAGTTATCGGTGCAATGATGAACAGCTACTATGGCGATGAAAAAGGTGTGCGTTTAAAGCCTACAGAGAGTGCAGAGCTTGCGGGTATTCAATTTGAATATGCGAAGTTTGAACATGAAATTGGTGCAAATTACACATCAGAGAAAGCGACTTTTGTCATTAAAACAAATCAGGGGCAGGAGATTGCTACTGTTTATCCTGAGCGACGTTACCATGATGTACGCACAATGACTATGGCTGAGGTTGGCTTAGTACATGATGGCTTAGATGATTTTTATGTTGTAATGGGTGATAAGTTAGGGAGCTACGAATATGCATTCCGTCTCCATTATAAACCTTATGTAAGAGCGCTATGGTTAGGCGGACTGATGATGGTGTTCGCTTCGTTGTTAGCGATAGTTGGATATTGGCGTAGGAAATAAGAGATTGTGCTAGTGTGGGATAGATGCTTGCGCTAGCAAGACAATGTGGAGAATGGAGAGATTTTATGAAAAAAGCAGTCCTTTTCTTACCGCTTGCATTATTAATGGCGGTCGTGATTTTCTTGGTAATACAATTAACAAAATCAGATGCAATTTCGCCAAGTGAAGACTGGAGAGGTAAGCCATTTCCAGAATTTAGTTTACCTCACTTAACAGATCAAAATGCGATACTAAGTAAAAATAGCCTACCGAGAGAACCTTTTATCTTAAATGTTTGGGGAAGTTGGTGTACTTGGTGTATCAAGGAGTTCCCAATCTTGCTCGAGTTACAAAAGCAAGGTGTACCTATTGTGGGATTGACTTATTCTGATCGTTCTGATGATGCGAGAGAAGCATTAAGTAAATGGGGAGATCCTTTTATTTTCAGTATCGATGATTATCAGCGTGGATTTTTGATTCAAACTTTAAATATCAGCTCAGCGCCCTCGAGTTATTTAATTGATAAAAAAGGTGTTATTCGTTATCAACAGAAAGGTTATAACCCTGATTTTGCCAAAGATTTTTTACCGAAATTGGAAGAGTTGAGAAAAGAATAAATGAAAAAATACCTATTACTTATCCTATTTTGTTTTTCAACTATTGCTTCGGCGGAAATGGTCGATACCTTTGAATTCAATTCTGATGCGGAGCGTGTTCGTGCGGTTAATTTGGCTCGTTCATTACGTTGCCCACAATGCCAAAATCAGAACCTTGTGGAGTCGAATGCGACACAGGCTTATAAATTACGCTTAGAAGTATACGAAATGGTAAATCAAGGTAAAAGCAATCAAGAAATTATTCAGCTTATGACTAATCGCTTTGGGGATTTTGTGAATTATAAACCACCAGTAACGCCCAATACTTGGTTACTTTGGGGGGGACCTTTTGGATTATTGGTAATCTTGTTAGGCGCAATTGGTTGGCGTATTTCATATAGGAATAAGAAAAAGAATGAATCGTGAACAATTAAACCGACTTCATTATCAGCAAGCGGTCCGATTTGCTGAAGATTATGCAGATGTTGATAAGCAAGAATTATTAACTGAACTTGAGCAACGCCATCAGTTCGAGCAATCACAGACTTATAACTTAGATTCGCAAAAAAATGATAAAAAATTACCGCTTGTAGCTGTTTTATGCGTTATTTTGGTTGCAATTGTTATAGCTAGCGCCTTGTATTGGCAAACAGGGCGCTATCAACTGGTTAAACAGGAATTAGAAGCTTTTAATCAATTTGAACAGCAAAATGTTGAACAGGACAGTATTGATCGTAACAATCGTTATATTGAAAATTTACAAAATCATCTGCGCCAAAATCCAAATAATGGTGAAGTATGGTTCGAGCTAGGGCAAGCCTATTCACTAAATAATGATTTTAACGCCGCGCTAATTTGTTTTACTAATGCTCAAACTGTATTAGGCAGAACGCCAGCAATTCTTGGTGCAATGGCAACCGCTGATTATTATCATAATAAGCAACATTTAAGTGAGCAAGCTAAGAGCTGGATTGATGAGGCATTACAAAAAGATGCAAAGAAAGTTCTAGCTTACTGATTTTAGCCTCTGAAGCTTTTTTAAAGAATAATTATAAGATTGCAATTGAATATTGGCAGTTAGTATTGGATAGCGGTAATCAATCCATTGATCGCCGAGCAGTCATTCAAAGCATTCACATGGCTGAAAGAATGATAAAAGATTAATTGTTGAGTCAATGTTTATTGAATCTTCTGATAAAGAATTATTTTTATTCATATAAAATTAATGTTTAAATTTATTATTGACAGCAAAGTAAAAATCATTAGAATACGCCACATCGAAACGCTACTGCAAATTGTAGCGTTTTTTGCGGGAATAGCTCAGTTGGTAGAGCACGACCTTGCCAAGGTCGGGGTCGCGAGTTCGAGCCTCGTTTCCCGCTCCATTTTTTGCCCGAGTGGCGGAATCGGTAGACGCAAGGGATTTAAAATCCCTCGCCTTTCGGGGCGTGCCAGTTCAAGTCTGGCCTCGGGCACCATTCTTAAAAAGCCAAATCAATAGAAGATAGCACCATGAGGTGCTTTTTTTACGCCTGAAATATTCAAATTAAGTTTTTGCAGTTCCTGATGAAGCCTAGTAAACTACCTTTATTTGCAAAATTTTAATTGAAAGTGACCGCTTGCTATGTCTTTAGAAACATTCCCAAAACTTCAATTTACCTTACCTGATATAAACCGTGAGCCACAGGATCACCAAACACTTGGCAATCTTGTCGGACACTCTGATGTGCTCGCAATAGCAGAGGCTTGCCAACAATTTAATGGTTTGAGTGTAGTGGTAACCCCTGACACTCGCACAGCTTTACGTTTAGAAAAGAGCCTCGCGCAGTTTACAGCTGAATCGGTTCAGCTATTTCCAGACTGGGAAATTTTACCTTACGATAGTTTCTCACCCCATCAAGATATTATCTCAGCTCGTTTATCGGCACTTTTCCAACTTCAGCAAGGCAATAAGCAGATTTTTCTGTTGCCAATCAATACCTTATTACAGAAACTCTGTCCGCCAAGCTATCTTTCAAACAATGTGCTATTAATTAAAAAAGGCGATAGATTTTCGATAGAGAAATTACGCTTACAGCTTGAAAATGCCGGTTATCGTGCTGTTGAGCAAGTATTGGAATATGGCGAATATGCGGTGCGTGGTGCTTTGTTAGATCTCTATCCAATGGGGGCAGAAGCGCCTTATCGTTTGGATTTTTTTGATGATGAGATCGACTCAATCCGCACTTTTGATGTGGATAATCAGCGTACTATTGCTGAGATTAGTGAAATTAATCTACTGCCAGCCCACGAATTCCCTACTGACAGCAAAGGAGTCGAATTTTTCCGCGGGCAATTTAGGGAAGTGTTTGGCGAGATCCGTCGTGAGCCTGAACATATTTATCAGCAGGTAAGTAAAGGGATCTTAAATGCAGGGATCGAATATTGGCAACCGCTATTCTTTGAAGAGATGGCGAGCTTTTTCGACTATCTTCCGAAAAATACCTTATTTATCACCTATGCGGATATTCAGCAAAAAGCAGAGCAATTCCACAAGGATACTTTAACACGCTACGAAAGTCGCCGTGTCGATCCAATGCGCCCATTGCTTTCCCCTGAACGTTTATGGTTTGGGATTGATGTGGTTAATCAGCAGTTAAAAAATTATCCACGTTTAACTTTAACAACTGAAAAGGTGCGTAAATCAGCGGCTAAACAGAATGCGAATGTGATTGCATTACCTGAAGTGGCAATTCAATCGGGCAGTAAAGATCCTTTTATCCATTTCCAACAATTCCGTCAGAAATTTAAAGGCAATATCCTTTTCTCTGTGGAAACTGAAGGTCGTCGTGAAACCTTATTAGATCTACTTTCACCAACGGAGATCAAACCAAAGCAGATCAAAAAACTAAGCGAAATCGAATCGCAATTTAGCTTGATGATCGGCGCGCTTGATCAAGGTTTTATTCTTGAAGATACAAGCGGTCAGAACTTGGCAATAATTTGCGAAACGGATTTATTGGGCGAAAAAGTTCAACAGAGCCGTAGCAGAGATAAAAACCGTAAAACAGTGAATCCTGATACGCTGATTCGCAACCTTGCCGAGCTTAAAATCGGGCAGGCGGTTGTGCATTTAGAGAATGGGGTAGGGCGTTATGGCGGCTTGATGACCTTAGATACAGGCGGAATTAAAGCTGAATATTTAGTTTTAAACTATGCGAATGATGCCAAACTCTATGTACCAGTAGCCTCTCTGCATCTTATCAGTCGTTATATCGGCGGAGCAGATGAGAGCGCACCATTGCATAAATTAGGCAGCGAAGCGTGGGCTAAAACACGTCAAAAAGCTGCAGAAAAAATTCGCGATGTGGCGGCGGAATTGCTTGATGTCTATGCGAAAAGGGAATCACAAAAAGGTTTCCCATTTGAATATGATAGAGATGCCTTTATACAATTTAGTGCGACTTTCCCATTTGAAGAAACTCCAGATCAGAAAATGGCGATCAATGCAGTGATTAGCGATATGTGCTTGCCAAAAGCAATGGATCGCTTGGTGTGTGGTGATGTGGGCTTTGGTAAAACTGAAGTTGCAATGCGCGCGACTTTCTTGGCGGTGATGAACCAAAAACAAGTGGCGATCCTTGCTCCAACGACTCTACTTGCTCAACAACATTACGAAAACTTTAAAGACCGTTTTGCGAATCAGCCTGTGCATGTGGAAGTGCTATCTCGTTTTAAAACCGCCAAAGAGCAGAAAGAGATTTTAGAACGTACCGCAGAAGGTAAAGTTGATATTTTAGTTGGCACACATAAGCTATTGCAGGAAGATGTCAAATTCCGTGATTTAGGCTTGTTAGTGATTGATGAAGAACACCGCTTTGGTGTGCGTCAAAAAGAGCGTATCAAACAGCTACGCGCGAATGTGGATATTCTAACGCTCACTGCAACGCCAATTCCACGTACCTTAAATATGGCGTTAAATGGTATGCGTGATCTGTCGATTATCGCGAGTCCGCCTGCACGCCGCTTATCGATCAAAACCTTTGTGCGTCAAAGTGATGATACGGTAATTAGGGAAGCCATTCTGCGTGAAATCTTACGTGGCGGACAGGTTTACTATCTGCATAATGATGTGGCAACCATTGAAAACTGTGCAAAACAGCTTGCAGAGCTTGTGCCAGAAGCGCGCATTGTGATTGGTCACGGACAAATGCGTGAACGTGAACTTGAGCGAGTGATGTCAGATTTCTATCATCAGCGTTTTAATTTATTAGTTTGCTCAACCATTATTGAAACAGGGATTGATGTGCCTACCGCAAATACGATTATTATCGAACGAGCAGATAAATTTGGTTTAGCACAGCTTCATCAGCTGCGTGGTCGTGTTGGGCGTTCACATCATCAAGCTTATGCTTATATGCTAACGCCACACCCGAAAACACTCACTAAAGATGCTCAACAGCGTTTAGAAGCAATGAGTACTATTGATAATTTAGGTGCAGGCTTTGTACTCGCGACCCACGATTTAGAAATTCGTGGTGCAGGGGAGTTATTAGGCAGTGAGCAGAGTGGACAGATTGAATCTATCGGCTTTTCGCTCTATATGGATTTACTTGAAAGTGCGGTAAAAGCCTTGCAAGACGGACGTGAGCCGACCTTAGATGAAATCACCCAACAGCAAGTCGAGATTGAATTGCGTGTTCCTGCGCTATTGCCTGATGATTATCTACCAGATGTGAATATACGTTTATCGTTCTATAAACGTATTGCTAGTGCAGAGAGCAATGAAGCGCTGAAAGATCTAAAAGTAGAATTAATCGATCGCTTTGGTTTATTACCAGAAGCAACCAAAAATTTATTCCAGATCACTCAGTTGCGCCATATCGCCAAAGATCTTGGCTTGAAGAAGGTCGATGCAGGAATCAACGGCGGTTATTTGGAATTTAAACCAACGGCACAGCCTGACCCAATGAAGTTTTTACAGCTGATTCAAAAAGATAAGAGTGTGTATAAATTTGATGGTCCGCAAAAATTCCGCTTTAACTTACCGCTTGCAGATTCTGCAGAGAGATTGAAGTTTGTCAGTGAGTTGATTGAGGGGTTAGCTAACTAAAAGTGCTTGTTTGATGACTAGCGCAAATTATTTCTTCCAAATCTCCCTCTCCGCTTCTTTGCTAAAGAGATGGTCTATATCTCTGACAGACCTAAAAATTGATTAAAAATTCGTAGATACTGTCTCTCAACCCTAAAGTCAAATTGTTTTTTGCACTAAGCTAAAATAGTTTGCGGTTGATAAACAGATTTGTTTTTTAACACCCCAAAGCAGATATGTACTAAACGACGCATTGCAGC
>MQVI01000066.1 GCA_002002485.1 Pasteurellaceae bacterium 15-036681
TTGTATTTGATCTTATATGTTATTGTTTGTATTAATTATTTTCTTTATTTTATTTATCAGGTAACCTCCAACATCTCAGTCTTAGCCTTCGTCGGCAGCTTAAGATTTATATAAGAGACAGGCAAAATATCTTTAGTAAGATTATTTTTGCGAGCCGTTGGTTACAGCTTCCAATTTATTTAGGCTTAATTGTAGTCCAAGCTATTTATGCGTATAAGTTCTTAAAATCATTATGGAATTTAGTCGTAAACCTAGGGGTAATGGATGAAAACACCATAATGCTTGCAGTTTTAAATTTAATTGATGTTGTGATGATTGCCAATTTGTTGATTATGGTTATTGTCGGTGGCTATGAAACCTTTGTTTCTCGTTTAAATGTTGATGATCATCCAGACCAGCCGGAATGGTTAAATCACGTAAATGCATCGGTGCTGAAAGTAAAACTTTCTATGGCGATTATTAGTATTTCATCTATCCACTTACTTCAAACATTTATCAATGCATCAAAATTACCAGAGTCAACGATGATGTGGCAATTATTGATTCATTTTGGCTTTATTTTATCGGCAATTGGGGTAGCTTATACGGATAAGCTATTAACTCATCACCATTCAGAAAAACACTAAACCTATCAAATCGATTTAAGCTTTTTGATAAAAAAGAAGTTAGAATATCTTCAAATAGTTAGGAGAAAATAGAATGACTAAACATTATGATTACGTCGCAATTGGTGGCGGTAGTGGCGGTATTGCTTCATTAAATAGAGCAGCAAGCTATGGCAAAAAATGTGCGATTATTGAAGCAAAACATTTAGGTGGAACTTGCGTAAACGTTGGTTGTGTACCTAAAAAAGTAATGTTCTACGGAGCTCAAGTTGCTGAAGCAATTAACAGCTATGCGCCAGATTATGGCTTTGATGTGACAGTCAATGGCTTTGATTACGCTAAATTAGTTGAGAGCCGTCAGGCATATATCAGCCGTATTCATACTTCATACAATAATGTTTTAGCTAAAAATAATATTGATGTATTAAATGGTTTTGGTAAGTTTGTTGATGCGAAGACGATTGAAGTTAGCTATGCCGATGGTTCAAAAGAGTTAGTCACTGCTGATCATATTTTGATTGCTACTGGAGGTCGTCCAAGTCGTCCTGCAATTAAAGGCGCTAAATATGGTATCGATTCAGATGGTGTGTTTGCGTTAAATGAGTTGCCAAAACGAGCAGCGATTGTTGGTGCTGGTTATATTGCAGTTGAAATTGCAGGTGTATTCAATAGCTTGGGTGTTGATTGTCATTTATATGTACGTCAACATGCGCCACTTCGTGCACAAGATCCAGATATTATTGAGACTCTCCTACAAGTAATGGAACAAGATGGTATTCAATTGCATATTCACGCTATTCCACAAGAAGTTGTTAAAAATGTAGATGGTTCATTAACATTAAAATTAGAAGATGGGCGTGAGCAAGAAGTCGATTGCTTAATTTGGGCGATTGGTCGTGAGCCTGCAACAGATGTGATTAATCTTGAGGTAACAGGCGTTGAAACAAATGAACGTGGTTTTGTGAAAGTAGATAAATTCCAAAATACCAATGTAGAAGGAATTTATGCTGTGGGTGATATTATTGAAGGTGGCATTGAATTAACGCCAGTAGCTGTTGCTGCAGGTCGTCGTTTATCTGAGCGTCTATTTAATAATAAACCTAATGAACATTTAGATTATAATCTTGTGCCAACAGTTATCTTTAGTCACCCTCCAATTGGTACAGTTGGTCTAACTGAACCTCAAGCAATTGAAAAATTTGGTAAAGAAAATGTAAAAATTTACAAGTCTAACTTTACACCAATGTACAGCGCTGTGACAAAACATCGCCAACCTTGTCGTATGAAATTAGTTTGTGCAGGAGATGATGAACGTGTAGTTGGCTTGCATGGCATAGGGTTTGGTGTGGATGAAATGATCCAAGGTTTTGCTGTAGCGATTAAAATGGGAGCAACAAAAGCTGACTTTGATAATACTGTAGCGATTCATCCCACGGGTTCAGAAGAATTTGTCACAATGAGATAATTGTAATAGAATGTAAAAGTGAGTATTTGGTGATGAATATTCACTTTATTTTTTATCTTTATCTAAGGATTGCGTAAGCATGAAAGAGTTATTCGTTATACTTGGAACGCTGTTTTTTTTATCGGCTTGTGATGAGCCTAAAAACTCTCTTATTTCAAAAAATGAAAGTGCAGATGTGTCTCCAAAGATAGAAGAAAAAAATGTTGTAGTAAACGAAAATACGGTTACGATTCAACAAGATTCTAAAGATTCTAAAGATTCTAAAGATTCTAAAGATTCTAAAGATTCTAAAGATTCTAAAGATTCTAAAGATTCTAAAGATTCTAAAGATTCTAAAGATTCTAAAGATTCTAAAGATTCTAATATGTCTCTAGAGACTAGTGAATCGCAAAATCTTCAATCAAAAGAGCAAGATAAAGTCAGCGTATCAGAAGTTAAATCAGATATTGTTTCTCCTCCGAAAAAAGAGCAAGAGGAATCTGTTATTGCCAGAAAAGCAGAGAATGTTTCTGTTAATAATCGGAATATCCCTCCTCGAGAAATAAAAAGAATTGTTGTTAAGTCACCATTGGTGCCAAAGACTCCACAGACACCTCAATCAATAGCTGAGAAAGAAAGAGTTGTTAATAATGAGGCTTTAGTCGAGGAAAGGAAAAAGGCTTTGGCAGCTAAGTCAGTCACGAAAAATGTAGAACTGAATCAGCAGGCTAGAAGAGAGCCTAGGCTTCTTCGTCGAGAGCTTGATAGTGGTTATTCCGATGAAGAGCTACGAACAGGTGCCCAACGACCATTGATGCCGGCTGAGATTATTCATTTAAAAAGCCAGTGTCGCTATGCTTATATGTCAGATGCCGAGGTTGTGGCTTATGGCTGTGAGGCAAGAAGAATTAAGCGAAAATAATAAAAATACCTGCTTTGATCGGTTATCGAAAGCAGGTATTTTTTTATTTATATTCTTTGTGGTAGATTTTGCGGAAATTATCTAATTGTTGAGCAACCGTTTTGGCCTCATCTAATTTACCTTGTTCCGCCAATATTTTGGCTTGAGCTGCCAGGTCAATCATTTCTTGCATTGCTTGTTGATAGCCTTTAAAACGTTCTGGCTCATCCACTAAGCTATCTGGCATTTTAGCTTGTGCCTGTTTGCTAATCTCAATAAATTTATCTGATGCATCAATAAATGATTGCTGAGTATCTGCTTGGGTTAATAAATTAAATTGGCGCTTCATTTGCATCATTTCCATGGTTACGTTTGCCGAAACAGTCATTGAAAATGTAAAAATTGCTAAACCTAGCATTGTTTTAAATTTAATCATTGTGGTCCTCACATTTTAAAAGATAGAAAAAAGCGAACAATTGTATTGTTCGCTCAGACTGCTGACAAACCTCAAATTTAGGTGAAACGTAGGGTGAGATTTACATTATTCATCAAATCGAAGTTTATCAGCAGTACTAATTAACCATTATACTTTTGGAATACTAAACATGCATTAGTACCACCAAAACCAAAGCTATTCGACATTACTGTTGTCAATGCTTTGTCTTGACGCTCAGTCACAATATTTAAACCCTGTGCCTGTTCATCTAATGTTTCGATATTGATAGACGGCGCGATAAAGCCATTATCTAACATTAATAATGAGTAGATCGCTTCATGAGCACCTGCTGCACCTAATGAGTGACCTGTCATTGATTTAGTTGATGAAATCGCTGGTGTTTTATCGCCAAATACATTTTTGATAGCCCCTAACTCTTTTACATCACCTACAGGTGTTGATGTACCGTGTACGTTGATATATTCGATTTCGCCATTTACTGTCGCCATCGCTTGTTTCATACAACGCTCTGCACCTTCACCACTTGGAGCCACCATATCATAACCATCTGAAGTTGCACCATAACCTACGATTTCAGCATAGATTTTCGCACCACGAGCTAAAGCGTGTTCTAACTCTTCAACAACTACGACTGCGCCACCCCCTGCGATAACGAAACCGTCACGGTTTGCATCGTAAGCGCGTGAAGCTTTAGTTGGTGTTTCATTGTATTTAGTTGAAACTGCACCCATCGCATCAAATTCAGTTGCACATTCCCAAGATAATTCTTCTGCACCACCTGCAAAAACAACATCTTGTTTACCTAATTGGATTAACTCCATTGCATGACCAATACAGTGTGCTGAAGTTGCGCAAGCTGAACTAATTGAGTAGTTCACACCACGAATTTTATATGGCGTTGCTAAGCATGCTGATACGCTTGATGCCATTGTTTTAGTTACGGCATAAGGACCAATCGCTTTTACACCACGCGGGCTTTTTGCTGCTTCACAAGCTACGTATTGGCTGTGTGCTGAACCTGTACCTGCACCAATAACAAGGCCTGTACGATCATTTGAAACTTGTTCTTCCGTTAAGCCAGCATCTTCAATCGCTTCTTTCATTGAAAGATAAGCATAAGCGGCAGAATCACCCATAAAACGATACACTTTACGGTCAATTAATTCTGCAGGGTTTAATTTGATTGTTCCAGCCACTTGACTACGCATACCTACTTCTGCAAATTCAGGCACAAATTCGATACCTGATTTACCTTCGCGTAAAGAGGTTAATACTTCTTCTTTGTTGTTACCAATGCTTGAGATAATACCAAGACCTGTAATTACAACTCTTTTCATTCTGCTTCCTCTTGAATTCTAATTTAATTAAAACTCGACTATTTTACACAATTTTGCCTAAATCACGAAATTTTTCATATTGAGATTAGGCAGATCCGAGCTGTTCATATTACTCAATGCCAGCGATTTTATGGGTTTGGATACTTAGTTGCCAACGTGGTTTATTGATCCGCTGGTTCAGCAATCCTAATTGAGTAATGGTTTCAAGCATATTCATATTACCCTCTTCTTCACAAGGAGAGAGGTAGTAGCGCTCAGCTTTAATGGTTTGTTCAATTTGCTCACAGAATTCCAATACATCACCGTCAACCACAATACGCACTTCATTTGCTGTCGGGATATGATGTTTCAGATAATTTTTCTGATATAAGCGTTTTGGGCTAGTTGCAATATAATCAATTTGCAAAGGAATGGGTTTTAAGCCATTGGTTTCAATTGCAATAAAGTAGCCTTCTGCTTTTAATACATCAAGCAAGCGTTCTAAATTTGGCTGAATTGTGGGTTCACCACCGGTAATAATGATATTTCGAGCGGTAAAATTACGCACAATTTGCATAATCTCGCCTAGCGTTTTGGTTTCAAATTGATTGTAATTGGTATCGCACCATGGGCAAGCCAGATTACATTTTCCAAAGCGGATAAAAATACTTGGCATACCCGTATTAAATCCTTCGCCTTGCAATGTTTCGAAAATTTCGACAATTCGATATTCAGTATTTAGCATGATTTGCTGTACTCACAATAAGAGGTCGGCGTTTCCCACAAGCGAACCAAACTTACCGGCAATCCCACTTCAGTTAATGTATCAAAAATATATTTCGCCATCTGTTCAGCTGTTGTTCGTGCTGAAATACCAAATGTTTTTGAATCCAGATCATTTAATAGGCTTGCGACTTTACGCTCTTTTTCACTGGTTAAATCGTAAATAAATGCGTGATCCATCTTATCGAGAATATGTTCTTTAACGATCGACTTCAGGTCGCTATAGTCCATAACCATGCCATTTTTAGGACCATTTTGATAAAGTTCTCCCGAAATTTCGACTTGCAAGGTATAGGTATGACCATGCAAATTTTTGCATTTGCCATCGTGGCCATCGAGCATATGTGCCATATCAAAACTAAATTCTTTTGCGATTTTAAACATGCTGACGTTCCTCTAAATATTCATTTAAGCCTTTTTCGCGTAATACACAACTTGGGCATTCATGACAGCCTCCTTCAACTCCCATATAGCAAGTGTGAGTATGCTGAACGATATAGTCAAATGCACCTAGCTTATCTGCAAGAGCCCAAGTTTCTTTTTTAGTGAGGTACATTAATGGAGTACGGATATTAAAGTTGTAGTCCATCGCAAGATTTAGAGTGACATTCATTGATTTAACAAATACATCACGGCAATCAGGATAGCCACTAAAGTCGGTTTCACATACACCGGTGTAAATCGTTTCGATTCCTTGGCTTTTGGCATAGATAGCTGTGTAAAGTAAGAATAGAGCATTACGTCCATCAACAAAGGTATTTGGTGTTGCGCCATCTTGTTTGATTTCTGTACTTTCATTCATTAATGCGTTGGTAGTAATGGCTTTGATCACAGAAGTATCAATAACAGTCTGTTTTACACCGAGATCTTTGGCAATCCACTCAGCCTTGTTGAGTTCAATGGCATGACGCTGACCATATTGAAAGGTCACCACTTCCACATTTTCTTTGCCAAATTCTTCAATAGCGAGGAATAGACAGGTTGTAGAATCTTGGCCGCCAGAAAAGATTACGGCCGCTTTTTTAGGTTTATTCATTGATTTTCCTTAGTTTTTTTGCGTGGGAGGTTTACGAACCACGTTCAAATAAAATAAACAAGCGGTAAGATTTTGCAAAAAATTTGCATAAACTGACCGCTTGGGGAGGGACATTATACGGATTTATTGATGAAGATCGATCTTTTTATATGGGTTTATTGTTTACTATTAGGAAAGAATTATTCAATAGAAAAGTTATTTATCACATGTTATAACAATATATATTACTGAGCAGTAAACCACATGATGAATTTATAGGAGGTTATATTGGGATTTTTTATCCGATCCATTTATGGAGTGAAAATTTGCGAACTAAGTCACAGATTTAAAAAGATAAATTCTTTATTCTTTAGAAAACTATGTTTATTGTGAGGAGATAATTTATGTTTAAGCAACTTCAACAAGTCGGGAAAGCTTTTATGCTACCGATCGCAATCTTACCGGCAGCAGGTTTGTTGCTTGGTATCGGTGGTGCGTTGTCCAATAAGGCAACGGTCCAAGCATACCCAATTTTAGATAATGCAACACTACAAGGTGTTTTCCAAATTATGGCTGCTGCAGGTAGTGTTGTATTTGCCAACCTTGCGTTATTACTTTGTATTGGTTTAGGTATTGGTCTAGCCAAACGTGATAAAGGTGTCGCAGCATTAGCAGCTGTAGTCGGTTACTTAATTATGACGGGGACTATTGCAGCCCTGATTCCAATTTTTTCACCAGAAGTAAAAGGTATTGACACAGGGGTAATTGGTTCATTGGTCATGGGGTTAATCACAGTGAAACTCCATAATAAATATCATAATATCCAACTCCCACAAATTTTAGGCTTCTTCGGTGGCTCTCGTTTTGTGCCCATTGTTACCGCATTTGCAGCGATTTTTGTTGGTGCAGTATTCTTCCTTATTTGGCCAACTTTCCAAGGTTGGTTAGTTTCGGCCGGTGAAGGTATTTCATCAATGGGTGAAATTGGAACCTTCTTCTATGGTTTCTTAATGCGTTTAAGCGGTGCTGTAGGTCTTCATCATATGATTTATCCTCTATTCTGGTACACAGAATTAGGTGGAACGGAAGTTGTTAATGGGGAAACCATTATTGGTGCACAGAAAATCTTCTTTGCACAATTAGCAGATCCTCATCATCAAGGTCTATTTACTGAAGGTACTCGTTTCTTCGCTGGTCGTTTTGATACGATGATGTTTGGCTTACCAGCTGCTTGTTTAGCAATGTATCACGCCGCGCCAAAAAATCGTCGTAAAGCAATTGGTGGCTTATTCTTAGGGGCAGCATTGACCTCATTTATCACAGGTATTACTGAACCGATTGAATTTATGTTCTTATTCGTTGCGCCTTGGTTATATGTATTCCACGCATTCTTAGATGGTGTTTCATTCTTCATTGCTGACCTATTAAATATCTCAATCGGTAACACCTTCTCTGGTGGTTTTATTGATTTCTTATTATTTGGTATTTTACAAGGCAATGAAAACACCAACTGGATTCGTGTCGTAATGGTGGGTTTACCATGGGCTGCATTATACTATTTTGCATTCCTATTCCTCATTCGCAAATTTAATGTAATGACCCCTGGACGTGGTGATGATCAAGAAGAAGTGGTAGAACAACAAACAACTTCGTTAACTGAAAATGCGCACAAAATCATTGCTGCATTAGGTACTGCAACTAACATTGAAAATGTAGATGCATGTATTACTCGCCTACGTGTGGCGGTAAAAGATGTTAAAGCAGTGAATAAACAGCAACTAAAAGCATTAGGTGCAATTGATGTACTTGATGTTGGCGGTGGTGTTCAAGCAGTATTTGGGGCTAAGGCAGTACTCTATAAAAGCGAAGTTAATCAGATTCTTGGTAAAGAAGATTAATTTTAGTTAATTTCAAGCGGTCAGTTTGAGGGAAAATTTTGCAAATTTCTTTTCAAAACAGACCGCTTGTTTTATTGTTTATCAATAATATCACTTCTAATTCGCCAGTAAGTGGCGAATCTTGGCTTACCTTTCGAAGTCAATCCTCGATATTTATAAGTAATCAAGGAATTAATTGGTGGAGGATTTTCTCTATCTTTATCTTTAAATCCTGAGCCAATTCTAAACTGACCTCGATGATTCTCACAGGTAATTGCTCCTAGTTTATCTGCGTATTTTCCTTTACCTTTATGATGAGCTATTACTTTACACTCTTCATCGAGTACTGCTTTTAACTTCAATATTTGGCTAGAGCGCCCTTGAACATAGGGCGAATGAGGATTACGGATGACTATACCTTCTCCTCCTAAGTGTTGAATTTCGGTGAAAAATCGGTTGAGGTGTTCTTTATCTTTTATTGGAATTTGCTCAATAATTTCTATATGGGGCGTAGGATACTGCTTCAAATAGTCTTTCAAGATTGATAAACGTTCAAGTAAATTGCCCTGTGCATTGGGGACATCAAATATATATAGTTTGAGTTTACGCCAGTCTTTCTGATGCGCCCTAACAGTAGAAGATATTTCATCAAATTTTCCTCTTTCACTGAAAAGTTCACCATCAATAGCAAAGGGTGGAAAGTCTTTAACGAAATATTCGGGAGGTGATAGAGGATAACCTTGGCGACTTAAGAGTTGTTTTCCATCCCAATATCCACGGATTCCATCAAATTTTTCTGACATGACCCAACCAGAGATATTTTGATTTTCGTATTGCTCTAGCAACATCAGGTTAAGTGGTTGTGCAAAAATATTTGGAATGAATAGAAACAATGAAATAAATCGCCACATAATTTTCTCCTTTTTGTATTGGCTTTTGATAGTGACGACTATAGTTGATCCGATGATATAAATCAGAATAAGAAATTAATTTTACGATCGTGATCGCAAAAATAAAAAAATCAATCAGATTTTGATAGTTAGTTGTACAAAAAGAATTTAATTTAATCAAAGAAATAAATATTTAAACTTTTTTGCAAAAAGTGCTTGCAAGGATTCCAAAAATCTCTATAATGCGCACCACACAACGACGCGCTGTTGTGAAGAAGTTAAAAATACAGTGCGTCGTTCTTTTTTGTTCTTTAACAATTTATCAGACAATCTGTGTGGGCACTTGTTGATGATTGATTTTGAAAATATTATTTAATTTTGAAGTCTTGATAAGTGCTTAACTTAGAAATTCATTTACTTTTAGTAGAAATATTAAGAGTGCGATTTTATAGTCAGTACATTATTGAGCGATTGAACTTTTTAATTGAAGAGTTTGATCATGGCTCAGATTGAACGCTGGCGGCAGGCTTAACACATGCAAGTCGAACGGTAGCACGAAGGAGCTTGCTCCTTGGGTGACGAGTGGCGGACGGGTGAGTAATGCTTGGGAATCTGGCTTATGGAGGGGGATAACTACGGGAAACTGTAGCTAATACCGCGTAATATCGAGAGATTAAAGTGTGGGACCGTAAGGCCACATGCCATAAGATGAGCCCAAGTGGGATTAGGTAGTTGGTGGGGTAAAGGCCTACCAAGCCGACGATCTCTAGCTGGTCTGAGAGGATGACCAGCCACACTGGAACTGAGATACGGTCCAGACTCCTACGGGAGGCAGCAGTGGGGAATATTGCACAATGGGGGGAACCCTGATGCAGCCATGCCGCGTGAATGAAGAAGGCCTTCGGGTTGTAAAGTTCTTTCGGTGATGAGGAAGCTTGGTGAGTTAATAGCTCATCAAATTGACGTTAGTCACAGAAGAAGCACCGGCTAACTCCGTGCCAGCAGCCGCGGTAATACGGAGGGTGCGAGCGTTAATCGGAATGACTGGGCGTAAAGGGCACGCAGGCGGTGACTTAAGTGAGAT
>MQVI01000067.1 GCA_002002485.1 Pasteurellaceae bacterium 15-036681
GCTGCAATGCGTCGTTTAGTACATATCTGCTTTGGGGTGTTAAAAAACAAATCTGTTTATCAACCGCAAACTATTTTAGCTTAGTGCAAAAAACAATTTGACTTTAGGGTTGAGAGACAGTATCTACGAAGAATGTTTGGTAATTGACATACATTATTATGAACAAAAACTCGCAATTTTCTATTTGGTTTACTACCGCACGCCCCAAAACATTACCTTTGGCTTTAGCATCAATTATCGTTGGTTCAGCATTAGCGCACTGGGCAGGGAAATTTAACGCTATCACAACTCTACTCGCTTTTATCACTACAATTTTACTTCAAATTTTATCTAACTTTGCCAATGACTATGGTGACCACGTTAAAGGATCCGACACATCAGAACGCATCGGCCCACTTCGTGCGATTCAACACGGCGCAATTACCGGCGCACAGCTCAAAAAATCACTATTTGTTGTAAGCGCTTTATCATTTTTATCTGGCGCGGGATTGATTGCTTATGCTTATGAAAGCTTACAAGACGCTGTAGTATTTACGCTACTTGGAATTATCTCTATCGTTGCCGCGATTACCTACACTGTGGGTAAAAAAGCTTATGGGTACTTAGGATTAGGTGATCTGTTTGTATTGATATTCTTTGGCTTTGTAGCAGTAATCGGCACTTTCTACCTACAAGCACATTCTATTCCAGCGCTGATTTTTATTCCTGCATTTGGTTGTGGTTTGCTTTCTGTTGCAGTACTTAATATCAATAACTTACGCGATATAAACCAAGATCGCCAAGCAGGTAAAAATACACTAATCGTAAGAATCGGCAGCCAAAAAGGACGTATTTATCACGTAATTTTATTGACTCTAGCGGTGCTTTCTTACTTAATTTTTGCAATTTGCGAATTTAACCATTGGTATAACTATCTGTTTTTACTAGCTATTCCACTGCTGATTAAACATGGTTTATTTATCTACCGCCATAAACAACCAGAAGAATTACGCCCACTATTAGGCCAAATGGCAGGATTAGCGCTAATCACTAATTTACTGTTTAGTTTGGGGATTGTGTTGTAAATTTAATGACAACATAACATTTTATTGCTATTATTTGCGCACTTAACAAAACGTATAAGTAGGAATGGAATTATTTTCTAGCGTTTGCCCAACACTCTGTGTTACTAGCCCAAGAGCAGTTATAAAGCGGTTCCTATACAGCCCCATCAGAAATGATGGGGCTTTATTATTTAAATTGCTTTATGCGCTTGTTATGTAATGTATTATGCAACAAAACGAATAATGAGATAGCCTTCCTACGAATTTTTTTCTGCTCTATTTTTTCACTTCTTACATAAGCACTATTGATGAAGATATGCACATCACTATTCTTACGTGTTGCTCTCTTTAGTGAAAAATAGATCTCATAATCAACTATTTCGCCATTGCTATTTTGAATAGATACTGTCAAAAATTTATCATCAGCTGAAGTAAAAAAGCATTTTTGCTTATCAAGATTTCTTAAGATTGTAGGAAGCTTTAAGGATAAGTTATAACGAATAGGGCAAAAAATACGTTGCTCTCTCTCTGTTATATAGTGAGTATGAATTGGATAGTCTGCTAATGACTCTTGTTTATTTTTATTTAGACTTTTAGTAAAACAGTGAGAGCTAAACTCAATAATACAATGATATAGTTTTTCAGGTTTCTTATCAGTTGCTTGTTGAGAAAAGACATGATGAAAAGCATTTAAGTGAGATAAATCATATCCATTAAAGCTCTCAAAGTTTTCCATGCTAAATCCTATTTACACGCTAAACGATGAACCACAACCACAAGTCGAACTTGCATTCGGGTTAGTTACCATAAAGCGAGAACCTTCTAAGCCTTCAACATAATCAACTGTTCCGCCAATTAAATATTGCAGACTCATTGGGTCAACAACCAAGCCAACATTTTGGTTTTCGATAGTTAAATCGCCTTCATTTACTTGATCATCAAAAGTAAAGCCATACTGGAAACCACTACAACCGCCCCCAGTGATATACACGCGTAAGCGCAGATTTGGGTTATCTTCCCCTTCAATCAATGTCTTCACCTTTTTCGCCGCTGCATCGGTGAAAATCAGAGGAACTTGAATATCACTCATTGTTTGTCCTAAATCAAAATTTTAGAAAAAGTGAGCCATTATCTAATAATTCTAAGAAGAGGGCAATGGGGAACGCTAGAAAATGCTGATAGCACAAATAGGTAATTTCAAGTAAAATAGTACAATTTGTGTAAAAGAGTAGTGTCAGAGCGGAGGCAATATGGGCGAAATTGTGAGTTTAAGTCAATTAGATTTGAATGGTAGCTATACTTATGCCGATTACCTTGGTTGGAAATTGAAAGAGCGCATTGAAATTATTAAAGGTAAAATAATGGAAATGTCGCCAGCACCAAGTCGTTTACATCAGCGTATTTCGATGAAATTAACAATCGGATTTGCGAAAGTATTTGATAATCATCAATGTCAGCTATATTCAGCACCATTTGATGTACGTTTTTTAGATGAGCAAGGTAATATTAAAACGGTTGTTCAACCTGATTTATGTGTTATTTGTGACCAAAATAAACTTGATCATAAAGGCTGTATTGGTGCTCCTGATTTAGTAGTAGAAATCCTTTCACCAGGGAATTCAAAATGTGAAATGAAAGATAAATACGAGCTATATCAAGAACAAGGTGTTAGCGAGTATTGGATTGTTCGCCCTGAAGAGCAAAATATTCAAATTTTTGTGCTAGAAAATGGACGTTATATTGGGATTCAGCCAGTTGTAGAAGGGGATATAGTGACATCAGTTAAGTTCCCAGCTTTGAGCTTTGATACTACAGGGTTGTATGATTTGTAGGTTATTCCCCAAACTAATTAACGTATTTTAGATTGATATTTAAGCATTATTTGCAAAATTGGAGTTTTATTTATGAGTAATATCGAAAGAATGGAATCGCAAGATGAAATTGATCTTGTTGAATTGATCAAAACATTATGGGACAAAAAATTATGGATTATCCTGTCTTCTTTTGTGTGTACTGCTTTGGCAGGAACATATGCTTTTACAGCAAAAGAACAATGGACTTCAACTGCAGAAGTGATCACGCCAACGTCATCTGATTTAGGTAAATATACCAATTTACAGTTACGTTTTGCTCAAATTACAAAAAATACGAGCTTAACTATTGATACTGTATCAAAAAATATTTATGCACGTTTTGACCGTTTAGCTTTTTCTCAAAATGAACGCCGTGATTTTTTCCAGCAATCCGATGAATATAAGCGTTTAACTGAAGGCAAAGATGAAAATGCCCAGCGTAAAGTTTTAGCAAGCCTTGCTATTGAATATACGGCGATTGTACGCCCTGACCCAAAGAAAAATGTTGATATGTTTGGGAACCGCATCAAGTTCTCTGCAGAAAAACCTGAAATTGCTCAGAAAACATTGACGCAATTTATTGATTTTATTAATCAAAAAGCATTTGATTTAGATAAACAAGAATTTCAATTCTTAGTGAAACAAAAAGTTGAACAATTATCTCATGAAAAACAAGTTCTTGAGGAATCATTAAAGCTTCAAAAAGAATTTACCTTAAATAACCAATCAAATTCTTTAATGGCTACTCCAATACAACAAGGTATTCCAGCAAATAATACTCAGCAAGTAGGTACTGGCTCAATGCCAGATGCTGCAGTAATGGCTTCTGTGTATGGAGAACAATATTTACAACTACAAATTAAAACAATCGAAACTCAATTGCAACAGCTACAAGTATTGGAAAATGAATTAAAAGAGGTTAAAGGTCAAGCTTATAGTTATCAGGCATCACCAGATTATCCAGTAAATAAAGATAAACCGAAAAAAGCGTTGATTTTACTAATTGGCTTAGTGATTGGTGGAATTTTAGGTTGTTTAGTAGTGCTGATAAAACATTTATTTACTAAGAAATAACTTCAAATATAAAATTCGAAAGCAATATGGGGACAATTACTAATTTAGAATAAGTGACCGCATTTGATATTACACTTTGTCATGCTGCCATTAGTAGAGATATGAAAAATGATTTATGAGTTTGGTTTTAAAAATTACTTTTCTTTTAAAGAAGGAGCATCAATTTCCTTCAGAAAATCAGAGAAAGATTCTAATGATAGTTCTCAAATATATTCTGTAATGGGCATAAAAGGTGCAAATGCTTCAGGCAAAACTCATATAATAAAAGGACTGAGTTTTTTAGCTGATTTTTGTATACATTCATTTTCGGATAATACAGGAGCAAATCTGAAGCTAAAACCTTTTTTTGCTTCAGAGGATGTAACAGATTTTTATATAGAATTTCGTCAAGCGAATTATGATTATTTATACGAAATTAGTGCAAAAGAAGAACGTGTGATGGTTGAGCGTTTATCACAGCTGACCTCAGGAAAAATTATTTTTGATCGCAAAGAGGATATTGTTGAATTTTCAAATGATTATCCGGAATTTAAATTAGCCAAATTTAGAAATAATGCATCTGTTATTAGTACATTGAAACAGTATGAACTTCATTATAAAGATATAAATATCCAGAATGCATTTGATTTCTTTTCTAGAATTATAACTAATGTCTGGTTTCTAGGGTTTAATGAGAATGGTTTATCTATTGAAAAAATCTCCCAGTTCTATCAAAAAGATCCTGAATTATTCTCTTTTGTAAAAGATATTATCATAAAAAATGATTTGGGTATCATAGATGTTAAGATCCATCAAATGTATGATAATGAAAAAATAGTGTATTTCCCTGTTTTTCTTCATGGTTATAAAGACGGTGAAAATGAAAAATTTGCAACATTAGTACAACACCATGAGTCTAGTGGAACACTAAGGCTTTACACAGAACTTTGGAAATATTTTGATGTTTTGTCTGCCGGTGGCATTTTAGCATTAGATGAATTTGATAAAAATTTCCATGCACTAATTTTACCAACCTTGTTAGAATTATTTGAGAATAAAGAAATCAATACCAAGAATGCTCAGTTCCTATTTACAGCGCATAACACTGAGATTATGGATTATTTGGGTAAATATCGAACTATCCTTGTTCAGAAAGAGGATGGAGAAAGTTTTTGTTATCGTCTTGATGAAATAGAAGGTGAGATGTTAGTTGATGGAAAAGCAATATCTCCTCTATATTTGTCTGGACGGTTAGGTGGGGTACCGAATTTATGAGTAGATTTGGTAATCAAAGAAAGCAGAATAGCTTAGCAAAGTTATCTACCTCTATTATTGAAACTAGTGGGATAGAGGCTAAATGTAAATTTAACTTTGCTTATTTTGATGCAAAAGATCCCTCAAAAGATTTTGTCGAGTTAGGTTTTGATAATCTATGTGATTTCATTAATAAGTTAAAAGAGTTTACAAAAGAACCATTAGAATATTGGATAAGAAGATGGGAAAAACATAACAGTCCGCTAGAGATTTATGGAAGTTTTCCTCCTAAAAATAAAACTATTTTTGAGTTTCCTAAGCATGTTCCTGCTGATGTAAAATGGGGAAGATTTAGACTTAATAGTGAGGTTAGATTAATTGGTTTTATTATTCCAGAGGAATTACATAATTGCTCTCCTGAGCCTCATAATGGCTTTTTATTTGATAAGAATACGTTTTATGTAGTGTTTCTAGATCTCCATCATCAGTTTTGGATTTCTGAAAAGAAAAATACATAGTGATTAAGGAATAATATGAAAAAAAGTGTATATATTGTAGGCTCAAAAGGTATTCCTGCTAATTATGGTGGTTTTGAGACATTTGTTGAAAAATTGACTAAATATCAAAAAAATAAAAATATTAAATACTACGTAGCTTGCATGCGAGATAACTCATTAAAATCAAATATTAAAGATGATGTTTTTGAATATAATGGTGCGACTTGTTTTAATGTTGATGTGCCTAATATTGGGCCTGCAAAAGCTATTTATTATGATATTGTCGCTTTAGATAAAGCAATAAAGTTAGCCATTGATAATAAAGATAGATCTCCTGATTTTTATGTTTTGGCATGTAGGATTGGCCCTTTTATTAGTTATTTTAAAAAGAAAATTAAAGCTATTGGTGGACGCTTACTTGTTAATCCGGATGGACATGAATGGCTTCGTGAAAAATGGAGTTTACCTGTAAGAAAATATTGGAAATTTTCAGAATCTCTAATGGTAAAGCATGCAGATTTATTGGTGTGTGATAGTAAAAATATTGAAACATATATTCATAAAGAATACAAAGCATATACACCACAAACAATTTATATTGCTTATGGGACAGATCTAAGTAAATCATCATTATCAGAAAATGATGAGGTAGTTAAAAATTGGTTTAAAGAAAAAAAAGTGACCATAGGAAATTACTATCTTGTAGTTGGCAGATTCGTACCAGAAAACAATTATGAAACAATGCTTAAAGAATTTATAAAATCTAAGAGTAAAAAGGACTTTGTTTTAATTACAAATGTAGAAAAGAATAAATTTTTTGATAGATTAAAAGTAGAAACTCAATTTGATCAAGATCCTAGGATAAAGTTTGTTGGGACAGTTTACGACCAAAATTTATTAAAATATATTCGAGAAAATGCTTTTGCCTATTTTCATGGGCATGAGGTCGGGGGGACTAATCCGTCTTTATTAGAAGCACTCTCTTCAACAAAATTAAATTTATTGCTTAATGTTGGCTTTAACCGTGAAGTGGCTGAGGATTCTGCAATTTATTGGGAAAAAGGAAATTTACATCAAGTAATTGATGATACTGAAACTTTAACTAATGAAGTTATTGTTGTTCTAGATAGCAAATCAACAAAGAGAGTTTCAACCTTATATTCTTGGGATTTTATTGTATCTGAATATGAGAATCTATTTACATTATAAGAGAAAATAATATGAAAGTTCTAATACAAAGCAGAACAAATTTTTTTAGTATGCCTGGCGGTGATACAGTTCAAATCTTAAAAACCAAAAAGTACCTAGAAGAATTAGGAATATCTGTTGATGTAAGTCTTGAACTAGAGCCAGATTTGAAAGATTATGATTTAGTGCATTTAACTAATATAACTCGTGTACATGAAACATATATTCAATTAAATAATGCTCTAAAGCAAAATAAAAAGATTGTGTTATCTACGATCTTTTGGCCCATGGAAGAGTTTGAGAAGAAAGGGCAAAAAGGTATTAGACGTTTACTATCTGGCTTGTTATCAATTGATAATATAGAGCGATTAAAGGCATTGGTAAGACTTCTAAAGAATAGAAAAGAGTGGAATAAAGCCTTAAAGAGCATCTTTACTATAGGCTACTCAAATATGCAAAAAAAAGTTATTGCTAATGTAGATATGTTTTTGCCTAATGCGTATCTAGAAATGCAAAAACTAAATGAAGTATTTGGAACAAGCTATTCAAATTTCACTGTTATACCGAATGCGATTGATGCGGATATTGCAATAAAAACACTGTCTGAAAATAATATATCTAAATTTGAACAATTTAAGGATGCTATAATTTGTGTAGGGAGAATTGAAACAAGAAAAAATCAACTTTCTTTAGTAAAAGCTTTAGATGGTTCTAATTATAAATTAGTCTTGGTAGGACAAGTATCAGATAATTTCCACTCTTATTTTGATGAAATAAAGAAATATTTAGATAAAAACCCTAATTTTACATACATTGAAAAAATAGATAATGATGAGCTTTATCAATTGTTCAAGGTTTGCAAAGTAAATGCCTTACCAAGTTGGTTAGATACTCCAGGATTGGTTAATTTAGAAGCGGCTATTATGGGATGTAATTTAGCAATTAGTAGTATAGGAACAACAACAGAGTATTTTGAAGACTATGCTTGCTACTGTATGCCTGACGATATTAAAAGTATTAGAGAAGCTGTGGATAACGCCTATAAAAAAGATAAGGACTCTTACTTACAAGATAAAATCCTGAAAGAATATACTTGGAAAAAAGCAGCTGAAAAAACATTAGAAGCATATAAAAACATATTAGGAATATAATATGAAAAAAATAATGGTTATCTTTGGAACTCGTCCTGAAGCAATCAAAATGTGCCCCTTGGTTAAAGAATTAAAAAAGCAAGGTAAAGTACTTACAAAAGTATGTGTTACGGGACAACATAAAGAAATGTTAGAACAGGTTTTAAATACATTTGAAATTGAGCCTGATTATGATCTATCTATAATGCAAAAAGAACAGACACTTTTTAGTATAACAATTTCAATTCTAGAGAAATTAAAAGTTGTTTTAGAGATAGAAAAACCTGATGTAATACTAGTTCATGGGGATACGACGACTACCTTTGCTGCATCACTAGCTGCATTTTATTTAGGAATAAAAGTAGGGCATGTTGAAGCAGGATTACGGACATATAATCTTCATAGTCCTTTCCCAGAAGAGTTTAATAGACAAGCAGTCTCTATTGTTGCAGATTATAATTTTGCGCCAACAGAAATATCTAGACAGAATTTGATTGGTGAAGGCAAAAAGGAATCTACTATTTTTGTAACAGGCAATACGGCTATTGATGCCTTACAAACAACTATTAAAGATAGTTATTCTCATCCTATTTTAGATTGGGTCGGTAATTCAAAGCTAATAATGATTACAGCTCATAGACGTGAAAATCTAGGCAGTCCAATGGAAAATATGTTTAGAGCAATTAAAAGGGTTCTTGATGAAAATGAGGATGTAAAAGCTATATATCCTATTCATAAAAATCCTAGAGTTCGAGAGGTTGCAAATAAGATCTTCGGAGATAATAGCCGTATAAAGATTATTGAGCCTTTAGAAGTAGTTGATTTTCATAATTTCTTAAATAAGAGCTTTTTAATTCTAACTGACTCAGGCGGAATACAAGAAGAAGCCCCTTCACTAGGAAAACCAGTTTTGGTAATGAGAGACACTACAGAAAGACCTGAAGGAATTAAAGCTGGTACTTTAAAACTAGTAGGAACTGAAGAGGATAGTATCTATAACAATTTCTCTCTCTTATTAAAAAATTCTCATGAATATAATAAGATGAGTAAAGCTAGTAATCCATATGGTGATGGTACTGCTAGTAAAAAAATAGTGGATATTTTGTCAATACAGTAAATTTAGAGAATCTATATATGCTAGAAACAAAAAATAAAATTGATTTTGTCATTACTTGGGTTGATGGCAATGATCCTATTTGGAAAAAATCTAAAGAAGTATATGCTAAACAGGCAAATATAGTATTAAATTCAGATGCTAGATACAGAGATTGGGAGTTACTAAAATATTGGTTTAGGAGTGTCGAAAAACATGCTTCATGGGTAAATCAAATATTTTTTGTCACAGAGGGGCATATTCCTAAATGGATAAATATTAAACATCCAAAACTAAAAATTATTAAACACAATGACTATATAAATTCTGATTTCTTACCGACATTCAGCGCAAATCCTATAGAATGGAATTATCATAATATTAAAGAACTATCTCAAAACTTTGTTAATTTTAATGATGATATGTTTATTAATGATGATGTAACACCAAACGACTTTTTTATTAATGGGATTCCTAGAGATTCAGGAATATTTAGTCCCATTGTTCCTAATTTCGGGGGGATTGCGTCTATGGTGTTAAATAATATAGAGATCATAAATAAATATTTTAATCAGAGAGAGGTTCTCTATAAGAATTTACCTAAATTTTTTAACTTAAAATATGGTCGGCATCTGCTAAAAAATATATGTGTTTTACCTTGGAGACCCATTTTAGGATTTTATGATAATCACATTCCTATATCTTATGATAAAAATTATTTTATTAAAGCTTGGGAAAACGAAAAAGAAAGTATTGAGAATACTTGTAAGCATAGATTTAGGCAAAAGGATGATATAACTCATTGGCTGGTACGCTATTGGCAACTATGTGAAGGCCACTTCATCCCTAGAGATATTAACTTTGGGCAACATTACAGCATATCTGATGATATTGAAGAAATTGAAACAGTTATTTTGCAAAGTAAATATAAAACTATTTGTTTGAATGATGGAAATGATGTAAAAAATTTCGATTCTTTAAAAGAACGCTTAACTACTATTTTTGAAAAAAAATACAATGAAAAATCACAATTTGAAAACTAACGATTATAAAGTCTCTGTGGTTATGGCTACATATAATGGAGAAGAATTTCTTTGTCAACAATTAGATTCTATATTTGAGCAAACTATTTTACCAAATGAGATAGTTATTGTTGATGATGGTTCTACTG
>MQVI01000068.1 GCA_002002485.1 Pasteurellaceae bacterium 15-036681
TCCAATTAAGAAAGTGGGATTATAGACATAACAGCCTCTAAATTTAAATGAGAATAGTTTTTAATTAAATTAAAGTGAATTGTAAGAATAAATTTATCTATTTACTTTGATATTTATCAAGATCATTTCAAGTTCTCATCATTATCCATAAATTTTATACGGATTTAAACACAAAAAGCCACTCAAAGCGTGACACTGTTATGAATAAATGCTACAAACATAAAAAATGGCACGTTAACTCGTGCCATCTATTAAAAACTATTTTTCTCTGGAATTAAGAAAGATATTTCGCTTTTAACTCTTTCACCACTGCTTTTTGAGCCGCATTAAGCTCTTTAGTCATTGGTTCACGACAGTAGCCAGCCTCCACACCTTCTTCTTCTAGTAACCCTTTAATTGTTTGGTATAAGCCATTACCTAAAATACCTTCGATTAAATCGTTAGTTACATTTTGAATTGCAAATGCTTCTTTAATTTTGCCTTCACGTGCTAATTCAAAGATTTGACGTGCGCGAATACCGTTTACGTTAAAGGTACTACCAATTGCCCCATCCACACCTAAAACCGTTGCTGGTAACATCATTTCATCGAAACCTGCATAGATTAAGTGGTTAGGGAATGCTTTACGTAAACGTTCTAATAGATAGAAATCACCTGCTGTAAATTTCACACCAATGATTTTTTCATTTTCAAATAACTCTGCAAATTGGCTTACACCGATATTTACCCCTGTTAAGAATGGGATTGAGTACACGATCATATTGTTGCCAGTTTCACGAATGATGGTTTCGTAGAAGTTTTTGATTTCTGGAAAGCTAAATTTGTAGTAGAAAGGCGTTACTGCAGATAAACTATCGTAGCCTAATTCTGTGGCATATTTACCAAGCTCGACAGCTTCTTTTAAGTTTACACTACCGACTTGAGCAATTAGCGCAATTTGATCTTTCGCTTCATCTTTTGCAATACGGAAGATTTCTTTTTTCTCTTCCGTTGAAAGCATAAAGTTTTCACCCGTTGAGCCACCAACATACAAACCATCCACTTTCATTTTATCAATGTTGTGACGAATGATTTGGCGTAAACCTTTTTCATTAATAGTGCCATCAGCATTGAAAGATACTAATAATGCACTGAAGATACCTTTTAAATTTTTCATTGATTTTTCCTTTAGTAAACAAATTATGAGAGATACAAGCGGTATTATTTGCAAAAATTTTACAAAATACTACCGCTTATTAATTATTTAAGCCGTTGTTCGATTATCACATTGAGTGTTTTTTGTTTCTGCTGAATTGCTTTTTCTGGCTCCGCCTTAACTAATAGGGCATAAATTAAATCAAGAACAAACAGTTGTGTCATTTTTGTTCCGATTGAATCTCCTTGCATATGCCCTTGGCGATTACCATTTATCAATACATAATCAGAAACTTCAGTAATAGGAGAACGCAAATTATGGGTAATTGCCACAGTAATTGCATGATTATCTCTAGCAATACGCAAAGCTCTTGTCGTTTCTTCGGAATAACCAGAATGGCTAATACCAATCACAACATCCCCTTCATGCAATAGAGCAGCTTGCATATACATAAAATGATTATTGGTAACAGCATCCGCTTGTAGGCCTATACGCATCAGCTTATGTTTTGCATCTTCAGCAGTTACCCCTGAGGAACCAACACCAAATAAGAAAATACGATTTGATTTACGTAGCTGCTCGACAACTTTTTCTAATTCAGCGTAATCTAGCAAATTAACCGTTTCAGCGATCACATTATTTAAAGTAGATTGTAGTTTTTGTGCAATCTCTTTAGGCGTATCTGTCTCAGATACATCCGTATCTAATAATGCACTGCCCTCGCGTTCTTGAGTAGCTAACTCGATTGCCAAATCTAATTTAAAATCAGTATACCCTTTAAAGCCAAGCGTACGGCAAAAGCGGATAAACGTTGCCTCACCCACATCAAGTTGATGTGCAACCTCAGATAATGAGCATTGATTCAGTAAATCAGGCTGTGCCAAGATAGCATGAGCGATCTTCTTTTCAGTTTTGGTTAAACTATTTTGCAATGCCCCTATCGTATCTAATATTTTTCCACGGGCTGACATATTAAGCCTCCTATTCAAGTAACTCTACTGGGACTTTTACCACCAATTTTTTAAGTTGTTTATTTTCTGTGACTGAATTGCCTGGCGTATGAGGTTCATAAGGAAGGAAAATCGCAAACATGTTTGGTTTAAGAACCAGTTGGTTTTTATTTTCAAGTAATGGGGTAAGTTGATAGTCATCATCATTACGATATTCATCATAAAGCCCTAAATTTGGTTGACTTAAACTATACTCAATCATTTCTTCACCAGAGATAAGTAGCTGAATATCAATAAATTTACGATGTAATTCTGCTTTTTTACCTTCTACTGGCGATGTTTCAAATTCCATCACATTCATTCGAATACCCTCTTCAAGATCTTGCCATCCTAAAGATAAAGCCGCTAAATCCAACTCTTTTAATTTTCCACAAAGGCGAGCAAATACTGGTGGAAGAGACTTTGCGTAATCCTCACGCGATAAATCACCTAATAACATAGAAACCTCCTAACAAATTGGGCAAGTTGGCTTTTTACTCCAACAAAAAATAATTTATGCAAAATATGCTCCATAGAGTAAAGATTTATGGAAAGAATAACAAGAGGGAATGGGAAAAAATGAGAAGTAAATCACAAAAAAGCCCCTTGATTTTATCAATCAAGGGGCTTCCATCTTTACATCAAAGACTAGAGATACTCAGCTTTATCCTCGTATTCCATCATTTGATAAATCAGCTTCATCTCGTAAAGCTGCGAAAGATTGTTTTTTGTTTGATATCTAAATTATTCAAATAATGGATTATCAGGATCATCTACCCTTGGAAAAGGTACGTGTTCAGGTGAAAATGCAACTATTGTGATTTCATATTCACTCACTTTTTGATAATGAATAACTGCTCTTGATGTTAATCCGTCTAAATTAAGTTTAAGTTGATAAGTTAAACTGCGAATTTTGCTGTTAGGATTAAATTCACCACAATGATAATGCCAATAGTTGTTTTCCTTATAATCTTCTGTTCCAATAATCTCATCTAGATTATCATTTAACCATGACGGTTTATTTTTCCCCATTAGCGCTTTATCTTGCATGACATCTTTAGCAAAAGAAAATAACAGCTGCCGCTGTTCTTTCGAAAGAAAAGGCATATCAACAAATTTAGTATTATTTGCCGAACCAAATTTAAAAGCTTCAGAAAAATTCACCCTCATATTAATTACCCGAAAATGAATTTACGCAAATCTTCTTCTGCGGAATCATGAGTAAACGTTGCAGTTATAGTACTATTTGCTCTGGATAGAAGAACACGATCAGCTTCTTTCTTATATTCAATCGCCTTTATTAACTGCTCGGTATTCGTGAGTGTTTGTTCAAAACTTGCTAATAATTTTTTGTCTGTCTCAAGTGTTATGCGTGCATTAAGTTTAGTAAGCAAATTTTTTGACTGCTGAAATAAAATTGCCAAATCAGTTTTCTCTGCAATATCTACTATTGAATGATCCTGTGATGCCATTTTGTAAAATGCACCAATAAGCGTATCAGAAACAACAAGCGCTTCTTTTAAGTCTTTAGGTATTGCTACAACCTTAGGCTTTAAGCTAGATTGAATATCATCATAAACTTGTTCTGAAAACGAATGTGGTACTAGTGCTATGGCTGAACTAATCGCCATATTGGCAAAGTTAAGTGAAAACATTGAGTCTCTCCTCTAAAACTTAACTTCATTCTATACCAATCCCCCAATAAATCAACAGACTATATTTCTACAGGCGGTTACGTATGGGATTTCGTAAGAAAACTATGTTTGCTCATAACAGAAAAGCCCCTTGATTTTATCAATCAAGGGGCTTCCATCTTTATATCAAAGACTAAACGCGTTTGAAATCTAGGTGAACTAGTTTTGGTTTAGTTGGGTGACGTTGAATTGCTTGTACTTTAACTTGCTCTTCTTTACCCGCAACAACGATAGTTAATACTTCGTTGTAGAACGCATCGTGAACTTGTGCGTTGTTTACTTTGTTGTGATCTAAAATTACTGCTACTGGCTCAGCGTTACCACCGTAGATGATTGCAGGAACTTGATCATTGTGACGCAGGCGGCGGCTCGCACCCTTACCTTGCGCTGTACGAACTTCAGCTTCAAATTTGAATGACATTGTTTGTTTCTCATAAAAAATGGAATCAATATGATTCCGTTAATACAAAAATAGCAGGCGACCCAGCTATTCCTAAAGATTTGTCCAATAAAATTGGAGTGCGAATTTTAATGGAAATTAAAGATAAAGTAAACTATCTTTCAAATTTAACTATTCTTTATCCATTGCAATCGATTGCTTGCGGAAATTTTATCTATTTATTTTAATAGAATCACATAAATTTCAATCACTTTATCGATTATTTATTGTAGAATGCGGTCATTTTTTATGTCATCCATAATCGCTTATTTCAAATTAGGAGTATTTAATGGGCAATTTACAGCCAAATTCACATATCAGTGCTGAAAACATTCAAAATGTTAAAAATGCAATTTTGCATAAGCTTGTCTTTGCATTAGGAGTGGAACCTCGTGAAGCAAGTAAACGTAATTGGTTAAATGCTGCATTACGTGTCGTTCGTGATCTTTCAACAGAATCTTGGTTACAAACACGTCGTAGCCAAGCGGCAAATACAAATCGCCGAGTGTATTATCTCTCAATGGAATTCTTGATGGGACGCACTTTTAGTAATGCAATGATTGCAGAAGGCGTTTATGAGTTAATTCGTGCGGCATTTGATGAATTAGGTCAAAATCTTGAAGACATTATCAATGAAGAAGGCGATCCAGGGTTAGGCAATGGCGGCTTAGGCCGTTTGGCTGCTTGCTATATGGATAGCTTGGCGGCAATGAAGATCCCAGCTATCGGTTACGGTATCCGTTATGAATATGGCATGTTCCGCCAAGAGATCAAAAATGGCGAACAAGTTGAGCACCCAGATTACTGGTTAGATAACGAATTTGTATGGCCTTATGTTCGAGCAAGTAAAAAATTTCCAGTTCGCTTTGGTGGCCGTACTTGGCAAGAAGGGAAAAAAATAATCTGGCAACCCGATGAAGAAATTCTTGCTCAGGCACACGATCAATTAATCCCAGGTTTTGAAACGACAGCAACAAACAGCCTACGTTTATGGTCTGCTCATGCTGGTAATAAGGTTTTCGGCTTAGCAGACTTCAACCGTGGTGATTATTTTGCAGCAATGATGCAACAAAATACCTCTGAAAACGTTTCACGTGTTCTTTACCCTGATGATTCAACTTACAATGGCCGCGAATTACGCTTACGCCAAGAATATTTCCTTTGCTCTGCGTCGGTACAAGATATTATCCGTCGTCACGAAGTGGAGTCAGGTTCTTGCTTGAATCTTGCGGAAAAAGTCGCAATCCACTTAAACGATACTCACCCTACTCTAGCGATTCCTGAACTAATGCGAATCTTGATTGATGAAAAAGGCTATAGCTGGGAACAAGCATGGAATACAACTCGCAAAACATTCTTCTATACTAACCACACATTAATGAGTGAAGCGCTAGAAACTTGGCCTGTAGAAATGATTGCACGAGTTCTACCACGCCATCTTCAAATTATCTTTGAAATTAATGAATGGTTTTTACAAGGCGTTCGTAATAGATTCCCTGGTGATGAAGCATTAATCCAACGTGTCTCAATTATTGATGAAAGAGGTGAGCGTCGTGTGCGTATGGCATGGTTAGCTGTAATTGCATCGGGTAAAGTAAACGGCGTAGCAAAAATTCACTCAGATTTAATGGTTGAATCTATCTTTGCTGATTTTGCGAAGATCTACCCAGATCGCTTTACTAATGTAACAAACGGCGTAACCCCTCGTCGTTGGATTCAAATTGCGAATCCAGGTTTAACGGCTATTTTAGATAAATACATCGGTAAAAACTGGCGTACTGAATTAACAGAGTTAGATAAATTAAACGCATTTGCAGATGATGTTGATGTACAAGCAGAAATTGCCGCAGTTAAAATTGAAAACAAGCGTAAACTTGCAGACTACGTTGAAAAAACACAAGATATCAAACTCAATCCAGAAGCGATCTTTGACGTTCAAATCAAACGTATTCACAAATATAAACGCCAGCAATTAAATGTATTACACATCATTGCTCTGTACAACCGTATCTTGAAAAATCCAAATGCAGATTGGCAGCCTCGTGTGTTTATCTTCGCAGGTAAAGCTGCAAGTGCGTACTATGCAGCGAAAAAAGTCATTCGTTTAATCAATGATGTTGCAGCAGTCATTAATAACGACGCTCGTATCAAAGATTTAATCAAAGTAGTCTTTATTCCAAATTACAGCGTAAGCCTTGCACAGATGATTATCCCAGCTGCAGATGTATCAGAACAAATATCATTAGCCGGTACAGAGGCATCTGGAACATCAAATATGAAGTTTGCATTAAATGGAGCATTAACAATTGGTACTTTAGACGGTGCAAACGTGGAGATCTTAGATCGTGTTGGTAATGATAATATCTTTATCTTCGGTAATACTGTAGAACAAGTGGAAGAATTACGTCGTAATGGCTATTCGCCATATCACTATTTTGATAGAGATGCTGAATTAAACGAAGCAATTTCGCAAATTTTAGGAGGGAAATTCTCGCCAGATGATCCATACCGTTACCAAGATTTAATTCTGAACTCAGGTGACTTCTATCAAGCTTGTGCGGATTTCCGTAGCTATGTAGAAACTCAAGAGAAAGTAGCTGCGGCATTTGCTGATAAGAAAGCTTGGACTCGTTCTGCGATTATCAATATCGCCAATATGGGCTACTTCTCATCGGATCGCTCGGTATTAGACTACGCTCGTGATATTTGGAAAATTGAGCAAATGACAGAAACTCAGCTTTCTGAACAACCAAAAGTCGCAGATATGATGGCTGAAGCAAGCAAGCTATTGTTAATTAAGTAGTTGTTCGTAAGGTGGGCTGGAAAGCCCACCTTAAATTAGTTATATGATGAGTATCTCCTCTCATCCAACATGATTAAAATCACCTCATTAATCAACTTTATTTTTTAATAATCTATCGCTGATTGTGCCAGCAACCATTGCCCCATTCACATTAAGCGCTGTTCGCCCCATATCAATTAACGGCTCAATTGAAATTAATAGTCCCACTAACGCAAGCGGTAAATTTAGGCTAGAAAGTACTACGATAGCCGCAAAAGTTGCTCCGCCACCCACGCCTGCAATACCAAATGATGAGATTGCCACCACTAAAATCAATGTCGCAATATATTGTACACTAAACGGATCAATACCAACTGTTGGTGCAACCATTACTGCAAGCATTGCAGGATAGATTCCTGCACAACCATTTTGTCCAATTGTTGCCCCAAATGTCGCTGCAAAATTCGCAATTACACTGTTGTTACCTAGCTTTTCTGTTTGGGTTTCAATGTTTAGCGGTAAAGTTGCTGCACTTGAACGAGAACTAAAGGCAAAGCTTAGTGTTGGCATCACTTTTTTATAGTAATCAATTGGGTTAACTTTAGCAAAAGCGAGCAATACACCATGCACAATAAACATTAATAAAATTGCAAGATAAGATGCCACAATAAAGCTACCTAAACTCACAATATCTTCCCACTTTGAAGTTGCAGCCATTTTGATCATCAATGCAAATACACCATAGGGCGTAAGACGGATGACAAAACGGACTAAACGCATAATCAATTTATTTAGCGTGTCTACACCCTGAGTAATTCGTTCGCCTAACGCCTTATCTTCCTTGCCCAAACTTAATGCTGCTAAGCCTAAAAATGCAGAGAAAATTACAGTGCTGATAATTGAAGTTGGGTTTGCACCAGTTAATTCTGCAAATGGATTACGAGGAATAAATGAAAGCAACATTGCAGGTACACTTAAATTACTCACCTGCTCGACTCGCCCATCAACTCGAGCTTGTGCTGCTAATTCTCGCTCACCAGCCACTAAGCCTTCCGCAGATAAATCAAAGAGATAAACCATAGCAATACCAATTGCTGCAGCAATTGCAGTGGTAATGAGTAATACGGATAAGACGCTAAAGCTAATTTTCCCTAAAGCACTAGCTTGGTTTAAGCGAGTAATAGCGGAAAGAATCGAGATAAACACTAAAGGCATTACGATCATTTGTAATAAGCGCACATAGCCACTACCGACTAAATTAATCCAGTCTAATGTGTTATCAATAACAGATTTATCGTAAAAATTCTGTAATAACGCTCCGCTTACTAAACCCAGAAATAGACCAATTAGGACTGTGCTACCTAATTTTTGAGTGTTTTGGTAAATTTTGGCGAGAATAAATAGAACTGCTGCAAATACAGCAAGATTGACAATAAGCATATATTTCTCCTTAAATTATATTGACGTGATAAGGATATAAAGCTTATTGATAAAATTCAAGAACAAATAGGAATTCTATATAACAAAAAAGCTAGTCACCGAAATGACTAGCTCCTATTTAGCAATTTATGCTACTGGAATTATTACCAGAATACTTGAGCACCAACACCTACATAACGGTCTGTGTATTTATCACTTGAATCTGGTTTCACACGGTCGAAACGTGCTTCTAAGAATGTTTTCACATTTTTATGGAGTTTGTAGTCTGTACCTAACATGAAGCGGTGTACCGTATCTTTAGATTCTTCCGCTTTGAAAGTTTGATAGCTATAGTTACCATATACACCAACAGCATCAGTTACGTCATAACGAGCACCTGTACGTAAATAGCTTAATTTATCTGCTTTACCTTCAAATGGTTTGAAAGATGCAAAACCATAATCGATACCAACTTTTAAACCGTTAATTGCATAATTAGCACCCACAAATACACCATCTTTATATTTGTAAGATGATAAATCTGTTGCTGTTACTGCTGGAACATCTTTAATTGAGAAGCCACTTGCAACTGTTGCGTTTGCAACGATTTCATGTGATGCTGGAGATACTTCTTTTACATCATGTTTATAGTGTTCACGAGAATAGCCAGCTGCTACAGACGCCTTACCAGGACCTGCATCAAATTCGTAGATCGCACCAAAGCCAAAACCAGATTTTAATTTACCAGGATTTACTTCATCACGGTATTTACGATCAAAATCATCTTCTTTCTGTTCACGATCATCTGCAAACACATAGTTAGCAGCTAATGTCAAACCAGGTACACCTTTATAAGTATACTCAATACCTGACTTAGCCGATTCAGTTAAAATATCGCCGTATAGCGTACCTACACCATACACATTATCTAAACCAATACGACCGATTGCATCACCGATTAGTAATTGTTGACCTAAAGAGATACGACCTAATGTTGCGCTATCTAAACCAATATATGCACGGTGAGCTCTTGCATTGCCGAAATTGTTTGTGCCAGCATTACCATCAAAACGCATTTCTAATGCTGAAAACGCTTTTAGATCATCATTAATTTGATGTGATGCATCGATACGTAAACGTGAACCATCATTCCATACTTTGGTATGTTTATCGTCAGCTTTTTGGCCTTTTACTTTAGTGCTTACATTATCTGTAATTAATGTAATACGACCGCTCACATCAACTTTAGTACCTTCATTATCATAAGCCGTGAAAGCTGATGCTGAAGAAGCTGCGAAAGCTGTTACTGCTAATGCTACTAGTGTTTTTTTCATAATGTTCACCTTAAATTTTTATTTTAGTTTAGTCAAAAACTACTCTCGTTAAGGTATAAGAGTAATTCTCCATACTCTAGCACTTTCTCAAAAAGTTCTGTAAGTTTGAGTAAATGCTATTTGCGGTGTGCATAGTAGCGATAAATGTTATTTAGTGTCAATAGCTTGTTCACAAATCCTTATTTCAAAACAAACTCTTTAAAATCAATGAATTAGATGATAAGGGATTCTAAATAGAGTAAATTTATATAAAAAAAGATAAGAATACTCCACTTTAATATAACATGTAACATATTGATAAATATGGTAATTACAAGAATTTTAAGGAAAGGTATTGAAAAATTATCTATTTTGTGAACCACTTCACAAATTTATAAATTAATATTGATTTAGACTAAAAAAC
>MQVI01000069.1 GCA_002002485.1 Pasteurellaceae bacterium 15-036681
ATTAGTTACATTTCATTAACATAATTATTTATGATTACAACTTTAAAACATTATATTTAAAAAAATAACAATTTATTGATTTAAAACAAATTTAAAGAATATTATTTATACAAATAAGATCGTGACAAAATGAATATTTCCTGTTAGGATCTGGCAACTTTTGTCAATATTACTTTACGAGAAAATTGAATGTTGAAAAAAATCTTATGTGTAGCATTACCGTGTTGCATGGTTGCTGTAGTTTCTGCAAATGACGTGAAAACATCATCGCTTGCGATTGCAAAGACACAATCGTCAGTAGGCCAATTTCCAAGTCAGTGCCAACAAATGTTTCAAAAAGCAGATAGACTTATTGCTAATGCAGAAAAGCAACCTGGTACGCATACTCAAATAAATAAAATGAAAGCAAAGCTATCTTCTACAAAACAGCAAATTCTCAAATTAGATACTGATATGCAACAAAAAAGCTGTGATAAAGGTTTAGTTGCATTAAATAATTTAGAGAAAAAATATTAGCTTTAAATCTAAACAAAAAAGCCAACTGTTCAAAAATCGACAGTTGGCTTTTTCTTTTACAAAATCCCTCTCACTTAGAGAGGGAATAATCTTATTTAATTGACTCAGGTAATGCGAGTAATTCTTCAGGCGCTGGTTTTACCTCTACATTTACTTCTTTTAGATTCTCTTCACGTAAACGTTCAGTGAGTTCTTTATCAAAAGTTTGTTCTGCAACATATAACGCCATAATACGATCATTAACAACACATTCATGGTGATCAAGCAATTGCACGAAATGAGGTTTTGCTTTATCAAACAAGCCATTACGAGTGTAAATATAACCTAACGCACGAGCGTAATCATCACTATAGTTATCTTTTGCCTTAGCAAAGCGTTTATAAAGCACTTTGACTAATTTACTTTCAGGATCAGCTTGTAAACGAGTTAATTGAATGAATAAATCTGTAAGCTGCTCGTCCTCATATTTTTTAACCGTTTCTAACGCTAATTTTTCCGCTGATTCATGATCATCGCTATCAATTAAGCGTTTAATTAAACCAACACGAACATATACGGAACGACGGCGGTTACCAGGTTGATTCTCCCACCAATTTAATAAGCCTTCTTGTCCTTCTTCATTAAGAATCTCATTCAATAAGCCATCAGCAACTTGGTGCTCAAGCGCTTCATATTCCTCTGCTGAAAGGAAACTACGCTGACCAATTTTATCCAACACGTAATCTAATGCCTTAAATGCTTTAGATTTTTGATAAATTTCAATCGCTAAACGTAACGCATCAGTATTATTTGAAGAAAGCTCAAGTAAGCTATCTACAGCACTGCGAGCAGCTGGTAATTTACCTTGCTGTAATAAAATACGCGTACGTGCAAGTTCGACCGCAACATTATTTGGACCAGCCAATTTAGCTGCTTCCATTAGATGTTGGTTAGCGTGTAATTCATCACCTCGCTGTTGAGCAGCTTCTGCTGCTTTAATAAAATTAAGTACAGGTTCATCGGAGTGTTTAGCATTTTTACTAATTAGTTTTTCTGCTTTAGAGTAATCCCCTTCACTCATTTTCATTAAACCTTCAAGGGTTTGTTGCTGAGCTTTTTTACGCTTACGTGTACCAAACCACTGGTATGAACCACGGCTTAAGCGAATAAAACGAGTCACAACCCATTCAAGTAAGTATACAACAGCCATTGCAACAGCAAAAAATACTACAAGTACGACAATACTCATTTCAACAACTGTATTAGCTGTTTCAATACGAACATAGCCTTGTTGTCCTGCAATATATGGTGCACCGATCAAACCTGCTAAGACTAAAAGCATTAAAAAGAGAACGCGAAACATAATTCAATCTCCTTATTGTGCCGATACTGGTTGTTCTACTTGAGGCTGAACAGCTTCAGGCTCTGCCTTTAATTGCTCAAGTGATTTCGTTTCATCAATCGCAATTTTAGTTAGCGGCATAGGACTTCTATTTAGCAATTGATTTAATAAATTCAAACTTTGCAATTGTGCTGGTGCATCAATATAAATAGACTGCTCCATTAAATCATCCACTTCTTTTAAGAACTGTTGAGCTTGTTTATTTTGCACATCAAAATAGCTACGAGTCCAAGTACTAATTGCCTCTAGAGATTGTTTGTACAATTCATTTTGCTGACGAGATACCGCCAAGATTGCAATTTGTAAGCGTAAACGAATATTTTCACGCAAATAAATCTCTTGATTAGGTGCAATAAATGCTTTTTCTTCAGCCACATTTTTCTTATTTATACGAATAAAATGGCTTAGGAATGAATCTGCGCTCTTCTCAATATTTTGCTGCCAGTCTTCGATAGATTCACTAAGCTCACCTGACGCTAAACCAGTGTTCTCTTTCTCTTCTTCCATCATTGGAATTTCATCGATGAGGTTAGCTAACTGCGCCAAACGTTGCATTAAGTTATTTTGATCAACATTATTTAAACTTGCTAAATTATTTAAGTCCGCTTTTAATGCATCACGCACAGCCATAATTTTGGCGTCACCAACTTTACTCAATAATTCATCAGCCTCAATCAATAATGTTTTTGCCGTTTCTACATCGTTTTCTAAACGTAATTTACGTAATGCATTATTCAATAAGAAATCAGCGTCTGACAACTGCAGTGTCGTTTCTGCTTTAGATACATTACCTAATTGTTGGATTTTGACCTGAAGATCGTTGATTTGTGATGTATAGATCTGTTGTTGGCGCTCTAATTCGGTTACACGATCTTGTGATTTCTTATAATCTGAGATCAATTGTGCGATCTGAGCTTTTTCTGCCTCAAAATTAACAACCTCAACATTACCTTGTGTTGATTGAGTTTCACTTGCTTTTTTCGCAACCGCTGCAATTTGGTTTTCTACTTCGCTAAATTTACTATTCGCAAGATAATGACCAGCACCACCAACACCAAGTGCAACTAATAGTGCAAGCAAGGCTATCGCTGTACCACCTGATTTTTTCGGCTCAGGTTTTACTTGAGTCTCCACTTTCTTTTCTCCTTGTTCAGGTTCTTTTGATTCACCTTCTTTTGCAAAAGTTTGTTCTGATTCCACCGCTTGAGATTCAGTCACTTCTTCTACAATAGCTTGAGCTTCAGTCTCTACAGACTCCACTGTATCAATAGCTTTTTCTGCAAGCTCTTCAGATTTTTGTTTTTTATTCTGTTTTGACATAGTTTTCACCTATTTTAATTTTAAGATTCCCCACGTTTCTTTAAAAGAACTTCAAATAAACTATTGTTATCTGCTTTGTCAGAAACCCAAATTTGTTGTTTACTCCAACCTAACCTTGTCGCTAGGCGAGCAATGCGTTGCCCCACAACGAATAAATCGCACTCAAATAACCACGTTCTATCATTCTCATCGGTATTATCCACCAAGGCTTTTAAAATTTCACCACTTGTGATCACAATAGAATCAATACCAGAACGCTTTGCAAGGCTTATTTTTTCATTAAGTTCGCCCTGAATGGCAATTCGTTTATAACATTCAATAGACTGAACTGTCGCACCTCGTAATTGAGCTTGTTCACCAAAATACTCACGCCCAGTATTCGCACGTAAAATTAAAACATTTTTTCCTGAAAGTTCCTGCATCTCAGGCAGTGCTAACAATCCCTCACTGTTTTCGGATTGTATTGGATAACGTACTGCTTGTTCTATTTGAGCAGAAAAATAATTCGCTGTTCCTTGTCCTACCGCAAAATATTGTAGATCTGAGCGCCAAACATACCCTGTTTGTTTCAATGTTTCTGCTGCAAAATCTACTGCATTTTTGGATACAGCAAAGACACAGTCTCCTTTATTTAAACGAGATAAAATTGACGGTAACTGAGTTAATTCACTTCCTGCCTCTATCGTGAACAATGGCTGATTAATTGCAAAAATACCTTGCTCAACAAGCAAATCAACTAATTGTTGCCCACGATTATCAGGACGAGTCACTAATACATTCATACTAATCTTGATAAATTTGTTGCAAAATTTTATCTGCGCCATCCGCCAATAACTGCTCAGCAATGCGCACACCGAGTTGTTCCGCATCTTCAATTTTAGCCGAACCGCTAGCTCGAATAACCTCTGATCCATCCAAAGCCCCTACTAAGGCATTGAGCTGAATTTCATCGCCATTAAGGATTGCAAATCCACCAATTGGAACTTGACATCCACCTTGCAAGCGAGTATTCATTGCGCGTTCAGCTAAAACGCAAGCGGTTGTTTCTGGATGACTTAATGCAGAAATATAATTTAACACTCGTTCATCATTAACGCGAGTTTCGATTCCCACCGCCCCTTGTCCAGCCGCAGGTAATGATTGTTCAACTGAAATAAAGTCACGAATTCGTTCCTTTAAGCCTAAACGGATCAAACCTGCCGAAGCTAAAATAATCGCATCATATTCGCCATTATCCAGTTTAGATAAACGAGTACCAACATTACCTCGTAAAGATTTAATTTCAAGGTGAGGGTATTTAGCGATTAACTGACACTGACGACGTAAACTTGATGTGCCAACAACAGCACCAACAGGAAGAGCATCTAAATTTGCATAAGTATTCGAAACAAAAGCATCTCGAGGATCTTCACGTTCACAAATAACCGCCAAACCTAACCCTTCAGGGAAGCTCATTGGTACATCTTTCATCGAGTGCACTGCAAGATCAGCTCGATTTTCTAAAAGAGCCAATTCTAATTCTTTAACAAAAAGACCTTTTCCTCCGATTTTGGCAAGAGGGGTATCAAGGATAATATCGCCCTTAGTTACCATGGTAACTAATTCAACAGAGAGATGTGGAAAACGCTGTTCCAAAGCGTCTTTAACAAAATTAGCCTGCCATAATGCAAGCGGACTTTGACGAGTTGCAATTCGTAAGGTTTCTTTCATCCGTTCTACTTTAATTAAGAGAAGAAAAATATTCTTTATCCTACCACCATTTGCGCATTTTGACAAAATATCTGTCACAAAAAGAGGGAGGATAAATTAATTTATTTAATAAACAATTTATGTTGCGAACATTTCTCTTTTGTTAAGGGAAAGTTTCATAAAAATCAAATAAATGATAATAATTTTTGAGAAATTGACATAGATCACGAGATCAATTTTTCCTATGTAAATTTTGAAGTCATTCACACCAAAATAGATAATAATTTAATTAGTTAAAAAAATTCAAAATTTAAACATTTAGAGGACTAAACTATGGCTAACAATGCAAAATCTGCACAACCATACGACGCACAAACTGAAGTCAATGAACTTGTTGAAAGAGGGCTAATTGCACTAGATGCATTCCGCCATCTTGATCAAGAGCAAGTAGACTATATTGTCGCAAAAGCATCTGTTGCAGCTCTTGATAAACACGGTATCTTAGCTATGCATGCTGTTGAAGAAACAGGACGAGGTGTGTTTGAAGATAAAGCCACCAAGAACCTATTTGCCTGTGAATATGTGGTAAACAATATGCGTCACCTAAAAACTGCAGGCATTATTAGTGAGGATGATGTCACAGGTATCACTGAAATTGCCGATCCTGTGGGCGTTGTCTGTGGTATCACTCCAACCACCAATCCAACCTCAACAACGATCTTCAAAGCATTAATTGCCCTCAAAACCCGTAATCCTATCGTATTTGCTTTCCACCCATCTGCTCAACAATGCTCAGCTCATGCTGCACAAATCGTTTATGATGCAGCGGTAGCCGCTGGTGCCCCGAAAGATTGTATTCAGTGGATCAAAACCCCATCAATGGATGGCACCTCACTCCTTATGAAGCACAAAGGCATCGCAACTATTCTGGCAACGGGTGGTAATGCAATGGTAGAAGCGGCTTATTCTTGTGGTAAACCTGCATTAGGTGTTGGGGCTGGTAATGTGCCTGCTTATGTTGAAAAAACAGCTAAAGTCAAACAAGCTGTATATGACATTGTTATGTCAAAATCTTTCGATAACGGCATGATTTGTGCCTCAGAACAAGCAGCAATCGTGGATAGAGAGATCTACGATGAATTTGTTAAAGAGATGCAATCTTATGGCGTTTACCTCGTTAATAAGAAAGAAAAAGCCTTACTTGAAAAATATATCTTTGGGGTAGATAAAGCAGATAAAGCAAGTTGTTCTGGTGCAAAATTAAATGCTGCCGTGGTAGGCAAACCGGCAGCTTGGATTGCGGAACAAGCGGGCTTTTCTGTACCCGAAAAAACCAATATTCTCTTAGCCGAATGTAAAGAAGTCGGTGAAATTGAGCCTCTTACCCGCGAAAAACTTTCACCAGTGCTCGCTCTACTTAAATCGGATTCTACCGAGCATGGCTTAAGCCTTGCTGAGGCGATGGTTAATTTCCATGGTTTAGGTCACTCTGCTGCGATTCATACTCAAAATAGCGCACTAGCTAAAGAGTTTGGTGAGCGCGTAAAAGCGATTCGTGTTATTTGGAATTCTCCATCGACTTTTGGTGGTATTGGTGATGTTTATAACTCATTCCTGCCATCTCTCACATTAGGTTGTGGCTCTTACGGAAAAAATTCTGTGAGTAACAACGTCAGTGCATTTAACTTATTAAACATCAAACGTGTGGGCAGACGGAGAAATAATATGCAGTGGTTTAAAGTGCCATCAAAAATTTACTTTGAACGTGATTCAATTCAATACTTAAAATCAATGGTGGGTGCAGAAAAAGTCATGATCGTAACTGACCGTTCAATGGTTGATTTAGGCTTCGTGGATCGTATTACTGAACAATTACGCCAACGTCGTAATAAAGTCACCTACCAATTATTTGCTGACGTAGAACCAAACCCAAGTTTAGAAACGGTAAAACGTGGTACGGAATTAATGCGTAGCTTCCAACCAGATACCATTATCGCATTAGGTGGTGGTTCACCAATGGATGCTGCAAAAATCATGTGGTTATTCTACGAACAACCGGAGGTGGATTTCCGTGACTTAGTGCAAAAATTTATGGATATCCGTAAACGCGCCTTTAAATTCCCACAATTAGGCCGCAAAGCAAAATTTGTAGGTATTCCAACCACCTCTGGTACAGGTTCTGAAGTAACTCCATTTGCGGTAATTACCGATGGTGATATTAAATATCCGCTAGCGGACTACTCTCTCACACCAACAGTAGCGATTGTCGATCCTGCTTTAGTGATGTCTGTGCCTGCCCATGTTGCTGCAGATACCGGCTTAGACGTATTAACTCACGCAACTGAAGCTTATGTGTCTATTTTGGCGAATGACTACACCGATGGTTTAGCGCTCCAAGCAATCAAATTAGTCTTTGAAAACCTTGAAAAATCAGTGAAAGAGTTTGATGAAGTTGCGCGTGAAAAAATGCACAATGCTTCAACCATGGCTGGGATGGCGTTTGCCAATGCTTTCTTAGGTATTTGTCACTCAATGGCACATAAAATCGGAGGTAAATTCCACACTGTGCATGGCCGTACGAATGCGATTTTACTACCGCATGTTATTCGCTATAACGGTACTCGCCCAACCAAAGTTGCGACATGGCCGAAGTATACTAGCTACGTGGCAGATGTTCGCTATCAAGATATAGCTAAAATGCTCGGCTTACCTGCTTCAACACCTGCAGAAGGTGTAGAATCTTTTGCAAAAGCAGTACATGATTTATCTGTGCGCTGCGGTGTAAAAATGGCATTAAAAGAGCAAGGCGTTGATGAAAAAGCGTTCTTAGAAGCTCGCAGAGAATTAGCTCTTCACGCTTTCGAAGATCAATGCACACCAGCTAATCCACGCTTAGCACTAGTCAGCGATATGGAAGAAATTATGACCAAAGCGTATTATGGAGAATAATCCTTAATCAGATAAAATGATTGAATCCGCTCTAGCCTCAAGTTAGAGCGGATTTTTTATTTTTTGAATCTTGACGAATCCAATAGAATTGCTAGAATTTACAGGCTTATTGCATTATGTAATAAACAAGTTCGGATGAAGATAGCTGGAGAGTAGGGAGTCAACCCTACACCGACGAGGTAAACTCTTTCAGGTGCGCAAGCGAGGACAGTTATTGGACGAACCCTTGGAGAGATCCAGTCTGCAAAATAAAAGCAGAAAATGGACGCCGAAGGCGCAAGTGTTAGGCAAACTAACGTGAAACGCTCAGGCAAAAGGACAGGGGAGAAAAGTTGAATCTATTCAAGCGGGTATATTTTGCAAAAAATTTGCAAAATCTCACCGCTTGTCATCATTATTCCTTTTCTTTCCTTGTAAGTATTTTTTACGAGGAATCACAATGTCAATCGACAATTTTTTAAATACACTAAACAATATCATCTGGGGTCCACCACTACTGATCTTAATCTCTGGTGTTGGTATCTATTTCACATTTAAGCTGAAACTTGTGCAACTTTTCAGTTTACCGCGTGCTTTCGTCTATATGTTTAAGCCTGAAAAAGGCAATAACCAATCTGGAGATATATCTGCTTTTGGTGCGCTTGCAACTGCATTAGCTGCAACTATTGGGACCGGTAATATCGTTGGGGTTGCAACGGCAATTCAAGCCGGCGGCCCTGGCGCTCTGTTTTGGATGTGGTTAATAGCTATTTTTGGTATGGCAACCAAATACGCTGAGTGCTTACTTGCGATCAAATTCCGTGGTAAAGACAAAGATGGTTATGTGGCTGGTGGCCCAATGTACTATATCGAAATGGGTATGGGACAAAAATGGAAATGGCTCGCTAAATTATTTGCCATTTTTGGAATCATGGTTGCACTATTAGGTATCGGTACCTTCCCCCAAGTAAACGGTATCACTAATGCGCTTAATGATACCTTTAATGTACCTATTACTGTAAGTTCTATTATTTTAACGGTGGTTGTAGCAGCAATTATTTTAGGTGGTGTAAAACGTATCTCAAAAATAGCGAGTGTAATAGTGCCATTTATGGCTGTCGGTTACGTAAGCGCTTCAGTGTTAATCTTAGTGATTAATGCCGATAAATTACCAGAAACTATCGCCTTTATCATCGCATCAGCGTTTGATCCTCAATCAGCAATTGGTGGAGTATTAGGTTTTACGGTGATGCAAGCTATCCAATCAGGTGTAGCTCGTGGTATTTTCTCAAATGAAGCTGGCTTAGGCTCTGCACCTATTGCAGCAGCTGCTGCTCATACAAAAGAACCTGTTCGCCAAGGTCTGATTTCAATGACTGGCACTTTCTTAGACACTATTATCGTTTGTACAATGACAGGACTTGTGATTGTGTTAACAGGAGCTTGGAAAGGCCCTGCACAAGGTGCTGCTTTAACCAACCTTGCTTTCTCTCAAGGCTTAGCAAGTAATATTGGGGCAATTATTGTTACTATTGGCTTAATTTTCTTTGCTTTTACCACCATTCTAGGTTGGTGTTACTACGGTGAGCGTTGTTTTGTTTACTTAAAAGGTGGAAAAACAAAAGGGATTAAACTTTACCGCTTTGCATTTATTGCTTTTATTGCTGTCGCACCATTTATTCATTTAAATACAATTTGGACAATTGCCGATATTGTGAATGGTTTAATGGCATTCCCTAACTTAATCGCGCTGGTTGCGCTTCGCCATGTTGTCATTGCAGAAACCAAAGATTATTTTGAACGTTTAAAAAAAGGTTTAATTAATTAATTTATAAGATACCCTCATTGTACTTTATGAGGGTTACTCATCCCCTCCAATTACCTACAATAAAGCCAGCTTAACCCCTCATCAGAATTTACTTTAAATTACATAATTTACAATTAAAGAAATAGAATAAAACTATTAACTCATATATAATCACCACATTAAGTTCAACTTCAAAACAAAAAATAACTATTTATCGATCACAACCAAAAGCAACAACTTATTCATTGGAAGAAAAATAGTTGCTTTAAATTAGGGGCTGTTGATCTTTCAAGTATAAAAAATGAGTGACATAAAAGTCTGATATAATTAAGTTCGCCAAAACAAAAATCAGAACAAACAATTATGTCGCTCAGAACTATTTTAACAGATATTACATGGAACCGCTTGTTTAATTTAC
>MQVI01000006.1 GCA_002002485.1 Pasteurellaceae bacterium 15-036681
GTGGAACGATGATTATATTCAGCAGGTTGTTGATAAACTCAATCTAAGACCACGTAAATGTCTAGGTTGGAAAACACCTTATGAAGTTTACTTCAAAAAATCGTTGCACTTGGTTTGACAATTCAAGCGGATAAAAAGGTGGTTCAAACTGCGGATACCATTAATAATTTGGTGATCGTAGATATTAAACCTGAATTTAACCAGAAATTTAAAGCGGTGGTTGTGCTGGAAATGGCGCAGTCATTAAAGGTTGAAGACGGCGTGTTAGCAATGTATGCACTGACTAAAAAAGATAACCCGAACCGTTGGTATTTCTATGAAATCTATGCCAGTGAACAGGCTTATCAGCAACATAGTCAAACGCCTCACTTTAAGGATTACTTAGATCAAACGGCAGAAATGGTTCAAGATAAACAGGCAATCGAAATTGTGCCGAGTTTGTTGATGAATAAAGGCGGGTTGAGTTTTAGGGATTAATTTTAACCAAACATTTTTCAATAACGTTTTTAATTCTTACATTTTATCGAGCAGTAAATAACGCTGACTGTCGATATGGAAGCCGTGGTGGCGGTATTAAAGCTCGGCAAAAATTTTCCAATTTTTTAACGGGGAGCAATTATGCGATTTAATCAATTTAATCAGCCAATTGGTGATGAAATTAGCCAATTTAGTGTAGGGGAATACCCTAATATTAAGGTTTTACAAGGTAAATATTGCCGTATAGAACGGCTTGCTTTACATCATAGTGATGATCTCTATGTTGTTCATTCTTCCTCACTACACAACTGGACTTACCTGCCCTGTCAATCTATTCAGTCTAAAGACGAATGTCAAAAACGCATTTCACATTGGATTAGTAATAATGACCCTTACCATTTAGCCATTATTGATCAAAAAACAAATAAAGCCGTTGGCACCTTTGCTCTGATGCGAATAGATACCAATAATCGTTCCATTGAAGTGGGCTGGGTAATCTTTGGTGATGAATTAAAACGAACAAGGCAAGCAACAGAAGCGCATTATTTGCTGGCTAAATATGTTTTTGAAACCTTGCAATATCGCCGCTACGAATGGAAATGCGATGCGCTAAACGCTCCCTCTCGTCGCTCGGCTGAACGCTTAGGCTTTGTATTTGAAGGTATTTTCCGACAAGCTATGGTATATCACAACCGCAATCGTGATACTGCTTGGTTTTCAATGCTAGATAAAGAGTGGCCACAGCGTAAAATTTGTTTCGAACGTTGGCTACAAGAAGATAATTTTGACGAGCAAGGCAATCAGAAAACTCAATTGAATAAGTCATAATTTATTTGCAATAGATATTTTTCGGTATCAATATATATACTAAAATCACCTATCTAGGGTCTGTTTATCTTTCATAAACGACTGCGACGGAGATTATTTTTCGCCAAATCAAGGCGAAAATTGTGCAGTTTAGTCATTCTAAACAAACGGTTTTCAACGCAGAGTTGGCGAAAAATAAACTCGTCCCTTCGGGTTGTGCCTAAAATAGGCACATCCTTCGTTGCAAAACTTGTCAATAGCACCACTATTAACTGCGTTTTTCGCCTAGTCTGTGCCTATTTTAGGCTACAACGCAGTTTTTTATGAAAGATAAACAGACCCTAATATAGAACAAAATTCTTTTTACTTTAATGGAGAAATACTATGAATGTACTTATCGTTTCAGGACACCCAAACCTCGCTCAATCAAATGCAAACAGTATTATTATTGAGCAAATCAAAACAAATTTAGGCAATGTTGGTGTGCGTGATTTAGGCGCATTATACCCAACTCACCAAATTGATGTTGCTACTGAACAAGCTGAATTGGTGAAAGCAGATGTGATCGTATTCCAGTTCCCTATGTTCTGGTATAGCGTACCTGCGGTATTAAAAAGCTATTTTGATGATGTACTGACCTATGGTTTTGCTTATGGTTCTACAGGCGATAAATTACACTGTAAAAAAGTGATTTTCTCGTTTACTGTTGGTGGTGTGGAAGAAAGTTATAATGGTGAAGAAATGCACAAAATTTCAGCCTTAACCGCACCTTTCTACGATTTAGCAAAATTCTCAGGTATGCAATGGCAAGAGCCGGTTTACTCTTGTGGTATGCTATATTTAGAAGGTTTATTACCTGCGGAAGTGCTACCTGTTGTTCAAGCAAAAGCTAAAGAGCACGCAGATCGTTTAATTAAACAGATTAACGCTTAACAAGCGGTTCGATTTTAAAAGACATTTGCAACTATATACCGACTAAACTCATCGCTTAGTCGGTATTTTTTATATCCTCAACGTATCAATCACCGCCCTTAATGCTGGTGAAACATTGCGGTGTGGATAGTAGAGATATAGACTTGGTAACGCCAAACACTGTTCGCCTAAAATCTGAATTAACTCACCGCTTGCAAGTTCATCAGCGACAAGATCCTCTTGTAAATAGGCTATGCCTAGCCCTCTTTTCGCAGCAGTGCATGTTACATAGTCATCATTAAAAACCCACTGCCCTTTGGGTACAAAGCTAGTTGGCTTGCCGTTATGCTCAAATTCCCACGCATAAATTCCGCCGTTACTTAATCTGTAACAAATACATTGATGTTGCTCCAGCTCTTGAATATTTTTCGGTATGCCATAACGCTCAAAATAATCAGGACTTGCAACTAATACCATTTTTAGTGGTGGGGAAATTTTAACCGCAATCATTCCCTCGGCGACATCATCATTCAAACGTATGCCTGCGTCAAAACCCTCTGCGATAATATCCACAAAGCGATTTTCAGAACTTAGCTCAAGCTGAACTTCAGGATATTGCTGCTGAAAGTAAGCAAGTTTAGGGATCAGTAATTTATCAATAGTGTAAATACCCGCATTAATTCTTACTAAGCCTGTTGGCGCATTGCGGTAGTGTTCCAAAATCGCCAGTTCATTATCCAGTTTGTGAAAGCTCTGCTCTGCGGTGCGGAAAAGCTGTTCGCCTGCTTGGGTAAGAGATACGGTTCTTGTGGTACGAGTAAAGAGCTGTATGCCTAAGCGTTGTTCCAATAGGCGAATGGTTTTACTTAATGCCGGCGAAGATACCCCGAGTTTTTGTGCCGCTTTGGTAAAGCTCTTTTCTTGGGCGACTAATAGGAAAGCATAGAGATCGTTATAGTTTTCACGTTTAAGCATAGCAAATAGACCTTATTAAGATAATCGTCTTTAATATAATTAACTTGTAGTTAAAAGTCTATAAACTTTTTTGGGTGTTATCATTTTATTATTAACGTATATACTGTGCAACATCTTAAGCGGGCAAGCAAGTTGCTCGAGATAATCTGAATTAACAATAAAAGGAAACATTTTTATGAAATTAAAAACATTAACTGCAGCTTTATTAGTAGGTTCATCTTTATTAGCAGGTAACGTTATGGCAAATACACAATCAGCAACGGTAATTGAAGTGCCGGCACAAACTATTCAATTAACGCAAGAGTGGGACAAAATCTTCCCGAAATCAGATAAAGTTGAACACCGCAAAGTGACTTTTAAAAACCGCTATGGTATCACTTTAGCCGCAGACTTATATATCCCGAAAGGCGTAACAGGTAAATTACCAGCAATCGCAGTCAGCGGTCCATTCGGTGCGGTGAAAGAGCAATCTTCGGGTATCTATGCACAAACATTAGCGGAACGTGGTTTTGTCACCGTGGCATTTGACCCGTCTTACACTGGCGAAAGTTCAGGCTTACCACGCAATATGCCAAGCCCAGACATCAATACAGAAGATTTCAGCGCAGCAGTGGATTTCTTAGGTTCATTAGATAACGTTAATCGTGATGAAATCGGGATTTTAGGTGTATGTGGTTGGGGTGGCTTCGCTTTAAACGCCGCAGTATCTGATCCTCGCATTAAAGCCGTTGCAACGAGCACAATGTACGATATGACCCGTGTTGTCGCAAACGGTTATGAGATCAATATGAAACAAAATGCACAGGGTGCATACGATAGAAAAGCAGGTCAAACCGCAGAAGATCGTTACAATATGCGTTTACAGATGAGCAACGCTCGTTGGGAAAGCTCAAAAACGGGTTATGCAACGTTATCGCCAGCAAATAACATCGATCCAACTAAAGACATTACCGCAGATACACCTAAATTCGTCGCGGAATATGCGAACTTCTACCGTACAGAGCGTGGTTATCACCCTCGTGCGATTAACTCAAACCCACAAGGTTCTTGGGCGGATACAGCAATGATCACAATGGCGAATATGCCGATTTTACAATATGCGGCAGAATTAAAAGCCCCTGCGTTAATCGTACACGGTGAAAATGCGCACTCTCGTTACTTCGCTGAAGACGCATTCAAATCTTTAGGCAGCAAAGAGAAAGAGTTATACATCGTTCCAAACGCAAGCCATACGGATTTATACGATAACAACGCAAACAAAATTCCGTTTGATAAATTTGAAACATTTTTCAAGGCGAATTTAAAATAATCCCGTACTAAGCAACACGTTTTTTTCATAATCCTTTATCAATAGCCGTTCGAAAGAGCGGTTATTTTTTAGAAAAATTTTGTAAAAGGAGAAAATATGAACCCTTGGATTTTACTTGGTGCCTCTATTGGTTTAGAGATTATCGCCACTAACCTACTGAAACTAAGTGACGGTTTTACCAAACCTATTCCTACCGCTAGTGCATTATTGATTTATGCGCTGTCATTTTATTTAGTTTCTATCGTATTCCGTACCCTGCCAGTTGGCTTAGTTTATGCTGTATGGTCTGGTGTTGGAATTATTTTAACCGCTATCGTTGCCTATTTTGCTTTCGGGCAAAAACTCGATACGCCCGCAATGCTTGGTATTGGACTGATTATTTCAGGTGTATTGGTAATTAATTTATTTTCAGCAACAAGCCATTAACCCTTTAAACATGAGGAAATAGTGATGACATTTAAAGTAAAAAGTTTTGCCGCTTACGACAATCATAGCCCACTCGCCCCGTTCCAAGCAGAACGCCGCGAATTGCGCCCAGACGATGTGGATATTGACATTTTATATTGTGGCGTGTGCCATTCCGATTTACACCAAGCCCGCAACGACTGGGGCTGGAGTAATTACCCGATTGTACCAGGGCACGAAATTGTTGGGCGCGTCCGTACAGTCGGTTCGCAAGTCACCCGTTTTAAAGCAGGTGATTTAGTGGGTGTCGGCTGTATGGTAGATTCCTGCGGACACTGCCACGCCTGCACGCACCATTTAGAACAATATTGCGAAGAAGGTATGACCCAAACCTACAACACGCCTGATCGTCGTGACGGATTGATGACCTACGGCGGTTACAGTGAACGCATTATCGTGACCGAAAATTTTGTGTTGCACGTGCCAGAAAATTTGGATACGCAAGCCGTTGCACCATTACTTTGCGCAGGTATTACCGTTTGGTCGCCGCTCAAACACTGGAATATCGGCAAAGGCAGCAAAGTAGCCGTGGTCGGTCTTGGTGGCTTAGGGCATATGGCAATTAAACTCGCCAAAGCATTGGGTGCGGAAGTGACCTTGTTTACCCGTAGCCCGAACAAAGCAGAAGATGCTTTCCGCCTTGGTGCACATAACGTGGTACTTTCCACTGACGAAACTCAAATGAATGCCGTGGCAAATCAGTTCAACCTGATTGTCGACACCGTGCCGTACACCCACGATCTGAAACCTTATCTGCCAACACTCGCCCTTGACGGTACATTGGTAATGGTTGGTTTAGTGGGCGAACTGGAAGAGCCGATTAACACCGTTCTTATGCAACCGGGTCGCCGCTCTATCTCGGCATCTATGATTGGCGGTATTAAAGAAACGCAAGAAATGCTCGATTTCTGTGGTGAACACAATATCGTGTCTGATGTGGAAGAGATCAAAATGCAAGACATCAACGATGCTTTTGTGCGTATGGAAAAAAGCGATGTGAAATATCGTTTTGTGATTGATATTGCCAATACACTATAAAATCACAAAGTGTGGTCTAAAATAGCCACACTTTCACTAAAGGAGATAAAATAAAAGTGGCTGATTTTTACCAGTTGCAAATTAACAGTACAATCTGACCGCTTGCTAAAGCCCATATTTCTTTTACGCACACATTAAAACTCAAGAAAACATTATTTATGCTCAAATCTTTTATTTTAAAATTTTTCTTTATTATCATTGGATTAACTGCAATTTTTGCCGCCACAGGCTTTGCATTCTACAAATTCCACCCTGTGTTCGGCGGTTCACCTGATGAAACCAGCATGGCCAAAATCCGCGCATCAAAGGCTTTTAACGGTCGTGAGTTTGAAAACCTTGAACCTACACCAATAGTAACTTCTGAAGATACTCCCTCTATTTGGGAATGGGGTTGGTCTATGCTTAATCCGCAACCGGGCAAACATCCGGCCAAGCCTCTACCCACTGTGACTCTAGATAAATCACAGCTCCAAGATGGTAGTGTGGCTTGGTTTGGGCATTCTACGACATTATTCCGCACTGGCGGACAAACATTTATTACTGATCCTGTTTTCTATAAAGCCTCGCCCGTTCCTTTTACTGGCAAACCTTTTGATATGAGCCATACACCGACGGTAGAAGAGTTGCCTGAGATCGATGTGGTGCTGATTTCTCACGATCATTACGATCATTTAGATTATCAAGCTATCCGAGAAATCGATAGTAAAGCCAAACGTTTTATCGTTCCATTGGGTGTGAAAGCACATTTACAACGTTGGGGCATTGCTGATGAGAAAATAGCTGAACTCGATTGGAATGAACAAACTCTCGTAAGTAGTACAGCTGTAACTTTTGTCCCAAGTCGTCATTTTAGTGGACGTAGTTTTGATCGTAATAAAACACTATGGGGTGGCTATGTGATCAAATCCCCTGATTTATCAATTTATTTCAGCGCAGACAGTGGATATGGTAAACATTATGCTGACATTATCGCTCAATATGGTCCATTTGACTTTGCAATGATTGAAAATGGTGCATATGATCAAAATTGGTCATTAATCCACAAGATGCCTGAAGAAGGTATTCAAGTTGCAGACGATATAGATGCAAAGTTAGTAATGCCTATCCATTGGGGGAAATTTGATCTAGCTAACCACAGCTGGAAAGATCCTATCGAACGTTTCACCAAGGCTGCCTCAGAAAGAAATCTACAGGTTGCCACCCCCAAAATTGGGCAAGTGTTTCAAATCAGCAATCCACCACAAGAAAAATGGTGGGAGAATTTGGAATAACTCATACTATCTAAATACCTGTATCTAATATTGTTCAGATACAGGTATTTTATTAGGATAATAAACTAATCAAACCTCATTTATCATATCAATATAATTAACCCAAAGTTAAAAGTCTATAAACTTTTTTGGGTATTATCATTTTATTATTAACGTATATACTGTGCAACATCTTAAGCGGGCAAGCAAGTTGCTCGAGATAATCTGAATTAACAACAAAGGAAACATTTTTATGAAATTAAAAGCATTAACAGCAGCTTTATTAGTAGGTTCATCTTTATTCGCAGGTAACGTTATGGCAAATACACAATCAGCAACGGTAATTGAAGTGCCGGCACAAACTATTCAATTAACGCAAGAATGGGACAAAATCTTCCCAAAATCAGATAAAGTTGAACACCGTAAAGTAACTTTTAAAAACCGCTACGGCATTACCTTAGCCGCAGACTTATATATCCCGAAAGGCGCAACAGGTAAATTACCGGCAATCGCAGTCAGCGGCCCATTCGGTGCGGTGAAAGAGCAATCTTCGGGTATCTATGCACAAACCTTAGCGGAACGTGGTTTTGTCACAGTGGCATTTGACCCGTCTTACACCGGTGAAAGTTCAGGCTTACCACGCAATATGCCAAGCCCAGACATCAATACGGAAGATTTCAGCGCAGCGGTGGATTTCTTAGGTTCATTAGATAATGTTAATCGTGATGAAATCGGGATTTTAGGTGTATGTGGTTGGGGTGGTTTCGCTTTAAATGCCGCAGTATCTGACCCTCGCATTAAAGCTGTTGCAACCAGCACAATGTACGATATGACCCGTGTTGTTGCTAACGGTTATGAGATCGATATGAAACAAAATGCACAAGGTTCATACGATAGAAAAGCAGGTCAAACCGCAGAAGATCGTTACAATATGCGTTTACAGATGAGCAACGCTCGTTGGGAAAGCTCAAAAACGGACTATGCTACTCTATCGCCAGCAAATAACATCGATCCAACTAAAGACATTACCGCAGATACGCCTAAATTCGTGGCGGAATATGCGAACTTCTACCGTACAGAGCGTGGTTATCACCCTCGTGCGATTAACTCAAACCCACAAGGTTCTTGGGCGGATACTGCGATGATCACAATGGCGAATATGCCGATTTTACAATATGCGGCAGAATTAAAAGCCCCTGCGTTAATCGTACACGGTGAAAATGCGCACTCTCGTTACTTCGCTGAAGACGCATTCAAATCTTTAGGTAGCAAAGAGAAAGAGTTATATATTGTTCCAAACGCAAGCCACACGGATTTATACGATAACAACGCAAACAAAATTCCGTTTGATAAATTTGAACAGTTCTTCAAAGCGAATTTGAAATAATTTGTTGTTACACCTTGGTGGGCAAAGATGCCCACCCTACCCCAACTTCACAATTAGGAATAGCCAATGAAAAATGTACTTACAACCGAAATTAATGACCAACCGATTTTAGCCGGTAGCCCCATTTATGATGAAATTCATCAAATTGTGGCAGAAAATGCACCCAATGTAGCAAAACTGAATACAGGCTATCATACACCGGAACAAATCCGTGCAATTTTAGCGGATATTATCGGCGAAAGCGTGGATGATACGGTGCATATCAATCTGCCTTTTTATACGGATTTTGGACGACATATTTCATTAGGGAAAGATGTTTTTATCAATAGCGGTGTAATGCTGACTGACCTAGGCGGTATAACCATCGAAGATAATGTGTTAATCGGCCCTAAAGCGAATATTATCAGCGTTAATCACCCGACAGAGCCTCATTTACGCCGTGGCGTGATTTTAAAACCTGTTGTATTAAAACGAAATTGTTGGATCGGCGCAAGTGCAACTATCTTGCCAGGGGTTACCGTGGGCGAGAATGCTATCGTTGCCGCAGGTGCTGTGGTAAGCAAAGATGTTCCACCAAACACCATTGTCGGCGGTATTCCTGCTAAAGTGATTAAGCAGATTGATGTTTAACAAGCGGTTAGATTTTAGGGAAATTTTGCAAAAAGTCATTTGGGGAAACTCAAATAGTTTTTTATTTTTGTGAAGTCGATCGAAAAACTAAAATATTTAACTTGACCTGTATATAATTCCACTTAGAATAAATGCTGTTTATATCAACAGGCTGATAAAAAGGGGAAATTATGAAACAGCTTATTAGTAAAGATCATATTGAAGTTCAAGGTATTTCTGGCTTTAACATCACAACATATTAACGAGCTCAACGAGAAAATTGCACAATTGCAAGCAATGAAAGAAACCTTGCAAGGTTGGCATAATCAATGTAAGGGAAATTCAGATCCTGATTGCCCTATTTTACGCTCGCTAAATCAGGCGTAAAAACTGCTCAAGGGGTTAGTTTTATCATCAGTTTTGCAAAACTCACCAACAGAAAAGCCATCTAAACATCCCTGTCCAGATGGCTTTAAACCTTTTGATAATATTAACTATACGTTATGTGCTGCCATATAAATCGCTGTCATATCTTGCTCATATAACGGCTTGATTGCACCAATACAGCCTTTAGAAGCAATAGCACATTTGTTTGCCATTTCTGAGATTTGTTCCGTAGTTGGGTTCACACCTAATTTCGCTAAATTGGTTGGCATATCAATGCTACGGAAGAAGTTTTCCATTGCTTCAATACCTTTTAATGCGGTTTGTTCCGCATTTTCAGCAGGAGCTACGCCCATTACATTAATGGCAAAACGTTCAAAACGAGCCAATTTTTCTTGGAAAACATATCTTGCCCAATGTCCCCAAACTGCCGCTAAACCAGCGCCGTGAGCCACATCAAACATTCCGCTTAACTCGTGTTCTAACATATGCGTTGCCCAGTCGCCATTACCACCACCACAGCTGGTTAAACCATTATGTGATAAGCTACCACACCACATAATCTCGGCTCTTGCTTCATAGTTTTGTGGATCATCTTTTAAGATTTTGGCATTTTTCATTACCGTTTTTAACAGATTCTCCGCAATATGATCGGTGATTTCCATTGTGTCATTTGGTGTGAAATAGCGTTCCATAGTGTGCATTAAAATATCCACATTACCGCAAGCAGTTTGGTATGCTGGCAACGTCATCGTGAGTTCTGGATTTAAAATCGAGAACACAGGGCGAGATAATGGATGACTATAACCACGTTTAATACCCCCTTCATCTTTTGTGATTACCGAACTTTCGCTCATCTCACTCCCCGCTGCTGCCATCGTTAAGACAGTTGCAACAGGTAAACACGCTGTTGCTTGACGTTTACGATCAAACAATTCCCACACGTCCTTATCGCTTTCTGCAACACCAAACGCAATAGCTTTAGCTGAATCAATCACACTACCGCCACCAACTGCAAGGATAAAATCTACACTTTCTTTTTTACATAATTCAATACCTTGATAAACCAATGAAAGCAATGGATTTGGCACTACACCGCCTAATTCAACATAGCTGACGTTAGCACTATCCAAAGAAGCTTTAACACGGTCTAATAAACCTGATTTCTTGGCACTATTGCTACCGTAATGAATCAATACTTTCTTACACTTCTGTGCTTTAACTAAATCGCCAACCTGCTGCTCAGTTTGTTTTCCAAATACGACTTTCGTCGGTGTGTAATACTCAAAGTTTTGCATACTGCGTTCTCCTATAATGAAATTATTTTCGATTCTAAAAAGGAATTTATTCCGATACAATGAATTAATTAAGAATAAAGAATTCCTAATTCAGGAATAAAGGAAAACTATGTTAGATAAAGTCGAAGCCGTCCGCTATTTTTGTATTGCCGCCGAAACCTTACATTTTAGAGAAACTGCAAACCGCTTAGCCATTTCGCCGCAGGTGGTGACACGAATGATTGCAGAGTTAGAAAGGGAATTAGGCGAACCGCTATTTAAACGTAATACCCGCAATATTTCTTTGACGAACTTCGGGCAAGCATTTTTAGTTGATGCGAAGCAGTGGCTAAATGCAACAGAAACACTGTTTCAAACGGATTTTAAAGAATCGATGAGTGGCACTGTTCGTATTACGCTACCAAGGCTACCAAATAACGACCTAATCTTAACCGAACTATTAAGCGAACTCGCTCCCTACCCCAATTTACATATCGACTGGCGACCAGATACTGCGTTATATAATTCCGTAACCAAACAAATTGATATTGGCATACGTATTAGTTTGGAAATGGAACCACACTTTATCACTAAGAAAATCACCAATATCCAAGAGCGAATTGTCGCAAGTCCTGAATTATTAGCTCGTTTAGGACATCCGAAAGATCTTGACGATCTGCAGGCTAATTTTCCCCTGTGTGCCGAAATTAATCCTCAAACAGGCAAAGCGTGGCATTGGTTTAATACATCTGAACAAAGTTTTATAGCTAAAAAGCCCTATTTTATGAGTTCGGAAAGCTACAGCACTCTTGCCGTTATTTTGAAAGGATTAGCTATCGGCATTTTGCCTGAATACCACTATGCTCCACATATAAAAAACGGTAAGTTGGAAATACTCTTCCCAGACCTACCGATTCCTGAATGGAAAATGTTTATCTACCGCCCTTACCAAGAACATACCCCAATGCGGGTAACTCGTGTGTTTGAAATATTGGAAAGGATCTTGATGAAACATTATATTCTAGCTGGCTAATTTCATCACAACCAAGCCTGAAACAATTAAGAATGCACCGAACCATCGCCACATTGACGATGCATCGCCAAAAAAGAGAATCCCAACGATAAAGGTACCGACAGCTCCAATGCCAGTCCATACCGCATAAGCTGTCCCCATTGGGATATCTTTTTGAGCTAAAAAGAGGAAAAAACCACTCATTGCCATAAAGCTAATCGCAATGAGTATCCCTTGCCAGCGCCAGCCCTCTTGCTGTGCTAGCTTTAAACCAAGCGGCCAACCAATTTCCATTAGCCCCGCACCAATTAAATAGATCCACGCCATGTGTTACTCCGATAGCATTGATGAAGTTGAGCAATATAGCATATCTAAATGAGGGATGTTATCTTCAAGATAAACGTCTGAAATCGGTTTGAAGCCTAGAGAACCATAAAAATCCTGTAAATGAGCCTGAGCTTGCACATAAATATTCTGACTTTGTTCACAATGAGATAATGCTTTCTGCATTAATTCACGAGCTAATCCTTTTCCACGAGCAAATTCCGCAATCAACACTCGTCCGATATGAATTCCATCTTGCTCAGGAATAATCCGGCAATAAGCGATGATCTTCGAATTATTTTGAGCAAATAGATGCGTTGCGATTAAGTCTTTGTTATCCACTTCAGGATAAGCACAATTCTGCTCCACCACAAAAACTGCTACACGTATTTTATAGATCTCAAACAATTCTCGAGTTGTAAGTTGTTCAAAATTTTTTAATTGCCACATTGCCACTTTCTCTCCATTAAATATGTAGCGAAGATTATCTGCTCTAGAAGATAAAAACAAGGGGTCTGTTTTTATTGCATTTTTGTAAATTGCACTTAGAAGATACCTTCTAGTCTTTCCTATTTTTGTGATCTCGATCGTAAAAAAGAAATCTCACTCTTGACCTGTATATCTTTCCACATTAGATTAACTGTTAATATCAACAGTAATCAAAAGGAAAAATAATGACGGAACTTAATACTCAAAACTATCACTCACTTGTTAATGATATTGGTACTCTACTCAACAAAGGCAGAGAACAGGTTGCACAAACAGCCAATACTATTTTAGTGCAAACCTACTGGTTAATTGGACGACATATCGTTGAATTTGAGCAAGGAGGAAAAGATCGTGCAGAATATGGTGCAAACTTACTTGATAAATTAGCAAGAGATTTAACTCAGCTTTATGGAAAAGGTTTTAGTCGCTCTAATCTATTTCAAATTCGGCAATTCTATGTAAAATTCCAAAAAATCCAGACAGCGTCTGGACAATTCGAAATGCCTAATTTCACATTAAGTTGGAGCCACTATATAGAAATTATAAAAGAAGATAACCCATTGGCAATCGGCTTTTATAGCAAACAAGCAGAACGTGAGAATTGGAGTGTCCGCGAGCTAAAACGCCAAATGAAATCCATGCTTTTTCATCGTTTAGCTCTCAGTAAAGATAAAGAAGGTATTCTTGCCTTAGCTGCAAAAGGACAAGACATTCAAACCGCTCAAGATATTCTTCGAGATCCTTTTGTCTTAGAATTTTTGAATGTTCCACAATCTCACCAAATGCAAGAAAGCGAATTAGAAGAACAGCTTATTTCAAACCTTCAACATTTCTTATTGGAACTTGGAAAAGGCTTTGCTTTTGTCGGCAGACAATACCGTATCTCGCTAGGGGGTAAACATTTTTACGTTGATTTAGTATTTTATCACCGAATTTTGAAATGCTTTGTGCTCATTGATTTAAAACGTGGTGAAGTGAATCATCAAGATATTGGGCAAATGAATTTATACCTAAATTATTTTCGTAAAGAAGAAAATGTTGAAGGCGATAATCAACCTATCGGCATCGTACTTGGAGCCTATAAAGACCAAGTGCTAGTTGAATACGCTTTGGATAACATCAGTAATCAACTATTTGTCAGTAAATATCAGCTCTACTTACCAAATAAATCTGAACTAGAACAAGAATTACAACGTTATCTAGGATAAGGGGTCATTTTTTATCAGACTTTTACCAAAAACCAAAAGAGCCCCGAGAGGCTCTTTTTTATTCAAAGGTTTTTGAGCAAATAGATGTGTAGCGAAGATTATCTGCTATAGAAGGTATTTTGTAAAAAAAATTTATTTCAATCCCCAAAGTAATTTAACTGGCTTATAATTAGCCTCGTTTAATAAACACAAAGGAGAAATCAATATGACTAAATTTAAATATACCGCTTTAGCAGCTATTTCTGTACTCGCATTAAGTGCTTGTTCAAACCAACAAATCAAGGGCGATGCACAGTTACAGCAACAAGCTGTGATGGGAATTAACTGGGTTCAACAATCTGGAGAATACCGAGCACTTGCGTATCAAGCCTTTAACTCTGCAAAAATGGCCTTTGATGCAGCCAAGGTGAAAAAAGGTAAGAAAAAAGCGGTTGTTGTTGATCTCGATGAAACAATGGTAGACAACAGTGCTTATGCAGGCTGGCAAATCCAAAACAATAAAGCTTTCGATGGCAAAGATTGGACTCGTTGGGTAAATGCTCGTCAAACACAAGCAATTGCAGGTGCTGTGGAGTTTAATAACTATGTAAATGCACACGGTGGAACGATGATTTACGTATCAAATCGCAAAGACGAGGGTGAAAAACTTGGCACCATTGATGATATGAAAAAACTTGGATTCACTGGGGTAGGCGAACAAACTCTATTCTTGAAAAAAGATAAATCCAACAAAACACCTCGCTTTGAAGAAATCGAGAAACAAGGTTATGAAATCGTGTTATATATTGGTGATAACCTAAATGATTTTGGTGATGCAACCTACCACAAATCTAACGCTGAACGCCGCGAGTTCGTTGATCAAAATAGTAATTTATTCGGTAAAAAATTTATCGTGCTACCAAATCCAAACTATGGAGACTGGGAAGCTGGATTGAATAAAAATTACTACAAAGTTGATCCTGAGGGCCGTGTAAAAATTCGTTTAGATGCCGTTAACGCATGGGATGGAAAATAATATAATTGAAGTACCCGCTTGTTAGACTACAAGCAGGTATTTTTATGAAAAAATTTACTCCCCAAGAATCACTTTAACTAATAGGGTCTAATTTGCCTTTCTTTTTCTATATTTGTTAAAATTTTGTGGTAACACCTTCGTTATCCTCTTATAATGCGCCGCTCGCATAAGCGATCATTTTTATTTTAGAAGGAACATTTATGTTTGAATGGCTCTCAAGTCCAGAGGCTTGGATTGCATTATTAACCCTAACATCATTGGAAATTGTATTGGGGATTGATAACATCATTTTTATCAGTATTTTAGTGGGGCGCTTGCCAGAACATCAACGTCAATCAGGGCGTTTAATTGGTCTTGGTCTTGCTATGGGAATGCGTATCCTGTTGTTATTATCACTTTCGTGGTTGATGAAACTTACCGAACCGCTATTCACGGTATGGACACAAGAGATTTCAGGACGCGATCTCATTTTATTAATCGGTGGATTATTCCTAGTTGCGAAAAGCACTCACGAAATTCACCATACTATGACACCTGAAGAAGAAAATTCACAGGCAACAACAAAAAAAGCAAGCTTCCTAAGTATTCTTGCACAAATCGCTATTTTGGATATTGTATTCTCATTAGATTCAGTTATTACTGCGGTAGGTATGGTAGATCAAATTGAAGTGATGATTGTTGCTATTGTTATTGCTGTATTAGTAATGATGGTTGCTGCGAAACCGATTGGCGATTTTGTAGAAAGTCACCCAACCTTAAAAGTATTAGCGCTATCATTCTTAATTCTTGTCGGTGTGGCATTAATTGGTGAAAGTTTAGATTTCCATATTCCGAAAGGCTACATCTACTTCGCTATGGGCTTCTCTGTTGTAGTTGAAATGATTAATATTAAAATGCGTAAGCACTTAATTTCAAAACCATAATTCGTAAAATTGTCGAACTCAATGTTCGTCTATCTCTCTCCCTAATTGGGAGAGAGTCATCAACAGAATTGCTACTGAACTTCCCAACTAAGATTAGACACCAAGCGACACTTATCACATTTAAAGTGAAAAATGCCAAATAAAGCTTCTCCTAGTTTCCACTCCCCCTGACAACTCGGACATTTTCTGCTCTGCTCTAATACTTCATTTTTACCTAAACGATACAAATAATAGTAAGTTGGAATTCCTGTTTTCTGCTCAATCTCTTGAGATAATTCCCTACCCCATTGGCTAAGCTCACTATTCACTTCTGAAATCTGTGCTAATGCTTGCTGTTCCAATACCCCACCATTCATTTGCAACTGATCACAAGATTGCCAGTTTTCTTGCCATTTAATCACTTGCTCAGTTAATTCAGGTTGATCTCCCAATTTATACAATGGAATTGGGCAAAAATCTGCACCATTATAAATTGGTGAACAGGTATCTAAATGTGTTGTATATAAAATTTGAAATAGTGGAATAGAACTAGAGGTTTCTTCCGCATTATAATCACGCCCCACCAATTCAAAATATTCAAATTCAATTCCAACTTCTTGAGCCTGCGCTAAAGCCTCATTCACCCATTCATTATTGAATTTAGGTAACAAACTCTCCTGCTCTGGCGTGGAAACTCTTACCTGAAATTCCGAATGTGTGTCTAATTGATGATGAGTCACGCCGATCTCTCGCCCAATAATCTGGCCGTTAACACGCCATTGATTAATAACTTGACTGATAAGTGTGACAGGATCTTGTTCAAAGTTTTGATAACTAAAATGAGCTATTGCTTGATACATAATGATTTCTTCATATTGATTATTTTAGTGGGTAAGGATACCCACCAAAAATAGGTTAAGAGGAGATTTAATTTAGAAACTAGCTAATCGTTCTTGTTTTACAATGCTAGTTGGCTCTTGATGGATAATCACTTCCGACATTGGAAAAGCTTCAAGTAATTTCTTTTCAAGGCTATCTGTAATATCATGAGCGACCACAAGAGGTAGATGATCATCCAATTCTAAATGTAATTGGATAAAGCGCACAGCACCAGAGCGACGAGTTTTCACATCATGAATGCTAATCACATTAGGGTGTTCTAGCGCAATTAACCAAACTTTATCAATTTCTTCTTGGGGAAGCGCTTTATCTAGTAATAGTTGTACTGCATCCCAATGCATTTTAATCGCATTTGCTAAAATATAGAGAGCAATACCAATCGCAAAAATCGCATCGGCATAAATAAAACCATACATATTTAAGCCCATCGCGATCAAAATGGCTGCATTCATATAGAGATCCGTTTGATAATGTAACGAATCCGCTTTAATTGCAGGACTATCCGTTAATTTCACTACTCTACGCTGATAAAGCACTAAAATAGCTGTCATCACCATTGAAAAAATACCAATACCAATCCCTAATTCGCTTTCAACCACAAATTGAGGATCCGTTAAGCGTTGAATGCCTTGTAGTAACAGAAATGCTGCTGAGCCAGTAATAAATGCACTTTGAGCAAGTGCAGCAAGAGATTCTGCCTTACCATGACCAAATGTATGATTGTCATCAGCTGGTTGTAATGCAAAACGCAACACCAACATGTTTGTTAAAGAAGCTAATAAATCCACTACAGAATCTGTCATTGCAGCCAAGATCGCCATAGATCCTGTCTGCCACCATGCAAAAACTTTAACAATAATCAACGTCACAGCGACTACAATCGCAAAGTTTGCGGCACGCTTTACATATTTAGCATATTGCTGTTCCATGTTATCCCTTACATTCAATTAACCATGGTAATTTCGCAAATTCTAGCGCCAGTTCTGAAAGCGTCTTTTGGTAAGCGGTTAGATTTTGCAAATTTTTTGCAGCAACAGACCGCTTGTCTGAGAATTGAATCTGACCATAACCACACTGAGAATCACGACCACGAGAAACCTCTAACATTACATCATTGAAACGCTCCGTTGGTGGATAAATCACTTGGCTTTGTAATTCATTTTGTGCGATAGCCACTTTAGCCTCTGTATTCAACTGCTTCGCAAAAGCTTGCTCACGCAACTGAGCGCGTTGCTGTAATGTTTTTGCCTGGCCATTTTTATCGAGAAAAAATAGAATACCCTGTTGCCAATCCTCTGGATTTTTTGAGCCATTTTCTGGTAAATATAACATTTGTTGCATTTCATCTATCTGATTAGATGTGACTTTAGTAAATGTTTTATCTTTAAAATGAACTTGATCAGGTAATGCAAATTGAGATTGATGTAATACACAACTAGTCAATGCAAAACTTATTAGGCTAACTCGAACAATATTACGATACATTGTCACGCATTCTCCTCTCGTTTAAATACAAATTCTGTCGCTGTTGAGCTCTCTTCATCAAACCAATAGCCACCATAATTGAATGCTTTTAACTGCTCTACTGATGTTGGCTGTGTTTCTAGTATAAAGCGCACCATCATTCCACGTGCTTTTTTCGCATAGAAGCTGATCACTTTGAATTTTCCATTTTTCTCATCAAGGAAAACAGGTTTGATAATCTGCGCTTGTAGCTTACTTGGTTTTACTGCACCAAAGTATTCATCAGACGCAAGATTCACTAGAATATTATCTTCTTGTTCATCAATTGCTTGCTGTAAATGTTGAGTAATAACATCACCCCAAAAATGATAAAGATCTTTCCCTTTAGAATTTGTCAATTTTGTGCCCATTTCTAAGCGGTAAGGTTGCATTAAATCTAAAGGTTTGAGTAAGCCATATAAGCCCGATAACATTCGTAAGTGAGTTTGAGAATATTCCACTTGTTCAGTAGTTAAAGTTTCTGCATCTAGACCAGTATATACATCACCTTTAAAAGCAAAAAGCGCAGCTTTGGCATTATTCTCATTATGTTCTTTTGTCCATTCAGCAAAACGAGCTACATTTAAACTTGCTAATTTATCGCTAATCGACATTAATGACCCAACTTCTGCCGGTGTCAGCTGTTTACAAATATCAATTAATTGCTGGCTGTAAGCGGTGAAATTTGGCTGAGAAAATGCAAAACCCTCAATTTTTTTATCAAAATCAAGGGTTTTTGCAGGAGAAATAATAGCAAGCATAGTTATTCCTTATTATTCAAAAATTTTAAGGGGGAATTATACTATATTGGAAGACATAAAACGCATGTTTTATTATTTTTAGATCCTGTAAGATGGGCGTCCTTGCCCATCGGTAAAATCAAAAGGTTGTATAGGGGGCAAAAATGCCCATCCTGTTAATAAATTCTCTGCTCTTCTGGATAGAACATTACTTTCTCGCCTTTCCCATACAACTGCTGATAGTAATAATCGTAGGCAATCACATTCTGCACGTAGCCACGAGTTTCTAAAAATGGGATTGAGGCAATAAATTCATCCATTTCTAAACGTCCATTTGCTCTTGTTAACCAGCGGTCTGCTCTGCTTGAACCTGCATTATAGGCACTTGCAATCAAAATACGATTATTCGGATAACGTTGATTGAGTTCCATCAAATGCGTTGTACCAAGCATAATATTGCGAAAAGGCTCAACTAAATCCTGTTCATTGCGATAAGGCAAGTTATTATCTTCTGCCGTTTTACTTGCTGTGCTGTTTAACATCTGCATTAAGCCCATCGCATCTGCGTGTGAGCGAGCTTGGAAGTTCCACGCACTTTCCTGACGAGCAATTGCCATTGCAAAACTCTTTGTTATAGGTTTATTTGCTAAATTTATGTCAAACCATTCTGAGTAAGCATTTGGTACTCGCAGATTCAAATAATCCCACGCTTTAGCTTGAATTGTTGCTTCTACGCCTAAATCAAACCAACTTTGGTTTAAAGCATATTCGCTAAGGGCTAAACTCTCCTCAAAACTACTCCCTTGCAGCATTTCAATCCAAGTTGCCTTAGCTGGTCCAAAACGTTTTAATTCACGTAGTTCCGCAATTCTTGCTAAATTTTTCTGGAATTTCTGCTTTTGTTCTTCTGTAAGTGATTTCACCTCAGGGATAGTTAATTGATATGTTTTTTTGAGTAAATTAGCAGCAAGCATTGGGTAGAAACCTCGCTCTTTAACCAAATCAGACAGCAATTTATCTCGTTGCTGTATATCAATTTTCGCTAGCCAGTAACGCCATTCCTGCTTTGCCTTTCCCTCATCGCTTAGAATATTCAGCCATTCACGTAAATCCGCTTTCTGCCAAATCGCCATTCTTAAACGACGTTCAGTAAGATTATCCACTTTCAGCTCTTTTAACTGCTCATCTCTCCATAATTGGACAACAGGATCTTGATTATCAAACTGACGACTTATAAAACTTATTTTCCATTCTCTCAGTTCTTTAGGCGTTAATTTGAGCTTAGTTGCCCACTCCTCATAAATAGAGAAGCTAGGATTTGGCATCTGCTCAGATAACGATCTTACAAACCTAGGGAAGGTTGTAATAATTAAAGATCTACTCCATTTATCACCTTCTACAAGGGGTGACTTTTCAATAAAGTTTTGCAAATTATTGGGTTCATTTAATAAAATTTGAACCCCTTTAAGCCACTCACCAAGTGCAATATCTGAATTATTCGCAATTAAGTTCTCAATCTCTTTTTTCGCATTTTTGCCGAATAAAGTCACCACTTTATCTTTCACTTTTTCAGTGCCTTTAAAACCTTGGTCTTTCCAATAGGCTTCAATCGATGCACATTCCGCTGGAAGAACATCTGTATTCACCCAGAATTGGTCAAACTGATTGAGTAACGTACTCATTTCCGCGGAAATTGATACTTTTGCTGTACCTGCTTGCTCTGCTTCAGGATTTGGTTGAATTTTTTCTGCAAGCAATTGATACTGTGCAGCAAAAAGGCGACACTGATTTTCTGCCGCTGTTGGTGGATTCGCTTTCGAATATTCAATCAATTCTGCAAATTTCTGTTGCTGAAACAGCATTTCATAAGGCAATTGCGTGACATTGTTGCGCTTTGCCAGGGATGGCGATTGTACCGCAAATGTAGTTAAATCTTCTACTAATGCTTGCTTAGCGTGAATTCTTGTTCTCAAAATCGCCCATGCAGCTTCCTCTTTCAGTGGATAATCTGTTAAAGTCGCATATAGCTTATCAGCAATCTCTAATACTGCTGGCGATACTCGCCCATCACGACGAGCTGCTTGCATTAATGATTCAAGCTGCAGAAAGTTTTCTCGCTGAGTCAGTAAATTTTTCTGAGCCGTTGATTGCTCAATCAACCACTCTTGTTTTAATTTTTCAATCTCTTCCGAATTCCAAGTTTGTTGAACTTGAGTTGATGGCGCTACTGTTGCTTCAGTTGCAAAAGCAAAAGTTGCCGAACTAGCAACAAACAGCGCAACTAGGCTTTTTTTCCACATTGATATAATCCTATTTTAATAACTATCCCTTTTAGAATGCAAAAACCGCTTGAAGTTGCCTACAAGCGGTCTGTATTTTAACATTTTTGCAAACTTGCTGTTTTATTCATCAATTACAACTTTTGCAATATAATCTAGATTACGATAGTGTTGAGCATAATCAATACCATAGCCAACCACAAACTCATCTGGAATAACAAAACCTACCCATTCAACTGGAACATTAACTTCACGACGAGAAGGTTTATCTAATAGCGTACAAATTGCAATAGAACTTGGCTCACGCAATTGTAAAATGTCCTTCACTTTACTCAAAGTAAAGCCAGTATCAATAATATCTTCTACGATTAAGACATTCTTTCCATTAATATCACCATCTAAATCTTTAAGGATTTTAACATCACGATTCGATGTAGTGCTAGAGCCATAACTAGATGCAGTGATAAAATCTACTTCAACAGAAGCATCCAACTGACGAACTAAGTCCGCCATAAAGATAAATGAACCTCTCAGTAAGCCAATTACAACAAGTTCTTTGTTTTCAAGACTCGCATAATGCGCATTTATTTCCTTCGCAAGCTCTGCCATTCGTTGTTTCACTTGTTCAGTTGAAAACATAGTTTCAATATGGTGCTTTTTCATTAGTTGTTCCTGTTAAATAAATCAATTGTACCCTCTATTATAACAGTTAATAGACCAAAATATTAACTGTTTTGTATTCGAGGTTACCAGATAATATTACTATTTTTGAAGCAAAATCCGATACCCATCAGCAACATTAGCTTGCAAATTCAAATGTAAGGATTGCTCTTCACACATTAACTCAAAATCCCTCAAACTCACACTGTGATTAGTCAAAATTTCAAGTTGATCACCAGCAACCAAATCCTTCACCGCTTTTTTAGTCATTAATAACGGCAAAGGACAGAGATATTGGCGAAGATCAAGCTGATAATGCATGGCTTAAACCTGACGGCGATTTGCCATAATTTTGCCAATTTCTTGCAAATTTTCTGGCGAAAGGTGCTGTTTACCTAACTCAAACAAAGGCTCTTCAATCGCAATATGCTCATCATAACCTGCGATAAATTGCTTGATTAGTTCTCTATCAACGTTATTGCGTTCGCCATTTAATAAAGCCACTAATTGCGCTGAAAGTTTATCCCAGTTACTGTGTAAATGGATATGCTGACTTTCAAGCAAATCAATCTCTTTTTGTGCTTCGGGTAATTGTGCCACTAATGCAGGGAAAAAGTCTTTCTCTTCATCATCGTGGTGTAATGGTGCCGCTTGGTTGAAGTAGTTTAAAATCTGCTGCACATCATTCTTCACGGCTTGATTTACCCCATTTTTCTCAAGGTAATCAGGCAAAATACTGAGCTGGCGGCAGAAATTTTTGACGCGTCCATGACAAACATAAAGCATCTCAATTGGCTCTCCCCAACTGACAAACTGCTGTGGTTCAAGATTAAGCATTATCGCTCTCTTTTGCTAATTGTAATGGTGGCACTTCTTTGCCAATTCGCGCATAGAATTCCACAACAAAATCATCAAAACGATCATCTTCAATCGCTTGGCGAATTTCCGCCATTAAGCGTTGATAATAACGTAAGTTGTGGATTGTATTTAAGCGTGCACCTAAGATCTCACCACATTTATCTAAATGATATAGATAAGCTTTGGTGTAGTTCTTACAAGTATAGCAATCACACTCTGGATCTAATGGTGATAAATCGTTACGGTATTTTGCATTACGGATTTTCACAATGCCGTCTGTGACGAATAAATGACCATTACGCGCATTACGGGTTGGCATTACGCAGTCGAACATATCAATACCACGACGTACGCCTTCCACTAAATCTTCCGGTTTACCTACACCCATTAAGTAACGTGGTTTATCTGCAGGGATTTGTGGGCAAACGTATTCTAAAATACGATGCATATCTTCTTTAGGTTCACCTACCGCTAAACCACCTACCGCATAGCCATCAAAACCGATATTGACTAAACCTTCGACAGAAATCTTACGTAACTCTTCGTATACGCCGCCTTGGATAATACCAAAGAGCGCATTTGGGTTTTGTAATTCATCAAAACGGTCACGGCTACGTTTTGCCCAACGAAGTGACATCTCCATTGATTGTTTTGCGTAGTCGAAAGTCGCTGGATATGGTGTACATTCATCAAAAATCATTACAATGTCTGAACCAAGATCGTACTGGATCTCCATTGATTTTTCTGGCGATAAGAAAATTTTCTCGCCACTGATTGGGTTTTGGAAATGTACGCCTTCTTCTTTGATTTTACGTAATTTGCCTAAACTGAAAACTTGGAAACCGCCTGAGTCAGTTAAGATTGGACTGTGCCATTGCATAAAGTCGTGTAGGTCACCGTGCTGACGCATAATTTCTTGACCTGGACGTAACCATAAATGGAAAGTGTTACCTAATAAGATCTGCGCCCCTGTTTGTGCTACTTCTTCTGGCGTCATACCTTTTACAGTACCGTAAGTACCTACAGGCATGAAAGCTGGGGTTTCAACGTGATATTCGCCTTTTGGACGAGAGAAAGTTAAACGGCCACGACGTGCATTACCGCTTGTTTTTTTTAATTCATATTTCATTTAGATTCTCGAAAAACAGTTCAAGTGATAAAAATCCGCATTGTTGCATGTAGGGGCAGATAATATCTGCCCCTACAAAAAACCCAACAAGCGGTCGGTTATTCTAACTTATTTGCAAATATAAGTATAATTTTAGATATAACTTATCCTTCTTTTTCGGCATAATGTACACTCTTTTTCGTAACTATCTTGCCGCTATGCAACCAATTCCCTCATTTGAACCTTCTTTTAACCGTCGATTGCTAACTTCGGCCTCTGCTGCTTTTTTAATTGTGATTTTTATGACTGGGCTTGCAGGTGCATTACGCATTCCAGCCCTAACAGTTTTTCTGCACAATGAAGTCACTTCTGACCCAATGATGGTCGGGCTGTTTTATTCAATCAACTCCTTGGTTTCCATGATATTAAGCCAAATTGTGGCACATTTTTCAGATCGATACCCTAATCGCAAATTGATCATTAGTCTAAGTTGCTTAATGCAAGTTTTCGGCTGTTTGTTATTTGCTTTTAATCGTGATTACTATGTATTGTTAATTTTAGGCACTTTGATCATGGGGTTGGGTTCATCCGTCACGTCGCAACTTTTTGCCCTTTCTCGAGAATATAGCAAGGCTCAAAATCGCGATACGCCAATGTTTAACTCCGTGCTACGTGCGCAGTTATCATTAGCTTGGATTGTGGGACCACCGCTCGCTTATTTCCTATCAGATCAGCTTGGCTTTACATTTATGTATAGCGCAGCTGCAACGATCTTTGCAGTGTCGATCATTATTGTGCTTTTGATGTTGCCACAAGTGGTCAGTTCTGACACAAAATTTGCAAATTCTCTTGAAGATGAGCAAATTCGTGAAGAAGGAATAACCAGTAATCGTAATTCGGTGATTTTACTCAGCCTTGCTTGCCTGTTAGTTTGGACCTGTAATTCAATGATGTTTATCAATATGCCGATCTATCTGAGTGAAACATTAGGCTTATCTAACCGCTTGGCAGGGTTAATGATGGGCACAGCAGCAGCCATTGAGATTCCAGTGATGCTGATCGCAGGTTATTTCACTCGCTTTATCAGTAAAAAAACTATGATGTTGATCGGCATTATTGCAGGTATTTGCTACTATTTTGGCTTAGCCCTCGCCACCACCGAGTGGCAACTTATCGCAATTCAGCTATTTAACGGCTTATTTATCGGGATCTTAGCCTCAATTGGTATGATCTATTTCCAAGATCTTATGCCTTACAAAATGGGAACCGCAACCACGCTCTTTTCAAATACTGGCTCAGCTAGCTGGATTATTGCTGGACAGCTAGCTGGATTGATGGCAAGTCATTTGGGTTACCACAGTACTTGGTATTTAGCGATGGGATTATGTGTGGTTGCCTTTGGCTTTATGTGGCTTGTGAGAAAAATTTAGAGAGTCATCAAACACAATTTTATTTATTACTGAATAAATATACTGTATCATAATGCTCGCAATTTTATTAGGATAACTATTTAAAACTATTACAATATGACCACTGAAATCAATTACGAAGGCGTTGAACAAATGCCGATTAAGCGTTTCACGGAAGACGCTTATTTAAACTATTCAATGTATGTCATTATGGATCGTGCGCTTCCTTTTATTGGAGACGGTCTTAAACCTGTACAACGCCGCATCATCTATGCGATGTCTGAACTTGGCCTAAATGCCACTGCAAAATATAAAAAATCGGCACGTACTGTCGGTGATGTATTAGGTAAATTCCACCCACATGGTGACTCTGCGTGTTATGAAGCCATGGTATTAATGGCTCAGCCGTTCTCTTACCGCTACCCATTAGTTGATGGCCAAGGGAACTGGGGGGCACCGGATGATCCAAAATCTTTCGCGGCAATGCGTTATACCGAATCACGCCTATCAAAAATTTCAGAACTATTATTAGGCGAATTAGGTCAAGGCACCGTTGATTTCCAACCTAACTTTGATGGTACTTTAGAAGAGCCTAAATACTTACCAGCTCGCCTACCCCATATTTTATTAAACGGTACAACAGGTATCGCCGTTGGTATGGCTACCGATATTCCGCCACATAATATCAATGAACTGGCTGAAGCATCGGTAAAACTTTTAGACAATCCGACCGCTTGTTTGGCGGATATTTTAGACGTGGTGCAAGGTCCTGATTATCCCACAGAAGCAGAAATCATCACACCTAAAGCAGATATTGTCAAAATCTATGAACAAGGCCGTGGTTCGATTAAAGCGCGTGCGGTATGGAAAAAGGAAGATGGCGAAATCGTTATCTCAGCTCTGCCACATCAGGCTTCACCGTCTAAAATCATTGAGCAAATTGCAAGCCAAATGCGTGCCAAGAAACTGCCAATGGTGGATGATATTCGCGATGAATCGGATCACGAAAACCCAATTCGTATCGTGATTGTGCCACGTTCAAATCGTATTGATTTTGACGCATTAATGGATCATCTATTTGCCACGACAGACTTAGAGAAAAGTTATCGTGTCAATATGAATATGATCGGCTTAGATGGCAAACCTGCGGTTAAAAATCTACTCACTATTTTAACTGAATGGCTTGAATTCCGCCGTTCAACGGTAACTCGTCGCTTAAACTACCGTTTAGATAAAATTCTAAGCCGTTTGCATATTTTAGAAGGTTTACTCGTTGCTTACCTAAATATTGATGAAGTGATTGCGATTATCCGTAATGAAGATGATCCAAAAGCAGAATTAATGGCGCGTTTTGCCTTGACTGAAATCCAAGCTGAAGCGATTTTAAACTTACGTTTACGCCACTTAGCGAAGTTAGAAGAGCACGAGTTAAAAGCGGAACAAGCAAAATTAGAAGAAGAGAAAGAATACCTGCAAGGTATTTTAGGCTCGCCACGCCGTTTAAATAACTTAATTAAGAAAGAGATCCAAGCGGACGCCAAAACCTTTGCTAGCCCTCGCCGTTCGCCATTAGTAGAACGTGCGGAAGCGAAAGCGATTTCAGAAAGTGATTTAAGCCCAACTGAACCTGTGACGGTTATTCTTTCAGAAAAAGGCTGGGTACGCTGTGCTAAAGGTCACGATATTGATGTCCAAAGCCTAAGCTATAAAGCAGGTGATGGTTATCTTGCTCACGCTTATGGTAAAAGCAATCAACCAGTGGTGTTTATTGATAGCACAGGCCGTAGCTATGCAATAGAGCCAACATCATTACCATCGGCACGTTCACAGGGTGAACCAATAACCAGTAAGATTACTCTGCCAGAAGGCGCATCGGTTCAGTATGTGTTAATGGCTGAAAGCAATCGCAAGCTACTTATGGCTTCTGACTCAGGTTATGGTTTTATCTGTACCTTTGAAGACTTAGTGTCACGCAATAAGGCTGGTAAAGCGGTGATTTCTCTGCCTGAAAATGCCAAAGTATTACCACCACAGCTATTAACTGAAGGAGATGATAATCTCTTAGTCGCAATGAGCAGTGTCGGCAAGATGTTAGTCTTCCCTGTAAGCGAATTACCAAGTTTATCAAAAGGTAAAGGGAATAAGATTATCAATATCTCTGCGCAAGCAGCAAAAGAAGGTAATGAGTTACTGGCTAGATTACTCATTATTCGTCCAACAAGCTCATTGGTCTTTGTTTCGGGTAAACGTAAAATCACTTTAAAACCAAGTGATATTGAAAATTATCGCAGCGAACGCGCAAGAAAAGGTTCAAATCTTGTTCGTGGCTTAAATGTAAATACCGAAGTCGAGATTATTGATTAATCATTCCATCATAAAAAAACCGGCCTAATGGTCGGTTTTTTGTTTCTTACAGTGGCAAAATCAACACCTTAGATTTACGCTGATGGTTATAATTATCACGCTTATATTTCGGTAAATCTGCCGCTTCAGCAAGCTCAAAGCCTCGTTCTTGGAACCACTGTGTCGTTCTTGTCGTCAATACAAATAGCTTCTGCATACCGAGGTTTCGCGCACGTTTCTTAATTTCCGTCAATAATACGTCGCCACGTGAAGAGTCACGATAATCAGGATGAACGGCTACACATGCCATTTCTGCCATTCTCTCATCATCATACGGATAAAGCGCAGCGCAAGCAATCACTACACCGTCACGCTCAATAATCATGTAATGGGAGATTTCCATCTCTAGCTGCTCTCTTGAACGACGAACTAAAATACCTTGTTGTTCTAGAGGACGAATTAACTCTAGTAAACCTGGGATATCTTGGACTGTAGCAATACGGATCACTTCAGATTCTTCCACAGAAACCTGTGTACCAATACCATCTCGAGAAAATAGTTCTTGTAGCAGTGCGCCATCTTCTTGATAACTGATTAAATGTGCACGTTTGACACCAGATCGACACACATCTGCAGCTGCCTGTAAAAAGCGAGCTGTGGCTGTGTGATATTCCCCTTTTTCAATAAAGGCTTGTAGATGACGTTCTGCTTCATTTGGCTTCAGATCTGCCATGACTTCACCATTTTCAGCTAAAATACCTTGTTCAGCCCCAAAGCCAATCAGTTTATCTGCTTTTAAACGGATCGCTAATTGTGTTGCTATCTCCTCAAAAGGTAAATTAAACATGTCTCCTGTCACAGAAGGAGCTATCGGTCCCATTAATAGAACAGCATTACGTTTAAGATGGCTTTCAATGCTTTCAATATTGATCCGTCTAATTTTACCGGTTAAAGCATAATCAACTCCATCAACAACCCCTATTGGCTGAGCCAAAATAAAATTACTACTCACCACATCCATCACAGGTGCATTTGAATGGCGCAAAGATAAATAGGCGAGTAAATCATAATGGACTTTACCAACAGCTTGCTTAACGAAATCAAGCGCTGTGGCATTAGTGATGCGAATATTATTGTAATATTCTGTTTGAATTTGATTTTGTGAAAGGAGTTGATTAATTTGAGGTCTAGCCCCAAATACAATCACTAACTTGACATCAAGGCTATGAAGAAGGTTTATATCATTGATAATATTGCTTAAATTGGGGCTTTCTAGCACTTCCCCATCAAGCATAATCACGAACGTTTTCCCCCTATGCAAATTCACATAAGGGGTGGATTGTCTAAACCATTGGACTAATTCTGTGTTGCGCATATTGTTCTCGGATTTAGTTGTTTTTAATATATTATTTTTAAACTACCCGTCTTGATTAATTCGACTCGCAATTGCATTTTGTTGATTTTTATATTTTGCATCCTTGCGAGCATTATACGGGCGTTGAGCATGTCCACTTAGCACTTCGAAACTAAGTGCACCAATTGCCATATTAGGGCGTAACGCCAATGGCAATTTACCTGCATTAAAAAACTCTAATACAATTTTACCTTCCCAGCCTGGATCAATTCGGTGAGCGGTTACGTGAACCATTAACCCTAAACGAGCTAATGAAGAACGACCATCTAACCAACCAACAATATTATCAGGCAATTTTACTGATTCTAATGTCGTTGCTAATGCTAATTCCCCAGGATGTAAGAAAAATGCCTCATTTTCATCGATAAGAATTTCATCACTCATCACACGCTCTAATTGTGCGGTCATCTCTTCACGAGGACCACTCAAATCAATGTACGGTGTTGAATGTTCGCGGAAAATACGGAAAGAATTACCTAAGCGCACATCTACAGTTGCACCATTTATTTTATCGTTAGTCGGGCGAGGAGATAAACTAATAATACCTTCATTTAGATAATGTTCAATATCAACATCACATAAACGCATAAAAACTCCTATTTTTGACCTAAAAGCTGCTTAATCTGAGCTTTTAAGATGTTAATTGCAATACGGTTTTTTCCACCTTTTGGCACAATAATATCTGCATACTGCTTCGATGGTTCCACAAATTGTAAAAACATTGGACGAACTGTTGTACGATACTGTGAAACAACGGATTCTAATGAACGTCCACGTTCTTGCATATCACGTTGTAAACGGCGAATAAAACAAATATCTAATGGGGCATCGACGAAAATAGAAACGTCAATTTCATTACGAATTTTTTCATCCGTCAATAGTAGAATACCTTCTAAAATGATAATACGCTTTGGTGAAAAATGGGTAACTGACGTTTTTCGATTATGTTCAGCATAATCATATTCAGGAATGTCAACTGCTTGACCTTGTTTCAGCGCTCGTAAGTGAGAAACGAGTAAAGCATGATCCATTGAGCTAGGATGATCGTAATTCGTTTTAACACGTTCTTCCATGGAAAGATGTGTTTGATCACGATAATATGCATCTTCAGAAATAATGCCAATATCATCCTGACCGAGTTCAGCTTTTAATTCTTTATAGATTGTGGATGCAATTAAACTTTTGCCCGATGCAGATGCTCCTGCAATCGCAATAACAATACATCCATTTTTTTCAAGTGATTGAGACATGATATGGTACCTTTTCTGTTGAGAAATAAATTTTGCAAATTATACCTTAAAACTTACCGCTTTCTTACGGCTTTTTGCGTATAATCATATTTTTAACTCGGAGAATGATTAGTATGAATACATTTTTACACGGATTTATAGTTTGCTTTGGCTTGATTGTATCAATTGGCGCACAAAATGCCTTTTTATTAAAACAAGGCATCTTAAAACAACATGTTTTTTGGATTGCTTTTATCTGCTTCTTTTGCGATGTTATTCTTATGGGCGTTGGAGTCCTCGGTTTAGGTTCTTTAATTAGTCAATCACCTATAGCCTCTATCAGTTTAGCGATTATTGGCGCTATCTTTCTCTTTACCTATGGTTCTCGTTCCTTTATAAGTGCCTATAAAGGTGATAGTTTACTTCAAATGGAGCAAGCTAATCAAAATAACAGTTTAAAAAAGGCTATCACTATCACTCTTGCTATCACTTTACTAAATCCTCATGTCTACATTGATACCGTTGTCATTGTAGGAGGAATCGGCGGAACACTTAATTTAGAACAAAAATTTTTATTTCTTGCTGGAGCATTAATTTGCTCGTTTTTATGGTTCTTTGGTGTCGGTTATGGAGCAGGATTACTTACTCCGTACTTTAAAAAGCGTCGTACTTGGCAAATTCTAGATAGTATTACAGGACTAATCATGTATGGTATCGCTTTTAGTTTAGTCATTTACGCCCTAGGATTTCTCCAATAGATTCATTGATGTTATTTTTTTGTTAAAAAATAGATATACATCACAGATTTTCTGATTTAATTCAGGCATAATTTCAGAAAATCCACTCCCTTTTGGATATAATGTAAAGCATTTCAAAATCTGTAAACACAAATTATAAAATAAGGTTAGGTCCGTATGCAGTATAAAAACTTTGATGAATGGTTCGCTTCAACCGCATTAGGTGGTTCCAATCAAACCTACGTTGAAGAAATCTATGAACAATATTTGGAAGATCCACTCAGTGTGGATGAAAGCTGGCGTGTCGCTTTCGATCAATTCCCTAAAACTACTGTTGTTGAACAACCACATTCTACAGTGCGAGACTATTTCCGTCGTTTAGCGAAAGAACATCGCTCTGAGGCGATAACGGTTATCGATCCAGAAGCAAGTGCGAAGCTGGTTAAAATCCTGCAATTTATCAATGCTTATCGCTTCCGTGGTCACTTGGAGGCACAACTTGATCCTCTCAATTATTATCGTTGGAAAACATCTCAGGTACCTGAACTAAACTATCAGTATCACGGCTTTACAGAAAAAGATTTAGAAGAAACTTTCAGCATTGGACGCTATGTATATAACAAAGATACAATCACGCTCAAAGAGCTAGCAGATAATCTAAAAGAAACTTATTGTGGAAGTATCGGCTTAGAGTTCATGCATGTTCAAGATATGGAGCAAAAAAACTGGCTTCAATCAAAATTAGAAAGCGTACTAGATAAGCCATTGTTTACTAAGGAAGAAAAATTAAATCTTCTCCAAGAGTTAACTGCTGCAGACGGCTTAGAGCGTTATTTAGGTGCGAAATTCCCAGGTGCAAAACGTTTCTCTTTAGAAGGTAGTGACGCATTCATCCCAATGATGAAAGAAATTATTCGTCATGCAAGCCGCCAAGGTATGGAAGAAGTAACCATGGGCATGGCACACCGTGGCCGCTTGAATATGTTAGTCAATGTGTTAGGTAAAAAGCCAGCAGAATTATTTGATGAATTTGCAGGTAAACATGCCGATGACAGCCGCACAGGTGACGTAAAATACCACCAAGGTTTCTCATCAGATTTTGCAGTTGATGATCAACGTGTTCACTTAGCACTTGCATTCAACCCTTCTCACTTAGAGATCGTCAGCCCTGTGGTTATCGGTTCTGTGCGAGCTCGTCAAACACGCTTAAATGATTCTGAGCGTAATAAAGTATTAGCTGTCACTGTCCACGGTGACTCTGCGGTTGCAGGACAAGGTGTTGTGCAAGAAACTTTAAATATGTCTAACGCTCGTGGTTATAGTGTTGGCGGTACGATTCGTATCGTAATCAATAACCAAATCGGCTTTACCACATCTAACCCTAACGACACTCGTTCAACAGAATATTGTACTGACATTGCAAAAATGATTCAGGCTCCAATCATTCACGTGAATGGTGACGATCCTGAAGCAGTCGCATTTGCTGCTCGCATGGCTGTTGAGTATCGTTGTTTATTCAAACGCGATATTTTTATTGATCTTATTTCTTATCGTCGCCACGGTCATAACGAAGCGGATGAGCCTCTTGCAACCCAGCCGATGATGTATAGCATCATCAAAAAACACCCTACTCCACGTAAAGTGTATGCGGATCGTTTAATTGCTGAAGGCGTATTAACGAATGAGCAAGAGATCGAGATGATGAATAGTTACCGAGATGCGTTAGATAACGGTGAACGTGTTGTGCCTGAATGGCGCGAAATGGATACCGCTCAAATTGACTGGCTACAGTTCCTAAATTACGAATGGACATCTCCATACGAAAACAAATTCCCTGAAGAGCGTTTCTTAACTCTAGCAAAACGTGTATGTGAATACCCAGAAAGCGTTAAAGCACACCCTCGTGTTGAGAAAATTTATAAAGATCGTACAGAAATGTATCAAGGTAATAAACTACTTGACTGGGGTATGGCTGAAACAATGGCTTATGCAACTTTACTTGATGAAGGCACTCACGTTCGTCTATCTGGTGAAGATGCAGGTCGTGGAACCTTCTTCCACCGCCACGCAGTTGTTCATAACCAAAACGATGGTACAGGCTATGTGCCACTCACACAGCTTCACGCCAACCAAGGTCGCTTTGAAGTTTGGGACTCTGTATTAAGTGAAGAAGCTGTTCTTGCATTTGAATACGGCTATGCAACAACGAATCCGAAAACCTTAACAATTTGGGAAGCTCAATTCGGTGACTTCGCAAATGGCGCTCAAATCGTTATCGACCAATTTATCAGTTCTGGCGAACAAAAATGGGGGCGTATGTGTGGTTTAGTCATGCTTCTTCCACACGGCTATGAAGGGCAAGGTCCTGAGCACTCTTCAGCACGTTTAGAACGTTATCTACAACTTTGTGCTCAAGAGAATATGCAAGTTTGCGTGCCTTCAACACCGGCACAGGTTTACCATATGTTACGTCGCCAAGCATTACGTAAAATGCGTCGTCCATTAATTGGTATTTCGCCTAAATCACTACTCCGCCATCCACTTGCGGTTTCAACCCTTGATGAGTTAATCAATGGTGAATTCCAAAATGTGATCGGTGAGATTGATAGTTTAGATCCGAAACAAGTAAAACGTGTTGTGATGTGTTCAGGTAAAGTTTACTACGATCTATTAGAACAACGTCGTGCAAACAATCAAACTGATGTTGCGATCATTCGTATCGAACAACTTTATCCGTACCCACACGAAGATGTGCAAAAAATTCTTGCTCAATACGCACACGTCACTGATTTCGTATGGTGTCAAGAAGAGCCGCTTAACCAAGGGGCTTGGTATTGCAGTAAGCACAACTTCGAAGCAGATTTACCGGAAGGTGCAAAATTAAAATACGCAGGTCGCCCTGCTTCTGCATCACCTGCAGTAGGCTATATGTCACTTCATACACAGCAACAAAAAGCACTTGTTGCAGATGCATTAACCATTTAATTGAACTCTATCAGTAGGGGCGAATTTAATACGCCCCACAAAATACAAACACACAAAGGATAAAATTATGACTATTGAAATTCTTGTTCCCGACCTTCCTGAATCTGTAGCTGATGCAACTGTTGCTACTTGGCATAAAAAAGTAGGCGACACCGTAAAACGTGATGAAGTCATCGTTGAAATCGAAACAGATAAAGTGGTACTTGAAGTGCCAGCAACAAGCGATGGCATAATCACAGAAATTCAACAAGATACTGGTGCAACTGTAACCAGTAAACAAGTTCTTGGCGTACTATCAACCTCACAAGCAGGAGACTTTAGCACTGCGACTGTTGCTCAAGTTAATGAAGCAACTCCTGCAGATCGTAAATCCGCAGCTATCGAACACGACCATAGCGATGCAGATGCTCAAGGTCCAGCAATCCGCCGTTTACTTGCAGAACATGACTTAAAAGCTGAAGAAATTAAAGGCACTGGTGTGGGCGGTCGAATTACACGTGAAGATATTGAAGCAGTTGTAGCACAACGCAAAGCAAAATCAGTACAACAAGCTGCAACAAAAGCTGAAAATACCATTAGCACCGTTGCTTATTCATCTCGTAGCGAAAAACGTGTACCTATGACTCGTTTACGTAAGCGTATTGCAGAACGTTTGTTAGAAGCGAAAAATACTACGGCAATGTTAACCACTTTCAACGAAGTGGATATGAAGCCGATTATGGATTTACGTAAACAGTACGGCGATAAATTTGAAAAACAACACGGCGTACGTTTAGGCTTTATGTCGTTCTACATTAAAGCTGTGGTTGAAGCGTTAAAACGCTATCCAGAAGTCAATGCCTCTATCGATGGTGATGATGTGGTTTATCACAACTACTTTGATGTAAGTATTGCTGTTTCAACCCCTCGTGGCTTAGTCACACCAGTATTACGTGATTGCGATAAAATGAGTATGGCAGAAATTGAGAAATCAATTAAAGCATTAGCAGAAAAAGGTCGTGATGGTAAATTAACTGTTGAAGATTTAACAGGCGGTAATTTTACTATTACTAACGGTGGTGTATTTGGTTCATTAATGTCTACACCAATTATCAACCCACCACAAAGTGCAATTTTAGGTATGCATGCAATCAAAGATCGCCCAGTGGCAATTGATGGTCAAGTAGCGATTCGCCCAATGATGTATCTTGCACTTTCTTACGATCACCGTTTAATCGATGGGCGTGAATCAGTGGGTTTCTTAGTAGCGATTAAGGATTTATTAGAAGATCCAACAAGATTATTGTTAGAGATTTAATAAGCCCTCTCCCGTAAACGGGAGAGGGGAAATATAGCTTGTTATCGAAAGAATATCCCCTACAAGGGGTCTGTATTCAAGACTGTTTTACAAAGGAAAATTTATGAACCTACACGAATATCAAGGCAAACAAATTTTTGCCCAATACAAACTTCCAGTAAGCCAAGGTATTGCTTGCAAAACTGCAGATGAAGCCGTAGACGCAATCAAAAAATTAAGTGGCGATGCGTGGGCGATTAAATGCCAGGTACACGCAGGTGGACGTGGTAAAGCAGGCGGTGTGAAATTAGTTCGCAACGAAGCTGAAGTGCGTGAGTTTGCAAATAAATGGTTAGGTCAGCGTTTAGTCACTTTCCAAACTGATGCAAATGGCCAACCTGTTAATACACTTTATGTAGAAGAAACCGCAAACATCGACCGTGAACTCTATTTAGGTGCAGTAGTTGATCGTTCATCACAAAAAATCGTCTTTATGGCATCACAAGCTGGCGGAATGAATATCGAAGATGTGGCTCATGAAACCCCAGAGTTAATTCATAAAGCAACCATTGATCCACTTACAGGTGGAATGCCTTACCAAGCACGTGAATTAGCATTCAAACTTGGTTTACAAGGTGAACAAATCAAACAGTTCTCTTTTATTTTTACTCAATTATCAAAACTATTTGTTGAGAAAGATTTATCTCTACTTGAAATCAACCCATTAGTGGTAACCAAAGAAGGAAATATTCTTTGTTTAGATGCTAAATTAGTGGTTGATGGCAATGCGTTATATCGCCAACCAGAGCTTGTTGCAATGCAAGATCCAAGCCAAGATGATCCACGTGAAGCACTTGCAGAATCTCACCAACTTAACTACGTGGCATTAGAAGGCAACATCGGCTGTATGGTAAATGGTGCTGGTTTAGCAATGGGTACGATGGATATCGTGAAATTACACGGTGGTTTCCCAGCAAACTTCCTTGATGTAGGCGGTGGTGCAACGAAAGAGCGTGTTTCAGAAGCGTTTAAAATCATCTTATCTGATAAAGCAGTAAAAGCAGTATTAGTAAACATTTTCGGTGGTATCGTTCGTTGTGACTTAATTGCAGACGGTATTATCGCAGCCGTAAATGAAGTAGGCGTAAATGTGCCTGTAGTGGTACGTTTAGAAGGTAACAATGCAGAGTTAGGTCGTAAAATCTTAGCGGAAAGTGGCTTAAACTTAATTGCAGCTAAAACCTTAACTGATGCAGCACAACAAGCTGTTAAAGCCGCAAACGCTTAACTTTAGGAGAGAACAGAATGTCTATTTTAATTAACAAAGATACTAAAGTAATTTGCCAAGGTTTCACTGGTGGACAAGGCACTTTCCATTCACAACAAGCTTTAGACTACGGCACACAATTAGTCGGTGGTGTTTCACCAGGTAAAGGTGGCACAACACATTTAGGTTTACCTGTTTTCAATACTGTGCGTGATGCGGTAGAAGCAACAGGCGCTACAGCAACAGTTATCTATGTACCAGCTCCGGGCTGTAAAGATGCAATCCTAGAAGCGATTGATGCTGGCATTCAATTGATCGTTTGTATCACTGAAGGTATCCCAACCTTAGATATGCTTCAAGTAAAACAACGCTTAATCCAAACTGGCGTGCGAATGATCGGCCCTAACTGCCCTGGTGTCATTACACCAGATGAGTGCAAAATCGGTATTATGCCAGGTAGTATTCATAAAAAAGGCAAAATCGGTATTGTTTCTCGCTCTGGCACATTAACTTATGAAGCGGTAAAACAAACAACAGATGAAGGTTTTGGTCAATCTACTTGTGTAGGTATCGGTGGTGACCCAATTCCCGGTTCAAACTTTATCGACATCTTACGCTTATTCCAAGAAGACCCTGAGACTGAAGCGATTGTGATGATCGGTGAAATCGGTGGTTCTGCAGAAGAAGAAGCTGCAGCATTTATCAAAGAGTTCGTAACTAAACCAGTTGTAAGTTATATCGCAGGTGTTACAGCACCAAAAGGCAAACGCATGGGGCATGCTGGTGCTATCATCAGTGGTGGTAAAGGCACTGCAGATGAGAAATTTGCAGCTCTTGAAGCAGCTGGTGTGAAAACAGTGAGAAGTTTAGCTGACATTGGTTCTGCTCTTCGCTTAGTTTTACAGAAATAATTATCAGAATAAAACATGAGAGTTTCCTTTAGGGTTATTACATCTAACTGGAAACTCTCATTTATTCTCAACTTCAAGCCCTAGAACTAAGCACCAATCAACTTATGTAAATCGGTTTCTTTACGATCTAAGTAATGCGAAGATTGAATCTTACGAATCGTGCGAGAACGTCCACGAATTAATAACGTTTCTGTTGTCGCTAAATTGCCTTTACGGTGTATCCCTTTCAATAAATCCCCATTAGTGATCCCTGTTGCTGAAAATACTAAATTATCATTACGCACTAGATCTTCTAATTTTAAAACTTCATTAATTGGTACGCCTAATGCCTCACAGCGTGAAATTTCTTTTTCTGCATGAGCAAAGTTTTCTAAAGTATTGCCCTTAACTTGATTACGAGGAATTAAACGAGCTTGCATATCGCCACCTAATGCACGAACAGCTGCAGCTGCAACAACACCTTCAGGTGCACCACCAATACCATACATCATGTCAAGTTCAGCTTCTGGTAAACAACATTGAACCGCAGCAGCTACATCACCATCAGGAATTGCCATCACACGTACACCTAAATTGTGCATCTCTGCAATAATTTTAGTATGGCGAGGCTTATCTAATACCGCAACTGTTAGCTGTGATAATAACTTCCCTTTTTTCGATGCAATACGACGAAGATTATCTTCAATCGGCAAATTCAGATCAATCATACCTCTGGCTTCATCACCCACGACAATTTTTTCCATGTACATATCTGGGGCATGTAAAAACGTGTCTTTTCCGCCAGCCGCTAATACAGAAAGTGCATTTGCTTGCCCCATTGCAGTCATTCGAGTACCATCAATAGGATCAACCGCGATCGTTACCTCCTCATCCTCTGGGCGAGATAAACCAATTTTCTCACCAATATACAGCATTGGCGCCTCATCAATTTCACCTTCCCCAATCACAACTTCACCACGAATCTCCATTTGGTTAAGTAATAAACGCATTGCTTTAACGGCTGCATCGTCTGCTTTGTTTTTATCACCACGTCCAAGCCAAGTAAATGCAGCCAAAGCAGCGGCTTCAGTTACGCGTGAAAATTCAATGGAAAGAGATCGTTTCATTTGGTTGTTCCTTTATTAGATTGGTTTGTGAAAATTTAAGGAAAACCCACCGCTTGTGGATTTCAATTTGTAGATAATTGTGCGGAAAGGAATTGTATTGCTTAACGATTTTATAGTCAATTCTTATCATTCGTGATTGAACCATTTGTCGATAAGGTCGATACAGTGTAGAATGTCGTGTTATTTTTATATTAAAACGAGAATATCAGAAACTATGAGCAACGAGAATTTAGAAACAACTGTTGCGCACGACGACGTTCGCGCGAACTTTATTACCCATATTATTGATGAAGATTTAAAAAGTGGTAAACATAATAACGTTTACACTCGTTTCCCACCTGAGCCAAACGGCTATTTACACATTGGTCACGCAAAATCAATCTGCTTAAACTTCGGTTTAGCGGAACAGTACAACGGTTTATGTAACCTACGTTTTGATGATACAAACCCTGTTAAAGAAGATGTGGAATATGTAGATTCAATCAAACAAGACGTTGAATGGTTAGGTTTCAAATGGGAAGGCGAACCACGCTATGCTTCTGACTATTTCGATCAACTTTATGGCTATGCGATTGAGTTAATTGAAAAAGGTTTAGCTTATGTTTGTGAGCTTTCGCCTGAAGAAATGCGTGAATACCGTGGTACATTAACCGAACCGGGAAAAAACAGCCCATACCGTGACCGTACTGTAGAAGAGAACTTAGCCCTTTTCCAAAAAATGAAAAATGGCGAAGTTGAAGAAGGTAAAATGAGCCTTCGTGCGAAGATTGATATGGCTTCGCCGTTTATGGTAATGCGCGATCCTGTAATCTATCGTATTAAATTTGCAACTCACCATCAAACAGGTGATAAATGGTGTATCTACCCTATGTACGATTTTACGCACTGTATTTCAGATGCGATTGAGCGTATTACTCACTCAATTTGTACATTAGAGTTCCAAGATAACCGTCGTTTGTATGACTGGGTATTAGAAAATATCTCTGTTGCGCGCCCATTACCGCATCAGTACGAATTTTCTCGCTTAAATTTAGAAGGCACATTAACGTCTAAACGTAAGTTATTAAAATTAGTGGAAGATAAAATCGTTGATGGTTGGAATGACCCTCGTATGCCTACTATTTCTGGTTTACGTCGTCGTGGTTATACCCCTGAATCATTACGTGAATTTGCGCGCCGTATCGGTGTGACAAAACAAGATAACGTTGTGGAATACAGTGCATTAGAAGCTTGTATCCGCGAAGATTTAAACACCAACGCACCACGTGCAATGGCGGTATTAAATCCAGTTAAAGTAGTGATTGAAAACTTTGAAGGTGAAGAGATCTTAAATGCACCAAATCACCCAAATCGTGAAGATTTAGGCACTCGTGAATTACCTTTCACTCGCGAACTCTATATTGATGAAGCAGATTTCCGTGAAGAAGCAAACAAACAATATAAACGTTTAGTTTTAGGTAAAGAAGTGCGCTTACGCAATGCTTATGTGATTAAAGCAGAGCGTATTGAGAAAGATGCAAGCGGTAAGATTACTACGATTTTCTGCACATACGATCCTGAAACATTAGGTAAAAATCCTGCTGATGGTCGTAAAGTAAAAGGCGTTATCCACTGGGTTTCAGCAACAAACAATAAACCTGCTGAGTTCCGTGTTTATGACCGTTTATTCACTGTACCAAACCCAGGTGCGGCAGAAGAAATTACCGAAGTATTAAATCCAGCGTCTTTAGTAGTTAAACATGGTTTTGTTGAAGCAAGTTTAGTTAATGCTAAAGATGAACAAGGTTATCAATTTGAACGTGAAGGCTACTACTGCTTAGATAGCAAAGATGGTTCAAAAGATAACTTGGTATTTAACTTAACAGTAAGTTTAAAAGAAGGCTTTACAGCTTAATTTGCAAAAGATATGAAAAAACCGACCGCTTGGTCGGTTTTTTTCTTCCACATATAAATCAGCCTCAAATCTATTTAATTTCAACAACCTCACTCACTAAAATCCCTTCAGCTAGATGGGTCGTTAATCGATCTCCAAGTTTTACTTGCTCACTTGAAATCAATGCTTTTTGCTGTGCATTTTTGGTAACCGAATAACCACGAGATAAAATTTTCAGTGGACTCAACCCTTCTAATTTCACACATAATCCATGAAATTTCTGTTTCTCCGAAGTAAACTCTTTTTCCATTGAATAGATTAGTCTTTGCTGTAATTGCTCAACTTGCTGGCTATATTGATTAAGTTGTTGCAACAATGGATTTCTCGCAATACTTTGATAAAGCATTTTTAATTGTTGCTGTTTATGTAGCAAAATCTGCGTTATTTGTTGCTCTGCTCTCTTACTCAATTGTTGTAACTGTACCTGTTGTTGCTGTAAATGGCGAACAGGATGCTGATTCTTTACACGTTGCTCTAATTGTATTAGTTGCTGACTTCGAATATATAGCAATTGATTAACTTCACGGATAATTCGATACTTAAGTTGGGTTAATTGTCTAAAATTTTGTTGTAACTGCTTTGCAGGATGTTGCACCGCTAAACGGAGCTCTAACTGCTTAAAGTGCTTTTGTTTTTCTGCCCATAGTCGATCAAACGCAAGGCTTGCACGCTCAAATTGATTCTGTAGTTGATTAATCAGTTCTTGCTGATCTCGGCTCACTAATTCAGCCGCTGCAGAGGGTGTTGGAGCTCGCAAGTCTGCAACAAAATCGGCAATGGTAACATCTGTTTCATGCCCAACTGCACTAATGATGGGAATTTGCGATCCATAAATTGCATAGGCAACAGCTTCCTCATTAAAGCACCAAAGATCTTCCAGTGAACCGCCGCCACGTCCAACAATTAGCACATCACACTCTTTACGCACATTAGCTAAACTAATCATTTTTACAATTTCTTGGGTTGCTTCTTTACCTTGAACCAAGGTGGGATAAATCACTACTTGTAAACTAGGATCTCTACGTGCCAGAATATGTAAAATATCCTGTAATGCAGCACCACTTGATGACGTAATAATACCAACACGTTTCACAAAATTAGGAATAGTTTTCTTCTTCTCTTGAGCAAAAAGTCCCTCTTTTGCTAACTTCAATTTAAGATCTTCAAACTGCTGTTGTAATAAGCCATCCCCTTTCAGCTGCATGGATTCAATAATGACCTGATAATCACCTCGAGGTTCATATAAACTCACAGAAGCTCTCACTAAGACTTGCATGCCATTTTGTGGAACAAATTTCACCTGCATATTTCTCATTCTAAACATGGCGCAGCGCACTTGGGCTCTTTCATCTTTTAGAGTGAGGTACCAGTGCCCAGAAACAGGACTACTAAAATTAGAAATTTCGCCCACAAGCCATACATGGCCAAACTCCGCTTCTAAACGGTGTTTGACAGAGTAATTGAGCTGAGAAATAGTCAGAATATTTTGTTGCATGTTATCCCCGAAAAAGTCTTTTGATTATATTATCATTTTTTCATTCGTTATGCTTTGTTACATGCTGAATTCAATGCATAAGAAAAGGGCTAGATTGCTCTAGCCCTCATACATCTATTTCAAAGGTTTAGTTATAGTTTCGGACCAGCCGCGACTAATGCTTTACCTTCGTCGTTTGTTGTGTATTTTTCAAAGTTTTTCACGAAACGACCTGCTAAATCTGCTGCTTTAGTTTCCCATTGTGCTTTATCTGCATAAGTATCACGTGGGTCTAAAATTGCAGGATTTACACCTGGTAATGCTTTAGGAATCGCTAAATCAAATACTGGTAATGAACCCATTTCAGCTTTCTCGATTGAGCCATCTAAGATTGCGTCAATGATACCGCGAGTATCTTTGATTGAAATACGTTTACCTGTACCGTTCCAACCTGTATTTACTAAGTATGCTTCTGCACCAGATGCTTCCATACGTTTCACTAATACTTCTGCGTATTTAGTTGGGTGTAATGATAAGAATGCTGCACCGAAACATGCTGAGAATGTTGGTGTAGGCTCTGTAATACCACGTTCTGTACCTGCTAATTTTGCTGTGAAACCAGATAAGAAGTAGTATTTGGTTTGCTCAGGCGTTAATTTAGATACTGGTGGTAATACACCGAATGCATCAGCAGTTAAGAAGATAACTTTTTTCGCATGACCTGCTTTTGATACCGGCTCAACGATATTATCAATGTGATAAATTGGGTAAGAAACACGCGTATTTTCTGTTTTTGAACCATCTGCGAAGTCGATTGAACCATCTTCACGCACCACTACGTTTTCTAACAGTGCATCACGTTTGATCGCAGCATAAATGTCTGGTTCGTTTTCAGGTGATAAGTTGATTGTTTTCGCATAGCAACCACCTTCGTAGTTGAATACGCCATCATCATCCCAACCATGTTCATCGTCACCGATTAATTTACGTTTTGGATCGGTTGATAAGGTTGTTTTACCTGTACCTGATAAGCCGAAGAATACCGCTACATCACCTTCTTCACCTACGTTTGCAGAACAGTGCATTGAAGCAATACCTTTAAGTGGTAATAAGTAGTTCATCATTGAGAACATACCTTTTTTCATTTCACCACCGTACCAAGTACCACCAATTAACTGAACTGCTTCAGTTAAGTTAAATGCAACAAAGTTTTCTGAATTTAAGCCTTGCTCTTTCCAGTTCGGGTTAGTTACTTTAGAACCGTTCATTACCACGAAATCTGGTTTAAATGTTTTTAACTCTTCTTCTGAAGGGCGAATAAACATATTTTTCACAAAGTGTGCTTGCCATGCTACTTCTGTTACAATACGAACAGCTAAACGGCTATCAGGGTTTGCACCGCAGAACGCATCAATTACAAATAAACGTTTATTTGATAATTGATTTGTTACTAAATCTTTTAGGCTTTGCCATGTAGTTTGAGTCATCGGTTTATTGTCGTTTTTAACCGCATCACTTGTCCACCAAACATGTTCTTTACTTGTTTCATCATAAACGATATATTTATCCTTTGGTGAACGGCCAGTAAAGATACCTGTATCCACCGCTACTGCACCAGATGTTGTTAAACGACCTTTTTCAAAGCCTTCTAACTCAGGTTTCATTTCTTCTTCAAAAAGAAATTCATAGCTTGGATTGTGAACAATCTCTTTAACATTAGTAATACCTAATTGAGCTAGTTCTTGTTCTACACGATTTAACATAAGGATCTCCTCATTTAATAAAAGTTAAAAATTAAGATGAGCTCATTATAGAGTGCTTCTCCAAAAAAAAATGTTACATACTTCAAATTTTTGAATATTCATCTGAAAAATTTACACTTACTAAAGACTGATTGATCAAAATCAAGGTAAAATACGTCATCTCAACTTTTAAAGGAATCCTAATGCGCTTACTTATTGTTTTTTTCGCTCTTTTGCTCGGTTATACGCAATATCTTTTTTGGTTTGGGCAAAATGGTTGGTTTGAATATCAAGAAGCAAAGCAAGTTGTTGAAGAGCTAAAACAAGAAAATGCTCAACTTCAAGCTCGTAATAAATTGATTGAAGCGGAAATATACGACCTCAAAAATGGAGTAAACGCTCTCGAGGAACGTGCTCGCTTACAAGGCGATATGGTAAAAGGTGACGAAGTATTTTACCGCATTGTACCAAAACATTAGAGGGGATTCAGATGCGCCATATCTATGTAGTCATCCCTGCTTCAGGCATTGGAAGCCGAATGCAAGCCAATCTACCTAAGCAATACCTAAAGTTACAAGGCAAAACGATTCTTGAGCATACGTTATCAATTTTTCTAGAGCACCCTCAAGTCGAAAAAATTGTTGTCGCAGTTTCTGAAACAGATCCTTACTATGCCAATATAGAATTACTCCATCACGCTAAAATTGAAATTGTTTTTGGTGGAGAAACTCGTGCTGACTCTGTATTTAATGCACTACAAGTTGTGCCTGATTCGAGTTGGGTTTTAGTGCATGATGCCGCACGTCCCTGCCTTAAGCGGTCAGATTTGGATAAACTTTTGCAAATTGAAGACACAAATGGAGCTATCTTAGCAACCCCTGCTATTGATACGATGAAACGTGCCAATGGCGCACAAATTAGCCACACAGAAGATCGTTCAACATTATGGCATGCACTAACACCGCAATTTTTTCCAACCGATAAATTAAAAGATGCTTTGATAAATGCTTTTCAGCAGAAATTAAATGTCACCGACGAGGCCTCTGCGATGGAATTTGCAGGTTTTCATCCATTATTAGTCGCTGGACGTAGCGATAATTTGAAAATCACTCGTCCAGAAGATCTTGCACTTGCTGAATTTTACTTAACAAAAGGAACAGAATAATGATTAGAATTGGACATGGTTTTGATGTTCACGCATTCAGTGAACAAGGCCCATTAATTATTGGCGGCGTAAGCATCCCTTATGAAAAAGGCTTTATCGCTCACTCTGATGGAGATGTTGCACTACATGCTTTGACTGATGCGCTATTAGGTGCTGTTGCACTAGGCGATATTGGAAAGCTTTTTCCAGATACAGATATGGCATACAAAGGTGCAAATAGTCGCGGTTTACTAATTGAAGCCTACCGCCAAGTACAAGAAACTGGTTATAAAGTAGGTAATGTAGATGTCACCATCATTGCACAAGCGCCTAAAATGCGTCCTTATATTGACCAAATGCGCCAAGCGATCGCAGAAGATCTAAAATGCGATATTTCACAAGTTAACGTGAAAGCCACTACTACAGAAAAATTAGGCTTTACAGGGCGCAGTGAAGGAATTGCCTGTGAAGCTGTTGCTCTATTAGTGAAAATTTAATCACCTATATAAAACAAACAGTTAGTTCTACCAATAAAATAGCTTATCTATCAGATAATGATTGCACGCTGACAAAACTTACTGTAAGCTACCCGACATCCACTAATGAATCACTTATTAGTGGATTCTTTATTTTTCATTACGGTAATATTACACAAATCAAAGTATAACGTATTGAATTTAAAGGAAGAGAGGTGCAACACTCAGGCAACTTATTTTAGGGAACTAGGCCCGTTTGAGAATAAGTGATGGGAGTGCTTGCCGAGGTGTGAATTCACTAGAACGGAATGATCATCGGCTGAGTCAGGTTGAATCCTATCAGCTGTCGTTTAAAACTTGTGTTTTAAATGGAGTGCTCTAAATTGTAACCATTCAAACTTGTGCTACTCAAATTTCTAATCTACATTTCTACCTCACCATTTTGCATATACATAACATTTATAGGAATTTTTTATTATGGCACATCTTTCTGTTGCAAAATTTGGTGGTACTAGCGTTGCAAATTTTGATGCAATGACATCTTCTGCAAATATTGTTGTTGCAGACGAAAATACTAAAGTCGTGGTTTTATCAGCTTCTGCAGGCGTAACCAATTATCTTGTAGAATTAGCTAATGGCTGTGAAATTGCTCGTCGCGAAGAAATTTTACAAGCTGTTCGTACAATTCAATACAATATTATTGAAAAGCTGCAACACCCTGAGGCAGTTTCTGCTGCAATTGATGAATTGTTAGAACATGTTGCTGCATTAGCAGAATCAGCAAGTCTTGCAACCTCTGCAGCCTTAACCGATGAGTTAATTTGCCATGGCGAGATGATGTCAACTAAGATTTTCACTCAATTATTGAACGAAAGAGATTTTCCTGCTGTATGGGTAGACGTACGTGATGTCGTTGCAACGAATAACCACTACGGTAAGGCAGCACCGAATGATGAAAAAACACAAGCGCAATCTGATACAGTAATCAAACCATTAATTGCTGAAGGTAAAATCGTTATTACTCAAGGCTTTATCGGCCGTGATGATGAAGGTAAAACAACCACATTAGGACGTGGTGGTAGTGACTACTCTGCTGCTCTTCTAGCGGAAGTTTTAAATGCGAACGATGTATTAATTTGGACGGACGTACCAGGCATTTATACAACAGATCCTCGTGTTGTACCTCAAGCACAGCGTATTGATACAATGAGCTTTAATGAAGCTGCTGAAATGGCAACTTTTGGTGCTAAAGTATTACACCCTGCAACTTTATTACCAGCTGTGCGTAGTAATATTCCTGTATATGTGGGTTCAAGCCGAGCGCCAGAGCAAGGTGGTACTTGGGTAACAAGAGATCCTCAACCTCGCCCAACATTCCGTGCGCTTACATTACGTCGTAATCAAATTTTAGTGACACTTTCAAGCCTAAGCATGTTACATGCTCAAGGATTCCTTGCGAATGTATTTAGCATTTTAGCAAAACACAAAATTTCAGTGGATGTAATTACAACATCTGAAGTCAGTGTTGCATTAACCTTAGATAAAACAGGTTCTGCTTCTTCTGGTGCAGACATGCTTTCTCAAGACTTACTTGATGAATTACGTCAATATTGCCATGTTCAAGTGGAAAACGATTTAGCATTAGTTGCGATTATTGGTAACAATCTACATACACAAGCAGGCATTGCAAAACAGTTATTCGAAACGTTATCACCATATAATGTGCGTCTAATTAGCTATGGTGCAAGCACTAATAATATTTGCACTTTAGTACAAAATGCCCAAGCTGACGACATTATTCGTGATTTACATAAGTCATTATTTGAGTAATCGTCTTAATTGATATAAATAAAGCGGATTGAAAATCCGCTTTATTTTTTATAGTTCTAACAGTATTGCTTTTAACTGATGCAGCTTATCTCTTGTCGCAGCTGCTTTTTCGAACTCAAGATCTTTAGCAAAGTCACGCATTTGTTGCTCAAGCGCTTTAAGCTCTTTCTCCAATTCCTTACGAGATTTTGGCGTATAAGCGGTCTGATTATCTGAAATTTTTGCAGATTTTTTACCACGTTTTGGTTTATCGCTCTGTCCAATATCCAGTAATTCACCAACCTTCTTATTCAATGCTTGTGGAACAATGCCATTTTGACGGTTATATTCCATCTGTTTCTCACGGCGGCGCTCTGTTTCGGTAATCGCCTTTTGCATTGAATTAGTAATGCGATCACCATATAAAATCGCCTTACCATTTAAGTTACGAGCCGCACGACCGATAGTTTGGATAAGGGAACGTTCAGAACGTAAAAATCCCTCTTTATCCGCATCTAAGATAGCCACTAGCGAAACCTCTGGCATATCCAAACCTTCACGCAATAAGTTGATACCGACTAATACATCAAACATCCCCATTCGCAGATCGTGGATGATCTCAACACGTTCAACGGTATCAATATCACTATGTAAATAGCGCACACGCACGCCGTGTTCATCTAAATAGTCGGTTAAATCCTCCGCCATTTTTTTGGTCAGCGTAGTCACAAGCACACGTTCTTCAACTTCCACACGCTTATGAATTTCAGACAGTAAATCATCTACTTGCGTACCCACAGGGCGAACTTCAATAATCGGATCCAATAAGCCTGTTGGGCGTACAACTTGATCAATGACATCATCGCCTGATTTTTCTAACTCATAAGGCCCTGGGGTTGCTGAAACGTAGATTGTCTGTGGCGATAAACGCTCAAATTCCTCAAAACGTAACGGGCGATTATCTAATGCAGAAGGCAAGCGGAAACCATACTGTACTAAGGTTTCTTTGCGGGCACGGTCTCCACGATACATACCGCCAATTTGAGGTACAGTTACGTGCGACTCATCAATAATCAGCAAACCATCATCAGGCATATAGTCGAATAGGGTTGGCGGGGGTGCACCTGCTTCTCTGCCCGATAAATAGCGAGAATAGTTTTCGATCCCCGAGCAGTAACCAAGCTCATTCATCATCTCAATATCAAATTGAGTACGTTGAGCAAGGCGTTGTTCTTCAACGAGTTTATTTTCTTGGATAAAGTAGGTACGTCGCTCTGCAAGTTCTTCTTTGATCTTTTCAATCGCATCTAAAATACGTTCTCTAGGGGTGACATAGTGCGTTTTAGGATAAACCGTATAGCGTGGTACACGCCCTAGACTGTGCCCTGTTAAAGGGTCAAATAGCGAGAGATTTTCGATTTCGTCATCAAACAGCTCAACACGTAACGCAATATCGTCAGATTCGGCAGGGAAGATGTCAATCACCTCACCACGCACACGGAAAGTACCACGCTGAAAGGCTTGGTCATTACGGGTATATTGGATTTCGGCTAAACGAGATAGGATTTTACGTTGGTCGATCATCTCCCCTACTTGCAAATGCAACATCATCTGCAAATAAGCATCGGCATCACCCAAACCATAAATCGCCGAAACCGAGGCAACTACAATGGTATCTCGGCGTTCAAGAAAGGATTTTGTTGCAGAAAGACGCATCTGCTCAATCTGCTCATTGATTGAGGCATCTTTTTCAATAAAGGTATCACTACTCGGCACATAGGCTTCTGGCTGATAATAATCATAGTAAGAAACGAAGTATTCCACCGCATTCTCTGGGAAGAAAGCTTTCATCTCTGCATAGAGCTGTGCCGCAAGGGTTTTATTGGGTGCAAGCACCATTGCAGGGCGATTTAACGTCGCAATCACATTTGCAATGGTAAAAGTTTTCCCCGAACCTGTTACCCCAAGTAACGTTTGATGAGCCAAACCATCATTCAAACCTTCAGTTAATTTGGCAATCGCCGTTGGCTGATCGCCCGAAGGTTTAAAAGGGGAATGAAGAATAAATGGTTTGCTTTGTTTGCTCATTAAAAAAATCCTATCCGAAATACATAACGGATAGGATTTTAGCATAATTAGGGATCGGGATATAAACGAGAACTATGGATAATCGTTAAAATATATACATTTCCATCGATAATCTTATAGATAATCCGATAACCTCGACAAAATGCTTGGCGTTTACCATCACCAATATCTGTACCTAATCCCAAGGGCATAAAAGCTAATTTATCAAAATACTCCGTTAAGTCATTGTATAGTTTGATGCCACTATTCACATAACCAGTATAATAAGAAACACTGGTCATAATTTCTCTAAGATTATTTTGAGCTGGTCTAGTAATAATCCAATTAGGCATAATTTGCCTCGTTTAACTCAGCCTCCTGCAATGCTAACTCGCGATCAAGTTGAGCGAACATCGCTTGCATTTCAAGCATAGACTGCTCTTTTGTTAAAATATCACCCTTTGCAACAGCCTCTTCACCTTTTTGAATTTGCTCTACAAGAAATTCATCATAACCTTTTTCTTTAAGCATTTTGTCCTCACCTATATTTAGATAGTTCAAACATCATACGCGATTAGATATTAGTTTCAATGAAAATTTAACTACTTGATAGTGTTCTGCGAATAATCTCACTCACCTTTTCGCCTTCAAATTGCGTTTTAAACACAACTTTGATCTCTTTGCTAATTTCAGCAAATAGACTTTCAGCATGGCGAATTTTTTGTTGTTCGCTACGACGTAACGTTTCTGAACTAGATACATTCTTCGTTTCTATCACAAAATTTAGGATTTCACCCTGTTTAGTTTTGATAATATACGCAAAGTCAGGGGAATAAGTTCCGCCGCCAGCGACTGGGATCTTGATAGAGTTTTTCGGAATTTTGGTAAATACCGTTACTTCTTGAATATCCTCATTTGCAATATTGTGATGTTCCAGTGTTGAGTCATAGAAAATCTGGCTAAATAGGTAATTTGCTGGGGCTTCCTGTACCAAATTATAATCAACGCCAAGATCCGCACTTGATACATTCTCTACTGCACGTCCGTTAGAATAGGTAAATTTAGTCGGGTGGACTTGGTTATTCACCATTTGATAGCCAATATTAAACTCATCAATCGAATGATTTAATAAGAACTGACTAAAACCATTTTTGATTAATAAAATGGTTTGCATATTTAAAAACTCTTCGATTTTAAACTGCTCACGCACCGCATAAAAACCTTGATGTAGTGTATCCATTTTAATCAACGATAATTGCGCCAGTTTCTCTAAGAATTCTTTATAACTCATAGTGTTAAAGCGAATAAAACTATCATCTTCAATCGAAGTTTGCTCATTTGCATATAACTGCCCATCGTTATTGATTTTCAAGATATTAATTTCGGTACGAATACCCGATTTCGCAAATCCACCACTCACCGAGTGTAGATACTTGATAAAGAAGTTAAGAAACTCTTGCTCAGAACCAAATTTATACTGCAAAATTGCTTTTTGGTTAATCAACTCCCACAATGCTTTCAGCTCTTCATATTTGCCTGCTCGCATTGGAATAGATTTTTTCTTGGCTTCACTTGCATTAATAATTTTATTGCTATCTACACCTTTATTCACTGAAAAGGCATTAGGATAAAATTGCTGTAACTGAGAAAGAGGTTCATCAATAACGAATTTACGATTACCATCAATGATCTGAGCTTGCTTCAATTCCACTAAAATCGTTAATTCATCTTTATCAGGATAAGCTTTTGTAATTCTAACAATCAAGGTTTCATCTAATTTATCTGAGCAGTGTTCAACATTAATATTTGAACTCTGATTAACCTCACTAATCAAACTTTTTACAAAATCACGCTCATAGCTATCCACAAAATAGTTTAGATAATAGCCATGATCTTTAACTCGTTCCATATACTGATTTACAGGCAAACGTAAGCCTCGCCCAACTTCTTGCAATTTAGACGTAATGCTCCCACTCGAACGCAATTTACAAATTTGGAACACATTCGGATTATCCCAACCTTCTCGCAATGTCCATTTTGAAAAGATAAAACGACGTGGATTGTCTAATGAAAGTAAGGCTTCTTTATCATGCAGGATCTCATTGATCTCTTGTTCGATCTTCTCGTCACTTTCACTGTTATCTTTTGAAAAATAACCGCCATGGGTAAGCTCAATATCACTAATCGTTTTTTGTAGGTATTCCCGATAAAAAGGATCTTGCTCCGTTTCCAAACAGGCTTTTGCCTCTGCTTTAACCCACTGTTCAAACTTTGTTTTTAAGCTTCCCGCAATATTATTACCATCACGATAGCCTTCAATATCGTCAATAAAGAACAGGGTAAGCGGTTTGATTTTGGCTGAATTTTGCGTCAATAATTCTCGTTCTAGCTTAAAATGTTCCTTAATCGCTCGACTCATCATCTGATCTTCAACCGCCAAAGAGTAGGAATAAGGGCTTAAACTATTGCCTTTGGTTAAAACATTTCCTGTGCTTAACACAACTTTAGACGTATTCATATCCTCAATAGTCACATCATGGATAGCAGAATGAATTTGGCTAAGTGACTCACCCTTTTCAAGTCTAAACAGTTTTTTCTGCTTTTCTTTTGGATCTTGATCAGATAGCTCAAAAATTGCCTGTTTATTTTCAATGCCGACTAATTTAATACGCTGATCGCTATCCCCTTCTACCTTTTCCACATAGGCGCGAATACCTTTAACTAAGTCTTGGTTAAAGGCATCTACTGCAGTTAAGCGATAAATAAGATTATGATATTGCTCATTAAAGGTTGCCCCATAACGTAAGATATATTGCGCATTAAACCTCAACAGGTTTTCCATTGTCTTTTTGCCTGTTGGGAAACGGTGCGGTTCATCAATAATCATAATAGGGCGAACAGAGGCAATGCCATCTAAGGCATTATCAAACAGATCTTTAAAGGCATAATCACCTTTTTCAGTCAAAGTCGCTGAATTAACCATGCCTGCATTAATCAACAATACATGGATTTTATTCGCATTACTCGCCCCAATAAATTCTGCAATCGCCGTTGGCATTTGTGCTTTTTTATTTTTAGCACTGCTCTTTTTGCTTTCTACTTCATACAACTCAACTTGTAGGCTTTGCGGATATTGCCCATTAAAATCTTGCTGAAAATGTTGTTTAAGTGCGGTTGATTTTAAGAAATTTTTCGTTCCCGCCTTTATTGATAGCGTAGGCACAACTACAATAAACTTAAATAAGCCAAAACAGCGGTATAAATCGTACATGGTTTTGGTATAGGTATAAGTTTTACCTGTACCTGTTTCCATTGAAATATCTAGAATATTGGAAAAATCAGCAAGGCGAAGCTCAATATTTTGAGCCTGCTGCTGAACTTTGCGAATATTCTGCTGGTAAAGGTGACTTGCAAGTTGAATAACAGGATTTTCTCGAAGATCGTCCTGTTTCAAGGTTGCATTATCAAATACATTTAAGACCGCTTGTACCCCTTTTTCTTGGTGAGGTAGCCCTGCTTCATAGTTAAATCCGCTCATTAGTTTCTCACCTTAATATGAAAACTAATATTCTTCTTATTGCTATAGCTTTTTACTGCTTGTGCTAGCTCTTGTTGCATACTGCTGTCCATATTTGCGCCGAAAATACAGAGATGGTTAGGACTAAAGTTATCATCACTATCCAATTTCTCAATTAAGGCTTTCACTGCTTGGCTAGTGAAATTTGGGGCAATAAGATAAAGATGTCGTTGGCATAAATGCGCACCATAGCCCGCCAAATCGATATTTTCGATTGGCGTTGTTAAACTTGCACCGTCATAGAGTGCCCATGTGGTTAATAATGTTTGGTGCTGTTCTTCGGTAAGCATTGCATTTAGCATTGATGGTAATTGTGCCTGATTTGGATCAAAGGCTTGTTCCTCGACAAAACGGAAATCTTCAACGGTTTGGTAAATTTTAAACGCAAAATCTCCGCTTGCATTTGGATTTTCTAGCTTAATCTTAGCTGCTGCTTTTTCAAGGCGACTTTTGGTTATCTCAGATAATAAATGTGGCTTGTTTATACTGTCTAAATAATCAATTGCTTTTCTAATACTCTGCTTATTTTCTTTACTAGCCTTTTCCAGAGCTATATCTAAGTCTTCAGGTAATTGAATTAAAATAAATTTCCTAATATTTGTCTCAACCTCAGCATTTAGCTGCATTATTGCGTCTGCAATCGAACCAGAACCAGCAAAAAAATCTAAAATCACATCATCATTATTCGTGGCTATTTCAACCAAAAACTTCATTAAATCCGTTGGTTTTGGATAATTAAAAATATTTTCATTAAAGAAAGATTTTATTTCATCACTACCATTTTTTGTACTGGCTATATCTTGTAATACAGTTGGAGGATTGATAACACTCCTTTCTTTTTCATACCTTAGTACCCCATTTTTATTAAAATGAAAGCTAAGAACTTTTTGCCCTTTGCTATCTACCGTATGTAAACCCTTAAACCATGTTTTCATCTGCCCTTTTTGAGCCCAACCAGCACTCAATACAACATCTTCTACTAATTGATTATTCCTACAGATCATACGCCCTTTTTTCAACGTTGTTTTCTCTGACCCACCCCATGAACCAAATAATTCAAAATTGTCAGGCGCATCCCAACGCGTTCCTTTAGGGAATAAGAATTCACTTTCTGGATTTTTTGCGGAGATTTTTTTCAATGCAGAATGTTCAATGATACCTTCACCGCCAGAAAAATTATCAACAAGTTCTTTCTTCTTAAAATAAACCAAAATATTTTCATGAGCTCTTACAAAGTGCCCTGCTTGAGTTCCTGTACCTAGTGCCCAAACTAAGCAGGCAACAAAATTTTCCTCCCCAAAAACCTCATCACAAAGTAGCTTTAGCTGCGCCACTTCATTATCATCAATAGAGATAAAGATCACGCCATCTTCACGCAATAGTTCACGAGCCACATATAAACGGGGATACATAAAAGTCAGCCATGCACTATGGCTATTTGAGCCTCGGTCGGTAAATTCTAAAATACGCTTTGCTTCATCTATTGAAACATTGGCAAGCTCTGCCAGCTGTTCAGGGCTGAATTTACGGTCATCTTGATAAACAAAACCATCTGAACCCGTGTTATAAGGCGGATCGATATAGATCATCTTAACTTGCTCGGCATAGGCTTGTTTTAGATGTTTCAATACTTCTAAATTATCGCCACACAGCAATAGATTTTCACTGTGCTGATTTTCAGGCTTTTGGTTGTGGACTTTATCTTCGCTAAGTAAAGTTGTCGCAGGTTGGTTGGCCAGTAGGCGTGCGTAGGACTTTCCTAACCAATTAAGCGAATAGAATTCTTTTGAGATTGGAATTTCTTGGCTTACTGTTTCAGTTAGTTTTTCAGGTAGAAAAGCACCGTTTTTATCAAAACAATGTGGAAAATGTTGTTTTAAGATAGTAAGTTGCTTGGAATTTGAGCTTTCTTGTTGAGAAAGTAAGGTTTCGAATTGCATTACTTACCTCCCATATAGCTACAAGCGGTAAGATTTTGAGAAAAAATTGCAAAAATTACTTGCAATTTTTGCTTAGGCAAGGCAAGGCAAGGCAAGGCAAGGGTCATAATTGTATCCGTTTTAAACTTTGTCAATAGAAAGTTTAAAATTATAGGAAAATACCTACCAAATTGCACGAATTAATTCAAATGAATTGCCTTTGAATTTATTGATTTGTTTAAGTTTCATCACCCCATATTTTTACTTCGGTATATTTTTTATTCTTTCCATAATCAAAAACTTTTGACGTTCTTATATAGTCAAATATACTTTCACCTAAATCTTCATCCCATATTGTCTCATTGAATTTTTTATTATCTTCATCAGATTTGTATGAAATTTCCACATGAATTTGGTAAAACTCCTCATTGTCATTTGGAAATTGTCTAACTAGAGCAAATAAAAAAGATGGCTCGCCTTCAGGAGTTGAAAAAGTACCTGTTTCAAACAAAAGCATATCATCTTCAGCTGATATGCTTTCAAGTGGAATTTTGCACATCTGCTCAAATATATTGACAATGTCTTCCAAAGAGCTTTTGTTAGTTATCTTATCTTTCAAAAATCTAATTAGACTGTCCATTTATTATTCACCCCACATTTAGCCTAAAACGTCGGTTCAATTCGTTCTTTTGCTACTGGAGCTTCTTCAGTTGCTCTTTCTTGTGCTGGTTGCTCTACTTTTTCCACTGATTTTACCTCTCGAGTTGCACGAATCACTACATAAAGGAAAAATAAACCAAAGAACAGATCGCCTACGCCGTAGTAACTAAAGAAGAATGCTAAGTCTGGTGAGTTAGTTTTGAGCTGAGTTAAAGTTTCTTGATTTTCGAAGAACCAAAATGCCCACGCGCCTACGTAAACCATTTTTTCAATAAAGAATACAAAGATCAGTTTTGGCACTTTATAGAATGAAAAAGATACAGATAAATAAGCTAAGCCCCATAAGATGATACTTATTTGACCTAGCCATGAGAACACAGCAGGATCAAGCGTTGCAATAGTTTGATCCATAAAGAATTTAGTTGGATATAAAATACCAACTACGTTATATAAACCAGCTAATAAAAAGACAAATGAAATTACATTATCAAAAAAAGGACGTTTAGTCATAATCACCTCGAATATAAATTAAAACTCGGGATATTTTAACACCCCTACCTCAGTTTGGTACTAATTATTTGTTTTTGCAAAATTTTTATAAGATCTCAGCGCTTGTACGTTATCCCATCAATGTCTTGTTAGGTTCATGGGCAATTTCTCTGGCTAATTTAGGCACAAGATAGCCAGAAGTAATGCGTTGCAATTCTGTATAGATTTCAAAAGCTTGAGCATCATCAATATAAAAATGACTAGCACCTTCCACTTTATCCAACAAATGTAAGTAATAAGGCAAAATCCCATGCTGGAATAATTTATCGCTCAATTGTTTTAATGCTTGAGCATCGTCATTAACGTTTTTCAATAATACAGATTGATTTAGCAAAACAACACCAGCCTGTTTAAGCATCTGCATTTTTTGTGCAAATACTTGATCAATTTCATTCGCGTGATTGATATGAGTGACTAAGACAATATTTAAACGAGACTCAGATAACCGTTTGCAAAATTCTGTCGTGATTCTATTGGGGATAACAACTGGCAAACGGCTATGAATTCTTAATGTCTGAATATGTGGAATTTGCTCTAATCGTGTAAGAATCCAATCTATCTCACTATCTTTGGCCATAAGAGGATCACCACCAGATAAAATCACCTCTTCTAGCTCTGAATGTGTCGAAATATAGTCCAAACTTTGCGACCAAACTTCTTTACCATTTTTTACCTCATCATAAGGAAAATGACGGCGGAAACAATAACGGCAGTTAATTGCACAGCTATTTTTCACCATAAATAATAATCGGTTATGGTATTTGTGCAAAATATTTGGTGCTGGGGAATTTTGTTCTTCAAGCGGATCTTTAACAAAGCCTTCTGCTTGCAAAAATTCATCCGCTGAAGACATTGCTTGTAAGAAAAGCGGGTCGTTTTTGTCCTTTTTTTGCATTTTTTCTGCAAAGGGACGAGGAACGCGTAACGCAAAAAGTTTACGCGCAAGAACATCCTGTTCAAATTCATCTAAGTCTAGCTCAAGGTAATTCAATAAATCGGTGGGGTTATTAAAAGCTTGAGCAAGATCAAGTAGCCATTGAGGTTTTGAAGGGGTAACGCTAATGTTCAAACAGGGTTCCTTATTTACCTAGTTCGAGTCATAATCGTAAGATGGGCTTCCCATTTTGAGCCTACTTTATGTGATTGATGGGCAAGGATGCCCATCCTACAAAAACGAGGGCTTTATACAACCATAACTCGCATAGAAGTCAAATTATTGAGAAATTACACAGGCAACAGGTGCATTATTTCTATCTACCATCACCGTTGGTGGTAATTGTGTGTTAGCTGTACTAATTAAATATTGAACACCATTTAAGCAGTAACGTAAATAACCAGCTGATTTCTCGATTAAATACGGATCTTGCGGATCGATTGATTTAAACGTTTGAATAGCCGGCGCTGCTTGTTGCACTTGTTGAGTTAATTGCGCCATTGGCTCTGCTGTTGCTTCAGCAGCAGGATTTGCCGTCTGTGCCTGAGCTTCACTTGGTGCTAATGCATTAGATAGAAGATAGCCTGCTGCAGCGCCTGTTAATAAACTATTCATACGGCTACCGCCTGCAGCTTGTTGAGCTGCTGCATTATTAGTTGCGGCTCTTGGCGTATTGTAAAAATCTGCATCAACACGGTGTTGCTCACCTTGTTTTGCTTGTTGTTGCTGTTGAGCTTGCTGAGTAGGCTGTTTCTTTTGCACAATTGGAGTTGAGCTGCGGCTAGGTTTAAAACTGCTACCACGTTTTGCTTCCGCCACGCCTGCAATTGATAACGCTAATACTAATGCACTAATAACACTCTTCTTCATTTAATCTCCTGTGATAGTGAAGTGTAAACATTGTTGATGTTGGATTATACAATAAAAGAAAAGTTGCGCTAGAGCAGATAAAAAAATTTTAGCTATTCACTTTTTTGTTGTATTATATACGCCTTTTTATAAACTGCCCTTTGGGCTTATTTTTTATCTTGAGGATAACAATGGCTAACTACAGCACTAACGACTTTAAACCAGGTTTAAAATTCATCCAAGATGGTGAACCTTGTGTAATCGTTGAAAACGAATTCGTAAAACCGGGTAAAGGCCAAGCATTTACTCGTACTAAAATCCGTAAATTAATCTCTGGCAAAGTATTAGAGATCAACTTCAAATCTGGTACTTCTGTTGAAGCTGCGGATGTTGTAGATTATAACTACACTTACTCATATAAAGATGAAGATTTCTGGTACTTCATGCACCCAGAAACATTCGAACAAATCTCTGTAGATTCAAAAGCATTAGGCGACAACGACAAATGGTTAGTTGATCAAGCTGAATGTGTTATCACTTTATGGAACGGTTCTGCAATCGCAGTAACTCCACCAAACTTCGTTGAATTAGAAATCACTGAAACAGACCCAGGTTTAAAAGGTGATACAGCAGGTACTGGTGGTAAACCAGCTACATTAAGCACTGGTGCTGTAGTACGTGTTCCTTTATTCGTACAAATCGGTGAAGTAATCCGTGTTGATACACGTTCTGGTGAATACGTTTCACGCGTAAAATAATCAGTTTTTGATATTTATCTAATCCCCTACTTGTTAGGGGATTTTTTTATCTGTTTTTCAAAACTTTATAATGAAAATGCTGTCACAATCAGGTACAATCTTTGGCACTTTCATATTACTATTAAAGAGGGAAAACTTATGTCAATTCTTGATCAATTAGAAGACAAAATTAAACAAGCTGTTGAAACAATTCAGCTGCTTCAATTAGAAGTTGAAGAGTTAAAAGGCAAAAATGACGAAGCAAATCGCGCAAATGAAACATTACGCAATGAGCATGAACAGTTAAAAAATGAACACCAAGCATTCCAAGACCGTTTACGTTCACTTTTAGGTCAAATTGATAACGTTTAATCTAATCTTACCAAACGGCTAATCAACAGGTTAGCCGTTTTCTCTTTTATACTATGGCAAAACTCTATTTCTATTATTCAACAATGAATGCAGGTAAATCTACTACCTTGCTTCAATCCTCTTATAATTATCAAGAACGTGGCATGAATACGCTTGTGTACACTGCAGCAATTGATGACCGCTACGGTGTAGGAAAAGTTGCCTCACGCATTGGTATCTCACAAGAAGCGGAATTATTCCACGCCAATACAGATATGTTCAGTGCAATCAAATCCGAGACGGATAAAAAAACGTTACACTGTATCTTAATAGACGAAGCACAATTCCTAACTAAAGCGCAAGTGTACCAATTAACCGAAGTAGTTGATAAATTGAATATCCCTGTGCTTTGTTACGGTTTGCGTACCGATTTCCAAGCTGAATTATTTGAAGGCAGTCGCTATCTTCTAGCTTGGGCGGATCAACTAGAAGAACTAAAAACAATCTGTTACTGTGGACGCAAAGCTAATTTCGTCATTCGCATGAATGAAAATGGCGAAGCCGTAAAAGATGGGGATCAGATCCAAATTGGAGGAAACGATACTTACCTTTCAGTATGTCGCCAACACTATAAAGAAAAATTGGGAATGTAATATCCTTATAAATGTTTTGATGGGCAATCATTGCCCATCTAACAGACTAAATATAATCATAAGTTCTACATACAAATGCGATAATTAAAATCGCTAACATCACTAAAAGCTGAACCAACCTTTTCTTCGTTAATTTCTCTGCTGCCACTCTGCTTCTCCTGTAAAAAAATAAAAGCTATTTAAGTTTTCGTAAAATAGTGTTAAAATTTGCGTCAAATCAAATTTTAAAGCACTTATTACGGCGGATTTATGAAAATTGTATCTGATTTTAAAGGAAATGGAAGAACTGCTTGTACAATTCACTGCCAAAATTGCAGTATTAGCCAGCTCTGTCTCCCATTTACTTTAAATGATCATGAACTAACACAGCTTGATAATATTATTGAGCGCAAAAAACCTGTTCAAAAAGCCCAAATCATCTTCCAATCAGGTGATGAACTTCGCTCTATCTATGCTATTCGATCAGGAACGATCAAAAGCTACACTATTAGTGAAAATGGTGAAGAACAAATTACAGCATTCCACTTACCTGGGGATTTAGTTGGTTTTGATGCAATTACGGATATGAAACACGTAGGGTTTGCTCAAGCATTAGAAACTTCGATGATCTGTGAAATTCCATTTGATATTTTGGATGACCTTGCAGGAAAAATGCCTAAGATCCGCCATCAAATTATGCGTTTGATGAGTAACGAGATCAAAAATGATCAGGAAATGATTCTATTACTCTCTAAAATGAGTGCTGAAGAGAAACTCGCTGCATTTATCTACAATCTATCGTTACGTTATGCCGCTCGAGGATTCTCAGCGAAAGAGTTTAGATTAACAATGACTCGTGGCGATATCGGTAATTATCTAGGACTCACCATCGAAACCATTAGTCGTTTATTAGGACGTTTCCAAAAAAGTGGCATGATCAGCGTCCAAGGCAAATACATTACCATTAACAATATGGAAGAACTCAGCGAAATGGCTGGTGCAACCAAGCCACAAATTCCTGTAAACTGTGTGTCTAGCTAAGTTTAATCATTTATAAAAGGCGTTAAGAACTGCTATTCTTAACGCCTTTTACTCTTTTATTTTATGAGGCATATACTATGGCTACTTATATTGTTGGTGACCTACACGGTTGCTTTGATGAATTTCAAAATCTACTCAAGCAAGCCAATTTTAACCCTGAGTACGACGAATTATGGTTAACTGGCGATTTGATTGCCCGAGGTGATAATTCTCTTGCCTGCTTACGCTTTGTTAAAAACTTGGGCAATAGAGCTGTTACTGTACTAGGCAATCATGATTTACATCTGCTATCTACTCTATTGAGTGTAAAAAAAGTGAAAAGTCGAGACAAAGTCGATGATATCTTTGAAGCAGAAGATCGAGAAGAGTTGCAAAATTGGCTACGAAACAGACCGCTTGTTGCTCAACATCCTAAACATAAGTTTTTACTTGTCCATGCTGGTATTAGTCCTGAATGGGATCTGGCTACCACGCTAGCCTGCGCTAAAGAAGTTGAATCCGTATTACAAAGTGATAATTTTAAAACTCTGCTAGAAGAAATGTATGATAGTCAACCAGATCATTGGTCTTCTACGTTGGTAGGTATGGATCGTTTACGTTATATCATCAATGCATTTACTCGCATGCGTTTCTGCTACGAGGACAAGCGCTTAGATTTTGATTGTAAATTACCAGTTGAAGAAGCACCTGATGGACTCAAACCTTGGTTTGAGCTAGAAAATCCATTATTTGATGAAGTTGATATTATCTTTGGACACTGGGCAAGCTTAATTGGATATGTAGCACCACCTCGTATTTATGCGCTTGATACAGGTTGTGTTTGGGGAAATCACCTGACAATGCTTCGCTGGGAAGATAAAAAAATATTCACACAGCCTAAATTAAGTAAATAATTGCATTAAAAACAAGCAACTATCTAATATGAACCTTGTATTAAACAGAAATTTTCAATAGAATAGCGCCTGTTAACGCGACTATAGCTCAGTTGGTTAGAGCACCACCTTGACATGGTGGGGGTCACTGGTTCGAGTCCAGCTAGTCGCACCATTTTCTAATCCCAGTTCTTACGGACTGGGATTTTTTATTGCATTCCAATAAACTAACTGATTGATTTTTATAGGTTTATTATTCCCTCTCCATCTTCTTGCTATAAATTAACAGACTTATGTAGTCAATCTGAATTCCATCAAATCTAGTAAACAAATCATTTGCATAGCGAAAAACTAAGGGTTTCCTGTTTAGGCTGAATTTCAAACATCCATATCCTAAACAGGAAACCCTCATATAATTTATCAGATCAAGTCTTCTATATCATATTAAACAATTTCAAAATTGCTTTGATCTAAACTTAATCCTGTTACTGTTGCAAAGTGAATGCCATTTACAGCGCCAGTACCATCACTATCGTAACTTAAGCGACCTGTTGCTTCATCGTAAGTTAGGTAAGTGGCTACATCGGCTACGGTTTGGATTGAAGTAAAGATCGCTTTAGATAAGGCAATCTTATCTTCGCCTGCTTTGAAGTCCACAATTGTATCCACATTACCATTTAAGGCTGTTTGGAATACAAAGGTATCTTTACCTTCTCCACCAATTAAAGTATCTGCCCCTAAACCACCAATTAAACGGTCATTACCAGCGCCACCATTTAAGATATTACCGATATTATTTGCCGTTAATTCGTTATCTAGATCATTACCTGTTGCTGATTTTGCTGTTGAGCCCAATAACACTAAGTGCTCCACATTGTTGCTTAACTTATAATCTACGGTACTATAAACAGTATCCGTGCCTTGATTTGCAAGCTCAATCACTCGGTCACCAGCAGAGTCAACCACATAGATATCATCGCCTTCACCACCGTGCATTTCATCATCACCAGCACCGCCATCAATATAATCATTACCTTTGCCAGCCTTAATCACATCATTACCAGCATTACCTAAGATCGTATTGTCAGCTTCGTTACCAGTAAGAATATCATCATGGTTTGAACCAATTAAATTTTCTATTTGAGTACCAAATCCGATAAAACCTTGATCTTTAGTAAATTTATATTGGCTCACCGCCCAGTTATCCGCATTTGTCACTACAGCACTGTCATCTAATCCAAAGTAGCTACGCTTATTATAAGTATTACGCTCTTCAACAGTTAATGCTGAGCTTAATTCAGTACCACGATAGATCCATGAACCTGGGGTTAAATTCACATTTACCCCTTTTTCTTCATTTGAAGCGTCAAAGGTATCGTTACCAGCTCCATCCCAAATATATAAACCGCCATCAGAGCTGTTCCCGTTATAGTCTTTAAAACCATAAACATTATCTTCTGCTCGTGCTTCACGATTTACTCCAAAACGATAGTGTAAATACGCTAAATCATACAAACGGAAATCACGATAAGCGATAGCATCACTTGTAGTATAAGACATCTGTATAAATTCAGAGCTGTTTTCTAGTCCGCCCTGCATTTTCACTCTTGGATCATAAGAATCTGGGAAAGAGTGGATCATTTGTAGATTATGCTCTAACTCATGTAATATAGTATAGAAAGCGAAGTCTTTGCTACCGTTTCCACCAACAATGTTCTTATTAAAGAATACCCAAGAACCACTTACTGCAAGACCACCAATACCTATACCATCTGCATAGTAATGTATACTGCTCGCTTCTGCTCGTGTAGCAACTTCCACAAATTTAATATTTGTGTATTTCTCGATAACATCATAAGCATCTCGAATAAACCCTTTTACTTCAGCAGTGTGTAATTCACCTGAATTATTAACCGCACTTGCATTTGAATTTGCGAATGCGTTACTTTCTGCGGCTGTTGCAAAGTAATATTTTACAGTTAATGGCGTACCATCCGCATTACCGCCATAAGGTAAATTACGATGGAAGCCTCCTGTAGAAGCTAAATCGACTTCCTCAATAAAATATGGGAAGTTATAGTTATCTGCCGTGTGATCTGTAAAACGATCAGCACGATCAATTTGAATTGCAGATACCACATGTTCCCCACCATTTACTTGAGCAGTGATATAGTTTTCACTATCTGCTACTGTGATGGTGTTATTTGCAATATCTGTCGTGGTTAACACCGCTTGTACTGATTTCGCTTTATTTGCAGCTAATACCGATGCTTCAACTTCTTGAACGAAAGTTTTATCTGCTAATACTTTTGTTGTATAAGTCTTATCACCGATGGTTAAAGTAATACTATCACCTTCTTTCGCCACACCACTTACCGTACCGCGAATTTCTGACATCTCCACTGTTTTAACCACAGTATTGCCTTCAACCGCATCACTAGTAAGGGTTAATGATTTCACTACTGGCACTTCATTACGCACAGTATTGATTGTATAGCTACCATTGCTATTTTGAACCAAGTCATAAGCTACAGTATCTGGCGCCGGTGTTACTGAATTCACAAAATCAACAGTAACTTGTTGACCATTTAATGCTGCTAATTCGCTATTTGGTACATCAACATAGAATGTTTTATTAATACCATCAAAGCCTGTTTCATAGGTTTTATCGCCAATTTTCACATTTACAAAGCGTAACTGACGAGCATTTTGACCTTCAGCGTATAAACCATCAAATTCAATCGTACCACTGATACGTGTTGTTTCAGCTAAACCTGTTGAGAAGCTCGTATTAATATCAGTAATATCTACTTTTGCCACAGCATCTGCACTTACCTCATAAGTTTGTGTTGCTTTCGCTGACACACCACTCTCGGTCACTGTACCTTGTACTGTATAGTTTTCTGTTTTCACTAGAGATGAACCAGAGACTTTTGCCGTAAATTTAAGGTTTTCATCTACAGTTGCAGTAATGCTTCTGCCATTAACAATTAATGTCACCACACTTGTTGCTTTAGCTGCATTACCTGAAATTGTCCCTGTAATTTCAATTTGCTCTTTTGCTTCAGTCACATTGATGAGATTATCTGTTGTAATTGGATCAATCTCAATTTTTAGGTCTTCTGAATCGGCTTCTGGATTGTTGTCAGGCTCTAACTCTGGCACTAAAGTATTGATGTCATAATCCATACTTGCAGTGTCTGAAGTTTCATTACCTGCTTTATCCGTTGCAATAATTTTCGCTTCAATTTTACCTGTTGTATCTAAGTCATCTTCCGCACCAAGTTGATCTGCAGATACAGTTAAGCTCCAAGTTTTTGCAGCTTTATCTACTGTTGCCACATGGTCTTGTCCATTAATGGTGATGATGACTTGAACATCTACTTCTTCTGATTCATCAAAAGTAATATTTCCAGATAAAGTCACCGCTTGATCAAGCTCTGAATACTCAATGAGTTTATCTGTTAACGAACTATTTGCTTCTAACGTAATAGTTACAGGTGCAATTTGTGTATCAACTTGGTAAGTTGCTTCTGTTGTTTTTACTTCGCTCTTATTACCATTTCGGTCAGACGCTGAAATACTCGTGCTTAATTTCAGCTCGCCTTCAGCATAAGCAAGATCTTTAGCTGGCACAGAGATTGACCATGTTTTGGTCGTCATATCTAAGTTAACTTTGCCACTGAATTCTTGACCATTAATATAAAGTTTCGACTCCAACGTATTAACATCAATATCTGTATCATTCGTCACAATATTACCTGTTAACAACACATTACGTTCTAAATCACCAGCTGTTAGGGCGGTGTCTTGATTAACTGGATCAATCGTTAATTCAATAGTTGGGCGAATAATATCGTATTTAAACGCATAGTTTGGTGTTGGAGGTGTTGAATAATGCGCACCATTTGGGGTAAATTCATTAGTTGCCTTGCTACCAAAGCTATCTGTAACCTCGATTTCAAGGTAAACACGTGGATTTCTATCACCTGCTACCGCAAATTCACTACCTTTCTTCGTTAAGCTCCAAGTCCTATTTTCAAGATCTACAACGACATCTGAACTATTAAAGGTTTTCACCACCCACGTATCCCCACGAGTAGTATAAGGATAGGCAATTTTTACGGTGACTTTAGCATCTTCAATATTAGGCACATTCACATCGAAAGCACCATTTAATGTAATTGGGTTCTGGCTCTCTTCATAGTTAATAAACGCATCACCAAAGATCTTTTCATCTGTTAGCCAAATAGTTGGTTTTTCTAATTCAACTTTCTCAACTTGATAAGTCTGACTCACCTTATCGCTTACAACTGTATCTGCACCATCTGTTGTTGCAACCGTTGCGGAGACTTGCGTATTTTTAGCTAATAGCGCACTACTTACAGGGATAGAAAAGGTTAAATCTTCTGCTAATGTGCCTGTAATCGTTTGGTCACCAATGGTTAGCGTAACTGTATCGCCCTCTTTCGCTGCTGCGCCTTCTACGATATTTTCAACTTTACCTGTAATCGCAATTGTTTCTGCTTTTGCTTCACTTGAATCAATTACATTATCTACTGCAATTGGATCTAAGGTGATTTTTGAAGCCGCTAATGCTGGTTTTTCTGGCTCAACTGGCTGTTCTGGCTCAACTGGTTGTTCTGGCTCAACTGGCTGCTCTGGTTCAACTGGCTGTTCTGGCTCAACTGGCTGTTCTGGCTCAACTGGCTGTTCTGGCTCAACTGGCTGTTCTGGCTCAATTGGCTGCTCTGGCTCAACTGGCTGCTCTGGCTCAACTGGTTGTTCTGGCTCAACTGGTTGCTCTGGTTCAACTGGTTGCTCTGGCTCAACTGGTTGTTCTGGTTCAACTGGTTGCGCTGGTTCAACTGGTTGTTCTGGTGTTACCACCGAATTCGCAGTATTTTTACCGCGAGAATGAGTTGCTAGTCCTAATCCGGTTAGACCTAATAAACTCGCCCCTATAGCAATTGTAGGTGTAGATAAAAGCCCACCTTCTATTCCCATAATTTTTGATAAAACGACAGCATCTTGTGCAGTTGCAAAAGTGCCTTGTACATCATTTAGATATGATTCATTTTTAATTGGATAATGGGTTTCATAATCTTTAATAATTAATACTGGCTCTGCTTCGTTTTCTACAAATACCAATAAATCCCCATCAACAATTTCTGTTTTAGGATTTGTGATTAACTGCTCTGCTTCATCAAACAATTGGTAGACCGTATCTACATCTGCTTGTATCTGCGTTTGCTTTCCTGATTGAATAATTTTTTCTGAAATAGTTTGATTTTGATTAATAACCAATTTAAAGGTTGTCATAAATTTCCTACGATAAAATTTTTAGATAAAAGAATGTTAAGTTACTGTAATATTTTATAACAAATTGCGTTATTCGCCTTATAAATTTATTATTCTTTATGCAATTGAAATATCTTTACATCTTCTGTACATGATAACTACTGTCGAGAGGGGGGAGGGTGAGCTATTTCGTAAAAAACTGCAATAGCACCTATCATATAAGGTGTTACTGCAACTTTTTATTATGAGGTGAATAAGGATTTTCACTCTATAAAATTAACGTTTATGTGGTAATTTCTGCCATGTCACTTCGTTACGTAGATAAACAGGCTCAATCTCTAATGCTGATTGTGTATTGCCCTTCTCTAACGCATCTACCGCCAACGACAACATGTATTTTGCGGAAGGTAATGTAATCTCACTTACCTCAACTGCTAAGTTAGCCTGCCCAAACTGAGGATAAGCAGCCCAACCAGTTCCAACAATGGTTGGATGACGGTCTTGTTGGATCTGCTCGATTACTTTTTCTGGTGAACAAACCTGTTCATTAACAATTTCAATCCAATGACCCTGCTCAGTACGCTCAAATTGCGCAAAATAAACCTCACTCATGCGAGCATCAATTAATGCAACAACTTGCGTGGCTCCAAGCTGTTGATAAGCCTGTTCTGCCATAATCATCAAATTAGAAATAGGAACAACAGGCAACTCCGCACCTAATGCTAAACCTTGTGCAATCCCGACACCGACACGAACGCCTGTGAAACTGCCTGGTCCACGACCGAATGCTAAAGCTGCAACTTGTTTCACGGAAATACCCGCTTGTGATAACAATTCATCAACCATAGGTAAAATACGTTGCGTATGCGTACGTGGACTAAGCTCATCAAGAGCTGTGATATTATTTTCAAATAATAAAGCGACTGAACACGCTTCAGTCGCAGTATCAATTGCAAGGATTGTTTTATTCATTGTTTAACCTTATAAAAACATTCATTTACCCTCTCCCTAAGGGAGAAGGTAAACGTCCTCCGCAAGAATAGGGAGTTTATATTTTAACCGTTTAATTTACGGCGTTGTGCAACTGCATCAGCAAGTTGGAACAACGCTTTTTCACTGTCTTCCCAACCAATACAGCCATCTGTGATGCTTTGTCCGTAAACTAATTCTTTACCTTCGACTAAATCTTGGCGACCCTCAACTAAATGGCTTTCGATCATCACACCAGAGATTAAGTTTGATCCATTTTTAATTTGTTCGCAAACAGAATCACATACATCTAATTGGCGCTTAAACTGTTTTTGACTATTCGCATGGCTGAAATCGATCATCACATGTGGACGACGGCCTGATTTCTCAATATCTGCACATACCGTTTTAATTGACTCAGCATCATAGTTAGTACCGTTATCACCACCACGTAAAATAATATGACAATCTGGATTACCCGTTGTTGCAACAATTGCAGAATGGCCAAATTTCGTTACGGATAAGAAATGGTGAGGCGCTTCTGCAGAGCCAATCGCATCTAATGCAATTTTAACACCGCCATTTGTTGCATTTTTAAAACCAACTGCACAAGATAAACCAGATGCTAATTCACGGTGAACTTGTGATTCGGTTGTGCGAGCACCAATGGCTCCCCAACTCATAAAGTCGGCTACGTACTGTGGAGTGATCATATCTAAGAACTCACCCGCAGCTGGTACGGTTAAATCATTGATATCAGATAACACTTTACGAGCAATACGTAAGCCATCATTTAATGCATAGGTTTCATTGAGGTATGGATCGTTAATTAAACCTTTCCAACCTACCGTTGTGCGTGGTTTTTCAAAATAAACACGCATAATAACTTCAAGATTTTCATTGATCACAGGATTAGCACGCAACGCTTGGATGCGCTCTGCATATTCTAACGCAGCTTTAGGATCATGGATCGAACAAGGACCGATAACCACTAATAAGCGATCATCTGCTCCGTGTAAAATTTTGTGTACTGCTGCTCTTGCTTTCGACACTGTTTCTGCTGCAACATCACTTGCAGGTACTCGCTCTAAAATTGCGACTGGCGGAAGTAATTCTTCAATCTTTGCGATACGTAAGTCATCATTTTTGTACATTGTGTTTGCCCTTTTTTGTCTAGTAATAGTTAATTGTATTTACAAGCGGTTAGATGTTTACATAAAAATGTAAATATAATCGTACAGTAGTACAATATTATTTACTTGTCAAATGGTTAATTTAATTAAATAACCGCTTTTTAATCAATTAAAGTTCACAAACTGCAGGATTGCCTGACAACAAACCTTTACGGAATGATGCTAAACGCTGTGCAGACGTTCCATGAGTGAAACTATCTGGAATAACTCGACCTTGGCTCTGTTTTTGTAAACGATCATCACCTACCGCTTCAGCTGCTAAAAAGGCCTCTTCCACATCGCCCTGTTCAAGTTTGCCTTCTTGCTGAATCTGATAGCCCCATACACCTGCAAAACAGTCTGCTTGTAACTCTACACGTACTGAAATCTTATTTGCAGCTGTTCGGCTATTAGCTTGGCGTTGTTGTTGCTGACTCCATTGTGTTACACCAATTTGATGCTGAATATGGTGGCCCACTTCGTGAGCAATAACATAAGCAAATGCAAAATCACCTGCCGCCTTCATTTTTGTTTTCATATCTGAATAAAATGAAAGATCGAGGTAAATTTTCTCGTCAGCAGGGCAATAAAATGGTCCCATCACAGATTGACCTGTTCCACATGCCGTTCCTGTTGCACCAGTATATAAAACTAGTTTGGGCTCACGATACGTTAAACCATTTTGTTTGAAATAGTTACCCCAAATACGCTCTGTCGTATATAGCACCTTGCGTGACAACGTATTAAGTTCAGATTCCTCCGCCATGGATAAACTGCTACTTGAGGAACTTTGATAGCTTTGTGAATTAGAGTCTTGCCCCAACCCTACTACACCACTTAAGTCCACACCATAGTAGGCACCAATTAATACAATGATAAAGCCCAGAATACCAGGCCCCTTACGTCCGCCTAATGCACCTCGTTGTGAGCTTCTTTGCCCACGGCGATCCTCAACATTACGGCTTTCTCTTTCATTATCTAAACGCATAAATAAACTTTCCTCTAAACTAACGCGCTAATACTTCTCGTTTACCACGATTATCTGGCGCAGATAAAATTCCCTGCTCTTCCAATTGATCAATAATTCTCGCGGCACGGTTAAAGCCAAGCGAGAAGCGGCGTTGGATTCCACTAATCGAAGTCGCACCACCATCAATCATAAATTGTGCAATCTCATCAAACAACGGATCAACATCCCCACCAACGCTACGCTCGCCACTGTCATTATCTTCTGCAGAAGCAACAATACTATCAATATAATCTGGCTTACCACGCGCACGCCAGTTATCTGCAACTCGTTGCACATCTTCATCAGTCATGAAAGCACCATGCACACGTAAAATTTCAGGGCTGCCCGCACCAGAATAGAGCATATCACCGCGCCCTAATAACGACTCTGCACCGCCTGAATCCAAAATAGTACGAGAGTCAATCTGGCTTGCTACAGTAAAGGCGATACGGCTTGGAATATTCGCTTTAATAACGCCTGTAATAACATCTGTTGAGGGACGCTGAGTTGCAAGAATTAAGTGAATCCCTACCGCTCGTGCTTTTTGAGCGATACGCATAATATAATCTTCAACTTGCTTACCAGCAGACATCATTAAATCTGCGAACTCATCCACAATAAGTACTATGTAAGGCAATTTTTTCAAGTGCGGTGGAAGCTGATCCATTGAATCGCCCGGTCGCCAGGTTGGATCTGGAATAGGCATTGCCATCTCTTCTGCTTGATCAATCTTGGCGTTATAGCCTTCGATATTACGTACTGCGAGTTTACTTACCAACACATAACGGCGCTCCATCTCCTCTACTGCCCAACGTAGTGCATTTTCGGCTTTCTTCATATCAGTCACAACAGGCGTTAATAAGTGCGGAATATCGTTATAAATTGACAGCTCAACAACTTTCGGATCAATCATAATAAAACGCACTTCATCTGGCGTAAGTTTATAAAGCAAACTTAAAATCATGGTATTCACACCAACTGATTTACCTCCACCTGTTTGGCCTGCAACAAGTAAGTGAGGTGTTTTTGCCATATCAATTACAACAGGATCACCGCTAATGCCCTTACCTAGAGCCATTGGCAATGTTGCTTTGCTGTGACGGAAAATATCACTATTAAACACATCACGCAGCCACACCGTTTCTCTATGTGGATTTGGTGTTTCAATCCCCATATACGGCTTACCAGGCACAACATCCGTGATACGAATAGCCTTAAAAATCAATGCACGAGCAAGATCTGAACCCAACCCACTGATTTTTGATGCTTTTACCCCTGCAGCAGGGCGAATTTCATAACGAGTCACCACTGGCCCCACCAGTACATCTTCTACCGTTGCTTTCACACCAAAATTAGCAAGTTCTTGTTCAATACGCTCAGAGGTTGCTAAAATTTGCTGCTCTGTGATCTGCTGTGAACTTGGAGGCTCAGAAGTCAATAAATCCAGTGTTGGTAATGCTGTTGTTGGCTTCTCTAACTTCTTTTTCGTAGCTAATAAAGGATGAACTAAACTTTCACCATAACCTTTAGGGTAGGTATTTTGCTTAGTGTGGTGTTCTTCCAGATTTACACTTTCAGTAGTTTTTTCATCCAAACGCACATTTGGTGTCATATTATGAATAAATGCGGGCTCAACAAGCTTACTTTGTTCTTCTACATTTTGTTCAATAATGCCCTGCTCACGCTCTAATGGCTGTTCTACTACAACCTCTGGAATTTGGAGTTCCGTAGATTGAGAAGGAAGTTCCTCAGCTGGATTCAGTCGAACTTTTGGCATAGTGATAGCCTCTGGTTTAACAGTCTCAATAGCATTTTCGACACTAGCAACAGGCTCCATAGCTTCAATAGAGCGATCTACCAACACTGATACATGAGGTAAATCCGTTTGAGTTTCCACTTTAAACATCGAAATATCAGTAAGATTATTAGCAACATTCTGTGGCTGAACTGGCAATTCAACTGGCGCAGTTTCTACTGGCGTAACTTTTAAACCAGTTATATTAGGGCGACTAAAGCTAGAAACATCTGTAAAGCCACTTGTTGTTACATTAGTTTCCGCACCTTCGACTAGCTCAGAAGGTTCATCAAGCTCGATTTCTTGTGCATTTAATTCGTCAGTTTCATTTGCCTGCTGAGTATTTTGCACATCATGGACGGATGATTCCTTTCCCTCTAAGATCCATTGATACAGACGATTGAATAGCTGTAATACAACCTGCCCTGAACAATAATAAAACCCTAGAGTTACAAAGATGAGTGATGTAAATAACACACCAAATTGCCCAATTGAAGTCGTCCCCATTAATTGATGGAATAACGCGCCTACCACGCCGCCAGAAAGATGATAAACGGTATTAGGTAAAATAACGCTTGAAAAACCAGCCAATCCAGAAATTAAACCAACAAAACTGAGCCCCCATAAACCGATATCAGACCATCTTAAATCATTATAGTAACGCAGTATTAAGACATAGGCTGCCGTAAAAGTTAGCCCAAAAGGAATTAAAAAGGCGACATTACCAAACAAAGCAAAAAGAACATCGATAATCCATGCACCAATTTTCCCTGTTTTATTCAATACCTCTGCTGTTGCAGTGCTTGATACAGTCCAAGCGTTATCTAACGGACTATAACTAGCCCATGCCACGATTAAATATAGGCCAATAAATACAGCGCTTAATAAACTAAGTTTTATTAAATTATTCTTTCCTCTAAAACGGTCTATCACATCAATTCCTTATTTTAAAAGCAAATAGTTAGTTTGTTTCACTTCTTCCATCACCACATAAGTTCGGGTGTCGTTCACACCGGGTAAACGTAATAGGGTTGTTCCCAAAAGCTTACGGTAAGCAGCCATATCTGCTACGCGTGTTTTGAGTAAGTAATCAAAATCCCCTGAAACTAAATGACACTCTTGAATTTCATCAAGCTGTTGCACTTCACGATTGAATTCTTCAAATACATCAGGTTTTCCTCGCACCAAAGTGATTTCGACAATAACTAGCAGTGGAGCTTCAAGCAATTCAGGGTTCAATAATGCACGATACCCCATAATCACATTTTGCTTTTCCAAGCGCTTCACGCGCTCAAGACAAGGTGTTGGTGAAAGTCCAACTCGCTTGGATAACTCTATATTAGAAATTTTACCATTACGCTGTAATTCATTAAGAATCTTAAAATCAATCGCATCTAGTGCTTTAGGTAGTTTTTTATTTTCCATTTTTTAATCCTATTTTGAGCCCATCACCGCAATATGTACAGTGATTTCTTCACGATCATGGAAGAGGTGTTTAGCTTGAATTTTGAACCAAAAACCATTTTTCTCTAGCTCTTCTTCCAAAAATTGCAAACACAATTTTACCTCTTGATAGCGTTTCTTCATTGGTAATTTCAAGTTGAAAATCATCTCACGACACCAGCCATTAATTAGCCATTTTGCCATCAATTTGCTGATTCGCATTGGCTGCTCCACCATATCACATACAAGCCAATCAATATTCGTGCGTTTTGGCGGCTGGAATTTAAACCCATCTTCAGGACAATGCTCAATTCGACCGGTATCATGCAAGCTTGCCGCCATTTTTCCATGATCAACCGCATACACAAATAAACCACGCTTCACAAGCTGATAAGTCCAACCACCGGGGCAAGCACCTAAATCCACGCCTTTCATATTTTCATTAAAGCGTTTCTTCTCTTCTGCAGGCGGAATAAAAGTTAAAATCGCCTCTTCTAATTTTAGCGTTGAGCGACTTGGTGCATCTGCAGGGAATTTCAAACGTGGAATCCCCATAAAAAACGGTGATCGGTTATCGTTATAAGCATAGCCTACGTAACATTTGCCAGAGCCAATAAATAAGATATGTAACGTCATACTATTTCTAGCATTTTCTGTTGCACCAATCCACCCCTGCTTTCTTAATGCATTACGCAGTGGCACAGTAAATTTACGACAGAAGGTCAATAACTCTTTTGATTCGTTGGTATCTGGCGTTTCAACGACAATATCGCTACTGTTGCGAGGGTTTAATGCCTGATACTCTTCAATAATCGGACTGATGCGATCTTTTTCAGGGAGATCTTGCAACAGATTGCCAACGACAATCATCTGACGCACAAAAATCAGCTGCGAAAAATTAAGCTCTTTCGCCAAACGATCTGCTTCGCCTTGCTGATAACACTCAAAAATCACAAAGCCACTATTTTCTTTTAAATTCGCAAAGCCAAAAATCCCCAACTCTGCTGCTTTATCTGTAATTTCGCCTGCAACTTCTTTTTCGAAGCCTGCACGGCAATATAATGCTAGTTTATTCATATTATTTTGATTTTCTTAGACTAATGTAGGCTAACGCTGCCCACCCGATTAAAAATAAAGTACCGCCAATTGGCGTGATCCACACAACTGCTTTACTTACGCCCAAAGCTAAAACATATAAGCTACCGCTGAAAAGTAATATACCTAAAATCCACGAGCCACCAATAATATTAAATGCTTTCGCTCTACAAGTGGGTGGATTTGCAGGCAAATTTGCAATTTGAAATAAACCTAATGCCAATAACGCAATGGTATGAAACATTTGGTATTTTAAGCCTGTATCAATCCACTCTAATGCTTTTGGCTCTAATATTTTTTGTATCCCATGGGCAGCAAAAGCCCCAAATGCGATACAAAAAAAGCCACTTAAGGCCGCCATCGCAAGGAATTTATTTTTCACTTAGACTCCTATTTTTGAATAAGAGTGTGATTATAGCTGAATTCAACAAAAATCCCCATTAACATTTGATGATAAAACTGTATATCGGATATTATTTTATAGTCACTGAACGAATGGGCATATCTCAGCCTACAGTATCCGAAATTATGTAGCACTTGCACAAATCAAATATTTGAATTCATCACTCTCTCCCTTTGGGAGAGAGACCGCAAAAATTGTGTTCGGCAATTTTTGCAGAGAGAGGGTAACAGACGGTGATATCTAAGGAATATTTAACAATTTCCCTCTCCCTGACTTCGGTGCTGAACGCACCTTCAGTCTGTCCCTCTCCCAGAGGGAGAGGGTGTAAATAACGTTTGTGCAACTGCTACATAATACCGTTACCCATAAAAAAAGCGTGGCCATAAGACCACGCTTTTATACTACTAGCTAGTTATCTAGCCAATGGATTAGATGATTGTCATACCATCTTGAACCCAAACATCATTTTGAGTGTTGCTGCCAGCTAAGCTGTAGTGGTACACGTTATAAACGATACCATCTTCTCTTACCTGACCAGTCACTTTCCACTCGCCTTCACCATCATTTAGGTTCTGAGGCTTACCTGCAATAAAGGCATCGCTGTTCCAGTTATTTCCACCTAGGTCGATTGCACCACGATTAATACCGCTTGCTTCACCAATTTGTTGAACTTTCAACGGACCAGTACGAGTAGCATCTGTTGATAACTGTTCGTAAGTAATGTCTAACACTTTAACTGGTGCTAATTGAATAATCTCAAAGCCTTTAATGTTAGCCATTGAACCATTAACAATATGACCACCTGAACCATCTGGAAGACCATCGATTCTTAAGGTATCAATACCTGCACCACCAGAGATAATATCAGCACCTAGGTAAGTTCCTTCAAAGATAAAGGTGTCGTTACCATCGCCAAGTAAAATAGTTGAACCTTGAAGCTCATCTTTTACTTTCACTGTATCATCGCCAGCACCTGTGCTGATAGTTGCTTTCATTACATCGTTAAATTCAACGTAATCTTTACCATCTTTCAACAAGATTGAAGAACCGCCATCAATACGGTGTGCTTTGATATAGTTGTTACTGTCAGTACCTGCGGTAATTACAGTATTGTCACCAATCTCACCACGACGTTGTTGATATAGGCTGCTTGTAAAGTGTTCGGTGTAATCCGCAACTTGTAGCTGGTTATTACCGTTACCTAAATCAATGTACGAGTCTCTAATCGCTAAATGCGGATTTGTATTACCTGATGAACCAAGAATGAATACAGAGTCATCACCATCGCCCATTCTGATTTCAGCATGGCGTACAATACCACCATCTTTATCAGCCCAGTTGATTTTCTTCAGGTTCACAATGTCATCGCCCACATCATTCTCTTCCATGGTTCTGCTGTCATCTGGAGAATGAACAATAGTTAAGCCATTGAATGCGTTTGGATCACGAGCTACATCGAAGTCGTAGTTAGAACCACCTACTACTAATAAATCGTCACCTGCACCCATATCAATATAGCTATTGCGGTTGAATTCACTTGCATCCGCTGCAGCTCTGTAACCTAGGTTATTACCGATAACGACAGTATCGCCACCATCACCTGTTTTAAGCACCACATTGTGGTCATTTCTACCACCAATAGGCGAACGACCAAATGATTTATCCATTACAATATATTGTTTATCACCATTTGGATCATTACTTAGATCAATAGTGTAATCTAAACCTTCGCTGCCTGTTGCACCTGAAGCTGGTGTATAGGTACCATGTGCTGGTGCGCCATCCACACCTTGAGCATAGTTGATCAAGGTAGTCATACCGTATGAAGATACTTGTCCGTTATTTACGTACACATCTTCAGGAATCACAATCGCTTTCTCATGACCTTTAATGTATTCCGGTAATGGATCTCTATCTGCTTCAATAGTTTTAGAAGCTGGGATTGCATTTACGCCTTCTACAGTTGCAGTGACGTTGCTGAAATCCTTAACATCATCATGACCTAAAGTGATAGTACCATCTTTAGCAATACTTGAGTTTGCTGGTAATAGATCGCTATCTGAAGCAAGAGCCCAGTTACCTGTAGCGTCTTTCGTTGCTTTTAAGCTCACTGCTTTACCATCTTCATCAGTAAAGTTTACAGTCATGGTATCAGCGTTATCATTATTAGGTTTAATGATCACACCACCACGGTCATCTTCATTTCTTTCAACTACTGGTTCATCCAATTGATCCAGACCCGTAGTATCCGTTGGATTTTCATGGGTTGGATTTGCTGGTTCCACGCCATTTGGATTAATTAAGTTAAAGTTATCCATTGATGTTGTTTTACCAGTGCTATCGGTATAACTAATATTAGTTAACTGTTCGTTATATTCTTTACCAGAAAGTATATAAGAATTTTGAGCAGTAGTACCTTTAAAGGTATAAACACCGTCTTCTCCAACTAAACCATTAGAGTCAATATATCCGAGAGCTTTAAGATCGAAATCTCCCGCAACTCTATTACCCCAGTACGCTTCACCATTATTATAAAGCTTAGAATAATATTCTTTAGCTACAACAGTAGATTCCCACTTACCATCAACTTTAGTGAAGGTTGCTGTCGCAGGGATCTTAAACTCATACCCACCTGATGTAAATCCAAGGTTAAAGTCAAATGTAAACGAGTCAATATCACCTTCAGGTACAGTTACTGTAAATACAGCATTTTCCACGTTATCAAACTTCGGCGGAACATTTGATTTTGGATTGCTATTCGCAATTTTATCTTCAGCATCCGCTGTGTTATTAAACATATCCGTACCTGTTGCTTTAACAGTTGTACCACCTTCAACCGCTGTTGCTTGTAATTTCACAGTGCCATCTTTATCAATGGTTGCTACAGAAGCTGGAACTGGCTGACCATTGCTATCAACTAATGTCCATTCACCTTGTGAATTTTTAACTGCAGTAATGCTGCTATTTGCCGCTTCATCTGCTGTGCCATTATCATCATCTTCTTTCACGAAGTTGATAGTAAAGCGTTCGTTATCATCACCTTTAGTGATAGTTACACTACCATCTGCATTTGGTGTAATAGTTGGTGCGTCTGCACTCTCTTCTGTTTTGTCCGAAATCACTGGTGAACGAATATCATCATTTGAATTCGCTGTTACACCCTTGTCATTCGCACCTACCGCAGTTACTGGACCATTATCCTGTACTGCTGTGTGAGCAAGCGTTACCGCACCAGTTTTTGGATCTACCGTAATGCCTGCTACTGGCGTTGCTGGTGTCCATGTACCTGTTGCTTTATCGTAGTTCACAACATATTGTTGCGGATTACCTGATTCATCGTTGTAGTTCACTGTTAACTTGGTGTTATCGTCACCTGGAGTTACCACAACGTCAGTACCGTTTAATTCAACACGTGGCGCATCTGTGTTATTCGGAGAAGTATCAAAGATCGCTTCGCCTGTAGTTACTGCAGGAATGCCATCCGCTTCTGCTTTACCTGTTGCAGTTACTGTGTTTTTACCTTCTTCAGTTGAAGCCATAAATGTTACTGCACCCGTTGATGGATTTACGCTGAAATCATCAGAAGGGTTCTTCGCTACCCACTGTTCGTGAGTTACGCCATCTTGTGTAACAGCTTGTTTTACTAGCTCAATTGTTGCTGGTGTACCATCTGGTTTAGTGTACTCGATAGTTAACTCAGTATTGTTTTCACCTGGTTGTACTAACATTTCGCCTTTCGCTAATGCAGTTACTTGTGGCTCATCTGCTACAACTGCTGGATCAGCTAATACAGGTTTAGTATCTGTTGCAACATCGTCGTTCTCATCATAACCTTTTACAGTTACATCGCTAGAATCTTTAATTGCATCAGGTCCTAAAGTCACTTTACCGTTAGCGTCAACTTGGATGTTATCTAATAACTTCGCTTTGTCTTCCGCACTTAAGGTTGCAGGTGCATCCACTTTGTAATCCCATGTTCCATCTTCGCCTTTTTCTAGCGTGATAGTGATAGGAGATTCATTTGCATCTTCCGCATTAAAGCTGATTTCAACTTTAACGTTGTTTTCACCCGGTTCAACTGTTGCACCACCTTGTAATTCCGTACCAGCTTCACCCGGAGTTAAGATTGGTGTATCTGCTACTAGTGGTGCTGTCGTTGTCGCTGGCTCTTCTGATTTATTGCCTGCTTTATCCGTCGCACTCACAGAAATTTCTTCACCGTTTGTTAATGGTTCATCTAACTCTACTGAGTAGTCACCATTTTCATCCGCTGTTACTGTGTGGTCTGGTTGACCGTCACCGTCTACGTCGATTTCAACTGTTGCACCCGGCTCTGTTGTACCTGAAATGGTTTTGCCATCTTCAGATAATTCAACTGTTACTGTCGGTTTAGTTGTATCTGGTGCTGTCGTTGTCGCTGGCTCTTCTGATTTGTTGCCTGCTTTATCCGTCGCACTCACAGAAATTTCTTCACCGTTTGTTAATGGTTCATCTAACTCTACTGAGTAGTCGCCATTTTCATCCGCTGTCACTGTGTGGTCTGGTTGACCGTCACCGTCTACGTCGATTTCAACTGTTGCACCCGGCTCTGTTGTACCTGAAATGGTTTTGCCATCTTCAGATAATTCAACTGTTACTGTCGGTTTAGTTGTATCTGGTGCTGTCGTTGTCGCTGGCTCTTCTGATTTATTGCCTGCTTTATCCGTCGCACTCACAGAAATTTCTTCACCGTTTGTTAATGGTTCATCTAACTCTACTGAGTAGTCGCCATTTTCATCCGCTGTCACTGTGTGGTCTGGTTGACCGTCACCGTCTA
>MQVI01000070.1 GCA_002002485.1 Pasteurellaceae bacterium 15-036681
GCCGTCGTGGTAACTGTTGGGACAATGCACCGATGGAACGTTGGTTCAGAAGCTTTAAATATGAATGGATGCTGAAAGGTGGTTACAGTGATTTTGAAAACGCTGTAAACGATGTGAGGGAATATGTTATGTACTATAACCATATTCGCCCACATAGTTACAATCAAGGTCTATCCCCGATTTTAGCAAAAACAACTTATCGGGGACTGTTAAATTAGTTGACCACTACAAAACATAGGTAAAAATTGTCAATGCTATTTCAGTTTTGTTGCCATAAATATTTTTAAACAACATTTAAACTCGATTTAAATCCATTTAAACTCCTGTAATAATTTCTCACTTTAAGCGGTTAAATATCCCCACTCACCTAATTTTTTCTCATTTTACTTTTTAATTTTTTCCTCCTTTAAAACTAGGGCAAACACACCGCCAAGCCCCTATTCATAAGGTTTCCGACCCACTTAATTCCGCTAATTACAACCTAAGTCCTAATTTCTCATATTAAGTGGTTGGGTACACCAAAAGTATGTTGTGCATAAAGTGAGCTATATTAAAGTCTTAATATTCGGCGAACTTTAACAGGTCGTTTTATCACCAGTATACAATTTGAAACACCCGTGTCTTGATTTTGTAGCAAAATAACGTAATTTCTTAATAAAAAAGAGTTTCGCTATGCTACAAAAAATTACACTTCATTGCCCTAAATGCCAATCTGTCTACATCAAGAAAAATGGTCATAAATCTTGCGGTAAACAAAATTACCTATGCAAAAGTTGTGGTCGCCAGTTTGTTGGCGATCATGCTTTAACTTATAAAGGCTGCCATTCTCAAATAGTTATAGAATAACAAGCGGTACGATTTATCACGAAATTTACGCTAATTTCGCAAAATTTTCTGATTTAATGATCTCTATCAAACTAATTTTTTCTGTTAATGTTATGTTAACAAAACCTATTTATAAGGAGATATAACATGTGTAGCACTTGTGGTTGCGGTCATCCAGACCAAGTAAAAATTGGTACATTACCTCATTCTCATGACCATTCAAATGAGAAAGGCGCCGTCAAGATTCCTCAATTCTCTTATGCCACTATTCACCTTCCGAAAGAGCAGTTAGAACATCAGCAGCGTTTATTAAAAGTTGAACAAGATGTATTAGGCAAAAATAATCAACTCGCCGATTTAAATCGTCAAATTTTTGAAAAAAATGGCATCTTAGCGTTAAATCTTGTTTCTAGCCCTGGTTCAGGGAAAACGACACTATTAACAACAACATTAAATGCAATTAAACAAATCCGCCCATGCTACGTGATCGAAGGCGATCAGCAAACAGAAAATGATGCTGAGCGAATCCGGGCAACAGGGGTTTCTGCAATTCAAGTAAATACTGGCAAAGGTTGCCACTTAGATGCAAAAATGATTGCAGATGCACTGGTCAAATTACGTCCGCAAGCAGATAGTTTGCTTTTTATTGAGAACGTGGGAAATCTCGTTTGTCCATCTGAATTTGATCTTGGTGAAAAAGCAAAAGTGGTGATTTTATCTGTCACAGAAGGAGAAGATAAGCCATTGAAATATCCACATATGTTTGCAGCGTCAAAATTGATGATTTTGAATAAAATCGATCTGTTGCCATATTTAAACTTTGATGTGGAAAAATGCATTGCAAATGCTAAACAAGTCAATCCTAATATTGAAGTTATTCAGCTTTCAGCCACCACAGGAGAAGGACTGCAAACTTGGATTGATTGGTTAAATTCATAAAACAACAATTAAGGATGATATATGAAATTTGTTGATGAATTTCGCGATCCTCAACTGGCAAAAAGTTTGGTTGAACGGTTAAACGATTTAATGGGGAAATTGCCAAATTTTGATGAAAAACGACCGCTTTACTTAATGGAAGTCTGTGGTGGGCATACTCATACTATCTTTAAATTTGGCTTAGATCGTCTTTTACCTAAATCTATCGCTTTCATTCATGGACCGGGTTGCCCTGTTTGTGTGCTTCCAATGGGGCGTATTGATGTCTGCATTGAGATTGCGCATAAACCAGATGTGATTTTTTGTACCTTTGGTGATGCAATGCGTGTAAAGGGGCGATTGGGCTCTCTGCTTGAGGCAAAATCAAAAGGTGCGGATGTGCGTATCGTGTATTCGCCGATTGATGCACTTGCCCTTGCAAAAAATAATCCCGATAAAAAAGTTGTCTTTTTTAGTTTAGGATTTGAAACAACGATGCCAAGTACGGCAGTGACGTTGCAACAAGCGAAAAATCAAGGTATCGATAATTTCTGGATTGTATGCCAAAACATCACGATTATTCCAACCCTCAAACAGCTTCTTTCCGATGGGCAAGTCAAAATTGATGGCTTTATTGCACCAGGACACGTCAGTATGGTGATAGGCACTCATCCTTATCAAGCGTTATGTCAAGATTATCATAAACCTTTTGTAGTAACAGGTTTTGAACCATTAGATATTTTGCAGTCAATCGTTATGCTTGTTGAGCAGTTTGTTGATGGACGTTGTGAGGTAGAAAATCAGTATAAGCGTATTGTTCATAACAATGGTAATACACTCGCTCAAGATGCGTTGGGTGAAGTATTTCAATTAAAAAGCAGTAGTGAATGGCGCGGTTTGGGTGAAATTGAAAACTCAGGTGTGGAACTCACAGAAGCATATCGTCAATTTGATGCTGAAATTCATTTCCAAAGCAAAGCACATAAAGTGGCAGACGATCCAAATTCTCGCTGTGGAGATGTTTTAACTGGAAAATGTCATCCTTCTGATTGTCCTCTGTTTGGTACAGCTTGTAATCCAGAAAATGCCTACGGCGCTTTGATGGTTTCTAGTGAAGGGGCTTGTGCGGCATATTATCAATATCGCAGGGAGTAGCTTATGTCAGGTGTTATTATGATGTCGCACGGTAATGGTGGGGCGGCAATGCAGCAGTTAATTAATCTCTATTTTTTTGAAGCTTTCAATAACCCAATTCTTGCTCAAGCGGAAGATCAAGCGCGTTTACCGCTAGAAGAGTTAATCAAAGAGGGGAGTCAATTAGCTTTTTCTACGGATAGCTTTGTTATCGATCCAATCTTTTTTCCAGGGGGGAATATTGGAAAACTTGCAGTATGTGGCACAGCAAATGATATTGCAGTAAGTGGTGCGATTCCCAAATATCTATCTTGCGGATTTATTTTAGAAGAAGGATTGCCACTTGATGATCTGAAATTAATTATTCAAGCAATGGCGCAAACTTGTCGAGAAAATAATATCCAAATTGTGACAGGGGATACTAAGGTTGTACAAAAAGGCGCTGTAGATAAAATCTTTATTAATACCAGTGGAATTGGCGTTATCCCGACAAAGATTGATTGGGGAGCTCACCGAATTGAAGTGGGCGATAAAATTATTGTAAGTGGTACAATTGGCGACCATGGTACAACGATCTTAAATGTCCGTGAGAATTTGGGAATTCAAACAGATCTACAAAGTGATTGTGCTGTTTTGACTCCGCTTATTGAAAAATTGCGAGAAGTGGAAGGTGTTAAAGCTGTTCGAGATGCAACTCGAGGAGGCGTTAATGCGGTGCTGCATGAATATGCTTCTGCTCAAAAACTAGGCATTGCTGTTAACGAAGAGGCTCTTCCATTACGTAACGAAGTCCGTGGTATTTGTGAGTTACTTGGTTTAGATGCGTTAAACTTTGCCAATGAAGGGAAATTAGTTATTGCAGTTAGAGCAGATAAAGCTGAAGAAGCATTAAAAGCTCTGCAATCTCACGAGCTAGGCAAAAATGCTGCAATTATTGGGGAGGTGACTGATGATAAAAAAGTGCGGTTAGTTGGGATATTTGGTCAAAGCCGTTTATTAGATTTACCAACCAATGAACCACTGCCAAGAATTTGTTAGAAATAAGGACCGAGTACCTAAGGTACTTGGTCCTTTGACTACTTGTGGAAATATTTTAGTAATGGATCTGGATTTTGAATAAAATCAGTTAAATCTTTTCGCTCTGGATGACCAATATAAGGTATTTGTCCTAATAACGGTGCATCGATTGTTTTGTTTAATAATTCAATTAATTCTGCATAGTGACGTAAACCAGGATTTACTCGATTTGCAACCCAACCGACTAATTCTACTCCTTGCTGTTTTATCACTTCAGCGGTAAGCCATGCGTGATTTACGCAACCTTCTTTTATTCCAACGACCATAACCACAGGCATTCTGTTCTTTTTTACCCAGTCGGAGAAACTCGTATCTTTATTAATCGGCGTTAGCCAACCATAAGTACCTTCTACTAATACATTTTCGTACTGATTGTGTAATCTTTGCAGATCATTATTTAATTTATCAACTGAGATATGACAAACAGCATCTAATGCCGCAAATACAGGGGTACTAGAATGAATGAATGAATAACTATTAATTTCACGATAGTGCACTGGGATTGGAGAACTCTCTTGAATGATTAATACGTCGCTATTATTTTCACAAGCGTAATCATCTTGATTTGGTTCTGTTGGCAGAGAGTCATCCCCACCACACGCAATAGGCTTATAACCTACAATATTGATTCCATATTTCGAGAGCGTTTGTAATAGCGCACGTGTAACAATGGTTTTTCCTACGTTTGTATCTGTACCTGTAATAAATAAGCAAGACATAATAATTCCCTGTACTAAATTGACAAAAGTGGTGGCAAGTTTACCGTAAAATATAGAGAATAATTATGTCCTCGATCAAATTAACCTTATAAAAACAATATATTCACAAAAGAAAAACAATATTTAAAGCGAAATGACATCTTTGATTAAGGAACCTTCATAAATTCCCAGTTTAATTGCTACTGCTGGTATTTGGGTACTGTCCCAATCATATTGGCTTGTTACAATATCCACTTTAAGATTATTGAGTAAGTTTCTAGATAGTTTCTCTTGTAACTTATCAAATAAAATACCTTTAATTTGTAATAACGGAGAATTCAGCATAATTCGCTCCGTTGAGAATATATTGGTTAAATTCATCAGCATATAGGCGAGATTATCTGTAATATGCTCTAAAATTTGTAATGCATGACAGTTATTTTGTTCAACTTGCTCGCAAAATAACTTGATCTTGGCTGTTTGATTATCCAAGTTGTTTGGTAAATAGCGATCAATTAAATTTGTTAATGCAGAGAAAGTTACTTGATTAGCTAGTTGATAGCGTTCTAGTTCGCTTTTATCTGTTGCAATCTCATCACTTAATGGGCTGAATTTAGGCATCATCATCTTATCTACGTTCATTCTTTTGTGCTCATCTTGGTGAAGAAGTTTTCCTTTCAGTAATACACTCAAATTGACTGCGTCATCTAATTGTAAAAAAATGACATTATCGTTGCTAATTAATGATCCTAATGTGGATTCTGCTAAAAACCATAACTGGAAATGTTCATTTAATAGAATAGGTTTATTTGAAAATGCTTGTAGTGTCTCAACCAAGTGACAGTCTAAATGATGTGTACCAAGCTGAGTGATAGTTGTTTTATTTTGGTCCACTTTCCCTACAACACTTACCGAAATTGCGAGTAAATTCGATATATCACTAGGGTACTTATGTGCAAAACGTTGTAAGCAATTTAAAATATAGTTATCTAGATTAGAGTAATCGGATGGATTAAGGGTATAATCAACAGTATGGGATGCCACACCGCTTAATTCACACAGAGAAATACTTAACTTGTGTTGAGACACCGTTAAGCACAGTAAGTGCCAGTGAAAAGGCGAAACAGATAGCCCGACTGCTGGGCGACCTCGGGATGGCAGATTTTGTGAAGTTCGTTCGAGTATAAATTTGTTGTCTATTAAAGATTTGGTTAATACAGTCATGGAGGCTGGTGCTAATCCAGAAAGTTTAGCCAAATCTGTACGTGAAATTAACTCAAATTGTTCCACTAGGCGAAAAACGGTTCCTAAATGCTGGTATTTATAATCGGAAGAATTTGTTTTCATAGCGTGGTCCTTCTAATAAAATAGTATTACTCCATAAGATAATTTCTTTATTTTGCTACCTTTATTTAGAATGGCAACTGTTTTTGTTGAATAATGCGAAAGAGTTCACAAAATTATTTTATTTTTTAAATTAAATGGATAAAAACAAAACACAATTGTATTTTTTAGGAAAATTAACATAATAATCAGACGTGTAATAGGTATATTAATGAATAACGAATTAAAGCCAATTTGGATTGATAATGATCAAAAATTAAGTGAAATTTGTGCTCAGGCTTGCCAAAAGGAAGTTGTAGCCTTGGATACTGAGTTTGTTAGAATTCGCTCTTACTATCCTAAATTAGGACTCATTCAGCTTTTTGATGGACAAACAGTTGCGTTGATTGATCCGCTCAAAATTAATGATTTTGAACCTTTTCAGAAATTGTTAGCAGATCAATCTGTATTAAAGGTATTACACGCTTGTGGGGAAGATCTTGAGGTATTTCAACATCACTTCCAAGTGATGCCATCTCCTATGTTGGATACTCAAGTGATGGCTGGTTTTGCCGGAATTGGTGTATCTATGGGATTTGCTAAAATAGTTGAACACTATTTACAGATAGAATTAGATAAAGGTGCATCAAGAACGGATTGGCTAGCTCGACCACTTTCTCAAAAGCAACTTGAATATGCTGCTGCTGATGTGGTGTATTTATTACCTATATTTGAAAAATTACGACAAGATTTATCAAAGACATTATGGGAACAGGCAGTCAAAGAAGAGTGTGATAATCTCTTAACGAAGCGTCAATCAAGTTTAGATTTGGATAAGGCTTATAAAGATATTGGAAATGCTTGGATGCTTGATAGACCGCAACTTGCAGTTTTAAAAGTATTAGCAAAATGGCGTATAGAAGAAGCTCAAAAAAGAGATCTAGCGGTTAATTTTATCGTTAAGGAGCAAAATTTACTTCAAATTGCGAAATTGCAACCTAAACATACATCAACAATGTTAGAGTTTATGCATCCTAATGAAGTGAGAATTCATGGTAAAAAGATATTGTGGTTAGTCGAGCAAGGGAAATCAATACAGCCTGAAAATTATCCTCAAATTATTACTCGAATTATTGATGAAGTTGGATACAAACAATCTTTTAAATCCTTGCAAAATCATATTAAACAGATTGTGCCTGCTGATTTGGCTGTGGAATTACTTGCTAGTAAAAGGCAGCTGAATCAGCTGTTTAAATGGCATAGAAACGGTGAAAATTCAGAAAAATTGCCTGAGTTACTGGTGGGGTGGAGACGAGAATATGGATTACAGTTGCTAACTAACTGTTTGAAGACGATATCTGATGATTCGATGTAGTGGTTTGAAAGGGTGGGCGGAAGCCCACCTAAATTGATTCATTTAATCTTTAGTTTAGAACCCAAACTCGACCATAATGTTTCATTAAACCTGCTTGGTGACCTGCTTTATCTCCAATGCCTTGATATAAGTCGAAATGTTGGCCTTTCACTGCACCACCACGGTCAAGCGCGACCATTAAACGCATTTCTCTTTTGCCAGTGAAGTTACCGTGGTAATCAATAATTGGCATTTCAACCAATAATACACTGCCTGATGGAACGATATTAGTATCTGACGCAACAGAAGCCAGTGCAACTAACGGAACACCTGCGGAACCTTTAACATCTAATGTTGGATCATGACGGAAGTAAACAAATGATTGATTGCGTTCTAGTAGTTGTTGTAAACGATGTGGATTTTTTTCTCCCCATTCACGAATCGCTTGGATAGACATTTTCTCTTTAGGAATTTCACCATCTTCTACCAATAAGCGACCTACACTTGTATAGCTATAGCCATTTTTATTTCCATAGGCAAAATGGCGTAGGTTACCGCCACCAATATCAACAAAACCACTGCCCTGTACTTCCATTAGAAAGTTATCAAGCATTGAATTACTATAAGCCAATTCTAAACCACGCCCTGCCAATGCGCCGTTGTAAATTTCAGAGCGAGAATATTTACGGTTACCTTGTGGAATTGCATAGATTGGATGTCTGAACTCTCCTTGAGGAGACATTCTAGCTTTGATTACAGGAATGTAGTATCCCGTCATTAAGACATTTTGATAGCCATCTTCACCACGCATCAAGTTAGCATGAATTCCATGACGAGCAAGATCTTCAATTTTACCACCTTGAGCTAACCAGTTAGATAATTTGCCATAAGTGTGTGCGTTGCGATTCGTTAAACCTGTTGAATAAGCGCGAACATTTGATACTTGCTGTTGAAAATCTCTGCCATTCACAACCTGCGCTTTAATTCCTACACCAGATGTACCAACAATAGGCATGTGTGCAGGGATAAATTGTCTACCTTGAAGAACAGCACCAAATTTAACTGTATCAGATGTGTAGACTTTACCTTGTTTGGGAGGGGTAGAAGTACAACTTGCTAGGAAAATAGCAACACCGGTAATTGCTGTAAGTTTTTTATAAGCTTTCCAAGACATTATAATCTCCTCTAGATATAAGTGAGAATTTAAAAGAGCGTAGGGTAGCAAAATTTGCAGAAAAGAGATACTGATATTTTTGTTAGTATTAATAGCATTAATTTTGTTTTTTATTCTAAAATAGAATTAATTGTCATCACTTAATTCATTTTAGTTAAATAAAGGTTGCATTGATATCAAAAAACGCTATTATGTACCACATCCAGACGCGGGGTGGAGCAGCTTGGTAGCTCGTCGGGCTCATAACCCGAAGGTCGTCGGTTCAAATCCGGCCCCCGCAACCAATTTTCCTTTCTTATTTTATTTCCAAATTTTCAAACCTAATTTATTTTCAATAAATTCAAAATTATATTCTAAATTTAGAACAAAATTATCTACTTTTTCCAATAAAAAAAGCAGATCAAAGAATGATCTGCTTAGACTATTGGCTTATGAGAAAATTACTCTTCGCCTAATTCACCCATTGCAGTGATGCTGAAACCTGCATCGACATGAAGAATTTCACCTGTTACACCTGAAGCTAAGTCTGAGCATAAGAATGCTGCAGAGTTACCTACATCATCAATGGTTACGGTACGACGTAATGCTGCTGTTTTTTCGAATGCAGAAAGCATTTTCTTGAAGTTTTTGATACCAGATGCCGCTAAGGTGCGAATTGGGCCTGCTGAAATTGCGTTTACACGGATGCCGTCTTTACCTAAGTCTGCTGCCATTACACGAGTTGCTGCTTCTAACGATGCTTTTGCTAAGCACATTACGTTGTAGTTAGGAATTGCACGTTCTGCACCTAAGTATGAAAGTGTTAATAATGATGCATTTTCATTTAAGAATGGACGCGCAGCCTGTGCCATTGCAACAAAGCTATAAGCACTGATATCGTGAGCGATACGGTAACCTTCGCGAGTTGCTGCGTTTACATAGTCGCCATCTAATTGGTCACCTGGTGCAAATGCGATTGCGTGTACAAAACCGTCAAATTTTTCCCAATGTTTGCTTAAGTCTGCAAAACATTGTGTGATTGATTCATCCGTTGCTACATCTAAAGGTAATACGATGTCTGAACCAAATTCTTTTGCAAATTCTTCAACACGTGGTTGTAATTTATCGTTTAAGTAAGTGAATGCTAATTCTGCACCCTGTGCTTTCATTGCCTTTGCAATACCATAAGCGATAGAACGGTTACTTGCAAGACCAGTAATTAAAATACGTTTGCCAGCTAAAAAGCTCATAAATGTTTCCTCTTTAAATAATTTGAGATATGCCCTTAATCGAGCAAAACGCTAGGATTATAGCGAAAATTTATCTTTTCGGGAAATACAAGCGGTCAGATCGGAGTAGTTTTTTGTAAAAATATCATTTATTTTCTTTAGTTATTCAGGGCAAGATCGCACTTTTTTCAAAAATATGATCTAATAGCATCATTATTTATTAACAGAGCAACAAACAATGACCCTATTTGAAATTTTTGATGAATTAGAAGACCCACGCCGAAACATTAACCG
>MQVI01000071.1 GCA_002002485.1 Pasteurellaceae bacterium 15-036681
ATACAGCTCTATCTATAACAATGTAAATTTTTGACTCCTTTAATATTATTTTCTCTAGCTAAAATTACCCTAACCCCATCTATCTATAGCTATTATAACAATTGACAAAAGATTAAATTTTACTAAAAATATGGTCACTTTATTCTAATTGTTCCACATACCTCGGATTGCTTATGTCAAGTTCCTTTAATTTGCACACTCTTTTACCTCAACCTTCTCAAATTCCTAATATTATCAATGGTTCATCTGATGGCCTAAGCGCATTAATAGTAATTACTTTAATTGCAATTTGTTTGGTATTTACTCTAAAAGTCATAACAAAATATAGAGAATCACAAAAAAATATTAGAGTCTATCAAAATGAAATTAAAAATCTCAAGCGTCTTGATCAAGATCTCCTTGCTGAAAAATACCGAGAAATAAGCAAAAATATAAAAAATTCTGAATCTTCAGTAAAAATTTGGGAAGATTTTGATCACTCTCTCGTACGCATTGGGGAGAAAGACCACATTTATAGCACACTAGATGCAAGTAATTTCTTTAATCAACATACTCTTGCTCGTGGGCTAACTGAAAACAGATTATTTGCTGCAGCCCCAGGAATTTTAACCGCCATTGGCGTACTTGGTACATTTATCGGTTTGCAACTAGGTCTTAAAGGAATCAATTTATCTTCAAATGAAGTTAATGAGATTTCTCAAGGAATAGGACAAGTAATTAATGGCGCAACAGTTGCTTTTTTAACGTCTGTTTGGGGAGTTATTACAAGCTTAGCTTTTAACTGGTATGAAAAGGCTGCAGAAACCAAAATTCGCCAGCAAATCTCAGCATTACAAATTGAGATCGATCAGCTATTCCCACGAATAATCGCAGAAAAAAGCTTAATCTCAATCCAAGAAGATTCCACAAGTAGCAAAAATTTATTAGCAGGCTTAAGCGAGCAAATTGGCGATCAAATGCAAAAAGTAATGAATACTGCATCAGAAACGATCAGTCAAAACATTGTGACTAGTTTGGAAAAAGCGCTACAAAATATTACTGCAACAGCAAATAATGGTTCGGAAAAAGCATTAGAAGCTTTGGTTCAGCAATTTTTAGGTAAATTTGGCTCCATTGGTGAAACCCAAAAAGATGCAATTAACCAAGCAACCCAAGCTCTAGCCCTAAGTGGGACAACTATGATGAGTCATATGCAAAATTTTGCAACAAGTCTGGAACAGCAAACTCAGCAATTAACTGAAAATAATCAGGCTATGATAACTCAAATCAATAGCACTCTAGCCTCTCAATTAGAGGCTCAAACAGCTAGAGATGAACATCGACAACAGCTATTTACTCAACAGCTATCTCAACTCCAATCGAACCAGCAGGGCGTTATGGATAATATGGGAAATTATCTAACCACTATGTCTGAGAATAGCAAAGAGACTCTACAACAATTAACCCAGACAATTGAAAGCTTCATGCAGAATCTAAAAGATGTATTAGCAAACTTTAATCAACAAAGTGCTGAAATTACCAAAGGAGTTGGTTCAGCACTACAAAACCAAATTGAGCAACAAAATGAGAGAGATAAAATTCGTCAATCTCAGCAAGAAGCTTTACACCAAAAATCTAATGCTGCACAGTCTGAGCTATTACAAGGTGTTGATAATTTAATGAATGCTCAACAAAAACAAAGCGATCAAATTTCTGAAAGCTTAACTCAATTAGCACAAAAATTTACTAATCTCACGGAAAGTAATCAACAAGCGATTCAGCAAATGAATAGTGTATCAACTAATATGAGTAAAACATCTTCTGGTTTTGAATTACTATCAACGAATTTAAAACAGTTACTTAATGACTTTGCGCAACAGCTGAATTCAATTATTACAGTTGCAGGAACTGTTGCCCAACAAAATAACCATACTACTCAGCTATTTAATGGATTAAGCGATAAACTAGTTTCAACAACTAGCAAAATTGAAACAACGACTGAACATTTAAGCCAAGCCTCAAATCTAGCTAAAACAGGCTTTGAAAATGTAGGTAACCATTTTGAACAATTATCTCAGGCACTGAATCAGCATATAGAATCACTTAACCAACAAATTAGTGAGCTACTAGAAAATTATGCTAATCAAGTAAATAATCAAACAAATGATCGCCTAAATCAATGGAATATTCAAACAAATGAATATACAACATCATTAAATAATGCAATGAATACCCTTAGTGGCATTGTGGATGAAATTGAAACTAAAATAGGCAGAAAATAAGGATTTTTATGCGATTTTCAAACAAAAATCAGCCTGTAGCAGTAGACGAAGAAAACCCTTATTGGATGTCTTTCTCCGATATTATGGCAAGCTTACTTGTTATCTTCATCCTTGCAACAGCTGCTCTCATTTTAGAGTTAGTCAATAAACGTGAAGAAATCGAGCAAAATATCGATGAATTAACTAAAGCAGAATCTGTTCGCCAAGAAGTGCTTAAGGAAATAGAGAAAGATCTAAAAGATAAAAATATTCCAATTGAAATCGCTGATAATGATACTGTTCTACGAATACCAGAAAAAGCTTTAACTTTTGAATCTTCTCGTTGGGATATCTCTAGCGATTCCGAACATATTGTCAAAGAAATTGGTGAAACAGTCTATTTTCACATTAAAAAAGACGAAAGATGGCAATATTTTGATACCATCTTTGTAGAAGGACATACTGATAACCAACAATATAAAAATAATCCACGAGGTAACTGGGATCTATCCACATCTCGTGCTGTTTCTATTTGGTATTATTGGACAACTCAACTCAATATTGGTGAAGCTCTAAAAGCACAAAGAAATTATTCTGGTAATAACCTTTTTTCTGTAAGTGGTTATGCAGATACTCGCTTAGCAGAAACTAATTGTATAAGTGCAGAGTGTCATAGTAAAAATAGACGAATTGATATTCGCTTTACAGTTAAAAAACCTGTGATTAATGATTATAAAGCAATTAAAGAGCAACTAAATTAATGAATCTAGCCAAACTTAGAATGCCATACCTTAAAATCAATTTACGAGAATGGCAGAACAATGATTTTTGTAAGATAAAAGAATCGACAGAAAAACTTGCTCACCTAGCTGGGAAAGCAGGTCAAAGTTCTGATATATTCAAAAATACTTGTGATAGATTATTAATCACTGCGCGAAATAAAAATTCTCTAACCTCAGAAATTAATTCAGCTCTTGATATAAGAGCATTTACTTTTTTACTTGCTAATTCAGAAGAATTTATCAAGTTAATTGTTATAGATAAAAGATTATTAAATCGTTTACTAAAAATTCGTACTCCAATAAGCAAATTATCTCTCACACAATTAATTAGTGGTTTTTTTAAATTCTATAACAAAATATCTGTCACTAATAGTCAATTATTATGTAGCTTTATCAAAGAACAACTATATCTTCAAACCCAAAGCTCTCGTAATCAATTAAATGCACTTGTTAGATATTCAGAAAATGCCGAGCTACTTTTTGATAAAGTAGGACATTTAAAACTAGTTGAATATGCAAAATTAAAGCATAAAGATTTGGATTATGTGATCAATGATTTTGGATTACAAGGATTTAAAAATGGGTTATTTCTTACATTATCACAAAATGCTTATTACATAGAAACCCTAAAAACTATTCCTGTAGGTTCTGCAAAAAATCCAATAATTAAAGAGATCAAAAAAGAGAGTGTATATGAATCCCAGTATGATGAAAAATATTTGTTGGGCCATAAAATCATTGAGATCTTGATAGACCGTTCTAAAAATGAACAAGGTGAGATTTCACAAGATTGGCAAGATATTATCTTATCAATTGCAGGTGATCCTCGTGTAGTAGGGTTTCAATACCAACGTTGGTGGCGTTTACTAGGCGAACATCGAATTCAACTTATGCGTAACTGGCTAAGCCGTTATGATCTAAAACTGTTTTTGACTATCTTAGAACAAAGTGCTAAAGAAAATAATAATTACGATATGGAACGTATGTTTGCACCACGTAAAGCATTTATGGAAGGCTTACTTGAAAATAAAATGATTATTGGGTCTCGCTTATTTTTAACTACAGAAGCTGCAATTTATTTATATCGTCATTACCAACAAGAGCAATTACCTGCCTTTGCTCGAATATCTGGGCACGCATCTGTTATTTATTTAGAACTCAATTGTGGACTACATATTGTTGAGGGAACGCATAGTTTTAAAATAAAAATAATGAATAAATTACCTGAATCTGCTGAAATTAACCATTATGAAAAAAGAAATTATGATGCAAATATTTTAGGCTCAGGACTAGAAACACTTTATTACCGAGAGTATAAAGATCAAGGATTTACAGCAGAAACACATGATAATTATTTCAATTGGCAAAATCGGATTTTAAAAATATTAAAGTATAATGGTAGCAAATTGGATTATTCCAAGATGTTTACTTCAACTGATTATAAAAATTATAAAAATAAATTTGGACTAGAGTACTAAACCATGGCAATTTTAGATTTTATCAAGAATTTAGTAAAAAATAATAAACAAAGTAATCCTGTATTCCGCTGGGAAATAGAAAGAAATCCGATTGAATCAGGAATTAATTTTATTATGCCGCCACAAGCGGTTAATTCTATTGAAAAATATGCTATTGAAAGCCCTCTGTTTAGCTTTCAATATGCTTATCTACAAACATTATTAGAGCAAGAACAAGCTCATCGCTTCCCTAATGGATTCTTTGTTCCCGCTGAAATTATTACTGATCTTGATGACAATTTTGCTCAACTATTCAAATTTCCTCCTCTATTTAAAGGTAATTATGAAGCAGTAGTCAATCATAAAACCTCAAATGTCGCTTTTGATGTTCGTTATAAATTATTGATGGAAGATGGAGATAAAATTTCTAGCTATAACCTTGCAGGTCCATTTTTAGAAATCAGTTCAAATGAGATCTATCGACTCACTAGATATGAATGGCAAACCTTAAAAGCTTTAGATATTCATCAAAATTTGCCACTAGATGTAAAGACGGAATTTGAAAACAATAAGCTTGTTTATCAATTACAGCTAGCTCAAAAGCAGGGTATGAGAGTAAATCTCGCACATTTTGACTCTATTGAAGTCATTATGCCTGAAAAAGTAGGAGTTGCAGTTCAAGAGCTTTCTGATGGAAGCATTGAATTAACCCCCAGCTTTCAAGGAATAAATATTGATGATATTCGCCAACGAACAGGTCAATTATCTCAAGATGGAAAGCAACTTTTAAAAGTCAAAAATAAAAGCGTTTTATTTGATGAAATGCAATTAGAGGCAATCCACGAAATTTTGACAAAACGCCATATTTCCAAATCTCAAGTTAAAACCTTTTTGGAAAGCCCAACGGCTTTTTTAAATTCTTCATTAATCGATCTTGATGTCGGCTTTTCTATTCGTGTTTTTGGGGCAGAAAAATTTACTCATCACTATTTTGGTGAAACCGAGAAATCAGGAATTCAATGGTTTGGCTCTATGACTACTCTTGTAGAACCACCAGAAGCATTAATGGCAATTATCAACGACCCTATAACACTCTCAGATGTTGAAGAATTAATCGGTAATGCAAGAGCTACAGGTGCAGATTGTATTGAAGTTCAAGGCCACCAAATTGATATTTCTGAGTTTGATAATGTTGAAAAAGTCATTAATCATATTCGTAAACAAATTTATCAAGAAAATCAAGATTTAGAAAATCCTCCCACTACAGAGTCTGAAACTGGAAAAAATGATTCTACAACTATTGTTATTGGTATTGATTCAAACGATGAACAAGCAACTTTTAGCGGTTATATTCAACAAATTGATGAAGAACTAAAATCAAATCAACAAGATTTTGCTAGGGACAATTTAAAGCGCCTACCATTTCCACACCAAGAAGAAGGTATTAAATGGCTTTTAGCACACCTATCTATTAGTCAGCAAAAAAATATGCCTAGTGGTAGCGGTGGATTATTAGCTGATGATATGGGGTTAGGCAAAACCTATATGACATTAGTTGCTGTTAATGAATTTTACCGTCGACTTGAAGCCCAAAATGGCGTTGCAAAGCCTGTTTTAATTGTTGCCCCTCTTAGCTTATTAGAAAACTGGAAAGCAGAGATAGAAGAAACATTTATACAATCACCTTTTAAAGATATTGTTATATTACAATCTGATGGTGATCTAAAGCGATTCAAGCATGGCGGCTCTGAAATTCGCCAATACATTGGCGAAAATGATATTGTACCGTTAGATACCATTTATCATTCTCTCAAAGTAGGTGAAAAATATGGAAATAGACGGCTTGATGTCCCTCAAAGATTAGTGCTAGCTACTTATCAAACCTTACGTGATTATCAATTCTCACTGAGTAAAGTTGATTGGAGTATAGCTATATTTGATGAAGCTCAGAACTTAAAAAATCCTAATGCATTGGTTACTCGAGCAGCTAAAGCATTGAAAGCAGATTTCAAGTTATTAGCAACAGGAACTCCCGTTGAAAATAGCCTAAAAGATTTTTGGTGTTTAATGGATACTGTTGCACCTGGTTTATTTGGGGCATGGAAACAATTTAGAGAGGAATATATCCAGCCTATTCTGGACAGCCAAGAGCAAGAAAATGCAAATGATGTAAAAATTGAGATCGGAAAAAAGCTGCGTCAAAAAACTGGTCAATATATGTTACGTAGAACTAAAGCGGAAAAGCTGAAAGGCTTGCCCCAGAAATATGTGTATTCAGGAGATCGCGAAGATAAAAACTATCTTTCAATTCTTGATGCTCAGATGTCAGGAGAACAATTAGCAAGTTACAATAAAATTATCAATGATGTTAAATATTCAACCGTTGAAGACAAACGAGAAATTATTTTGTCTAGCTTACGTCAATTAAAAGTAACGAGTATTCACCATAATTTAGTAGTTAATGAAAACTTACTAGCTGAGGCCTATTTATCAGCAAAAATCACATCATTAATGAAATTACTCGAACAAATAAAGTCGCGTAATGAAAAGGTATTAATTTTTGCAGAAACTAAAGTTGTACAAGCTTACCTCACAGCACTGATAACACTCTCATTTGGTATTATGCCTGATATTATTAATGGCGAAACAAAAGCTATAGCAACAGTAAAAGACAATCAAACTCGTAAAGCTATTATTGATAAGTTTCAAGCTCAAGCCGGGTTTAATGTATTAATTATGTCTCCTATTGCTGCAGGAGTAGGGTTAACCATTACTGGTGCTAATAATGTCATTCATTTAGAACGCCATTGGAATCCAGCAAAAGAAGCTCAAGCAACAGACCGAGTTTATCGTATAGGTCAGCAAAAAGATGTTAATGTCTATTTACCGATGGCAACACATCCGAACATTCGTTCTTTTGATTTACAAATACACCAGCTACTATCAAATAAAATTGATTTAAGTAATGCTGTTGTAGCAAGCTCTAATATTACTCCACAAGATGTAATAGCTATTTTTAATTAAATTATGGATATTTTTAAATTTATTATGTCGGAAGCAAACACAAAAAATCACTCCTCTATCAAATTAGCGGCTCGTGCCGCTTTACCTTATTCCGCACCGATGATTATCGGTTTTCTTTTCTTAGGCTTTGCCTATGGGCTTTATATGAAAGCCCTTGGCTTTGGCTTGCTTTATCCAGTGCTAATGGCAGCTCTCATTTATGCTGGCTCAGTCGAATTTATTGTCGCAGCGGCTTTAGTTGGGCCTTTTGCGCCACTGAGTCTGTTCTTATTAACGCTAGTAGTAAGCGGTCGCCAAATTTTCTACGGCATTTCGATGCTTGAAAAATATGGAGCACATCTTGGCAAAAAACGTTGGTATATGATCAGTGCTTTAGTTGATGAAAGTTTTTCCCTTAACTATATGGCGAAAGTCGAAAAACATATCGACAAAGGCTGGTTTATGTTTTTTGTCACCCTTTATCTACAAATTTATTGGGTTGTGGGAGCAGGATTAGGTAATGCATTCGGAACTCTTATCCCATTTGATTTGACAGGCGTTGAGTTCGCCATGACGGCGCTATTTTTGATCATTTTTGCTGAAAATTGGATGAAAGAGAGCAATCACGAAAGCTCGTTGCTCGGTTTAGGATTTACGCTGATTTGCTTAATTTTAGTTGGAAAAGAAAATTTCTTAATTCCAACCTTAATTGGAATTTGGATTATTCTAACAATTCGCCGTCCAAAACTTATTGGTAAACTCAGCAACAAAACAGAAGGAGCTGAATAATGACGGTTTCAGAACATATTATCACTATTGCAGTAGCGGTAGCTGCAGTACAGCTTTCTCGTTTATTGCCCTTTTGGGTCTTCCCTGCTAATCGCCCAATTCCCGAATATATCCGCTATTTAGGTAAAGTTTTGCCCGCTGCAATGTTCGGAATGTTAGTGATTTATTGCTATAAACATATTGATTTTACGGCTGAAAATAATCGTTATTTAGCGGATTTTATTGCGGGCGCTGTGGTACTAGCTCTGCATTTTTGGAAGAAGAATATGTTTCTTTCAATGGCAGTAGGAACAGGACTTTATATGTATTTAGTGCAAGCTGTGTTTGTTTAGCCAAGAGCTACAAAGCTATTTTTGTGATCTTCATCGAAAAATAAGCACTACTAACTTTCTATTCCGTTGTTAAATGTTAATGTAAATAGGTTGATATTGAATTTGCACTGTATAAAAACAGTAGCCTCTATCAAGTTAATAGACTATAATCTATAAACATAAGGAATATTATATGCAACATGAATGGAATGTAATACTGCAGCAACCTGTTCTGAAGTGGCTTAAATTACTAGAGCAAGAAGACACTTTAAAAATTTACGCAGCATTATATTTATTGAGTACTGAAGGGTCTAAATTAGGTAGACCTCACGCTGATACATTACAAGGTTCCAAATATGCAAATTTAAAAGAATTAAGAATACAATCTAAAAAATCAGTATTTAGGTTATTCTTTATTTTTGACCCCATTCGGCAAGCAATTGTATTGTGTGGTGGTAATAAAAAAGGAAAAAAAGAGAAGCTATTCTATAAAGAAATGATTGAACTAGCTGAAAAAACCTATGAAGAATACCTTTCTGAGTATCAAAAGGAGAAACATAATGAGCATGAATTTTAAAGAACTTATGGCACAGCTCCCTGAAGAGCAGCAGAAAAAAGTGAAAGAGATTGCGGAAGATATGCGAACGGAATTACAACTTTATCGTATTCGTGAGGAGCTAGAAATCTCTCAACAACAAATTGCCCAAGCTCTGAATATTAAACAACCTTCTGTCGCTGCATTAGAGAAACGCGGAAACGATATTCGTCTTTCATCGATTAAACGCTATGTTGAAGCAATGGGTGGGGCTTTAAATTTATCTGTGGAACTACCAACCGGTAAAATTCTTTCTTTCCACCTTTAAGAAGAATAAAAGCGAGCTGATTTGGAGAGTATTTTGCAAATATTTCCGAAATTAGGCGTAAAGGACAAAATTAATGGTCAAAACCTCGTTAAAGCCTTACTATAACTGGATTTAACGAGGTTTAAAGGCTTTGAACGCAAAAAATGCTTTTACTGCAATAGCAAAGATGTCCAAAAATACGGCAAAGTCAAAGATAAGCAACGCTATAAATGTAA